>NZ_JAHUWE010000070.1:0-255 GCF_019219225.1 Pseudomonas sp. PDM32
GCTGTGAGGCGTTGAGCTAACCAATACTAATTGCCCGTGAGGCTTGACCATATAACACCCAAGCAATTTGCGTCGAAAGGCCAGATTGCGGTGTGTGAAGACGAAACGAACCGAAAGTTCGAGAGACGCACAAAACACCTAGCTGTCACATACCCAATTTGCTGAAGCGAGGCCAACTGGCCACGACTCAGTACCCGAATTTCTTGACGACCATAGAGCGTTGGAACCACCTGATCCCATCCCGAACTCAGAAGT
>NZ_JAHUWE010000071.1:0-255 GCF_019219225.1 Pseudomonas sp. PDM32
CTTTGCCCCTATCGACTGGCCAACCCAGGAAGCTGACCGCGACGGCTTGCTGGAGCCGGGCGACGGCGCGCAGTCGTTGTGGACCTACGCGCCCACCGGCGAAGTGCTTAAGCAAACCGACGCCAAAAGTCATACCCGACATTTCACCTATGACCGCGCCGGGCAACTGCATTCGGTCGGGCTGCAACGCTCCGGCCAATCCACCGCCGACACGCTGGTCAATGCCATCGAGTACAACGCCTTTGGCCAGATAGA
>NZ_JAHUWE010000072.1:0-255 GCF_019219225.1 Pseudomonas sp. PDM32
TCATGACTGGGGTGAAGTCGTAACAAGGTAGCCGTAGGGGAACCTGCGGCTGGATCACCTCCTTAATCGACGACTCAGCTGCTCCATAAGCTCCCACACGAATTGCTTGATTCATTGAAGAAGACGAAAAGAAGCAGCCCGAAATTGGGTCTGTAGCTCAGTTGGTTAGAGCGCACCCCTGATAAGGGTGAGGTCGGCAGTTCGAATCTGCCCAGACCCACCAATTTTGTGTGGGAAACGCCTGTAGAAATACGG
>NZ_JAHUWE010000073.1:0-255 GCF_019219225.1 Pseudomonas sp. PDM32
TCATGACTGGGGTGAAGTCGTAACAAGGTAGCCGTAGGGGAACCTGCGGCTGGATCACCTCCTTAATCGACGACTCAGCTGCTCCATAAGCTCCCACACGAATTGCTTGATTCATTGAAGAAGACGATAAGAAGCAGCCCGAAATTGGGTCTGTAGCTCAGTTGGTTAGAGCGCACCCCTGATAAGGGTGAGGTCGGCAGTTCGAATCTGCCCAGACCCACCAATTTTGTGTGGGAAACGCCTGTAGAAATACGG
>NZ_JAHUWE010000074.1:0-255 GCF_019219225.1 Pseudomonas sp. PDM32
TGCAGTCGATGATGCGACCGGCCAGGGCTTCCGGCGAGAAGCCGCCGAACACCACCGAGTGAATCGCGCCGATCCGGGTGCAGGCCAGCATGGCGACCACGGCTTCGGGGATCATCGGCATGTAGATGGTCACCACGTCGCCGCGGTGCACGTCCTGGCCGCGCAGGGCGTTGGCGAACTTGCAGACCTGCTCGTGCAGCTCGCGGTAGGTGATGTTGCGGCTTTCGGCAGGGTCATCGCCCTCCCAGATGATCG
>NZ_JAHUWE010000075.1:0-255 GCF_019219225.1 Pseudomonas sp. PDM32
GATTGCTGTGCGATGCCACGCGCATGATCAAGGTGTCGTCTACCGCGCCGTGATGCAGACGCTGCAGCAGATTGCCCGCTTCATCGTAATAATAGGTCTCTGTGTAATTGCACCAGCGACTGGCGTCAGGCGGGCCGAATCCCTGCCACTCGGGCAACGCCGGCCCCAACGACGGCTTGGCGGTTTCCCAGCCGGTGGCGCTGATTAGCTGGTAGAGCGTGTCGTAGGCGAAGCGCCGCACCGGCTCGATGCGCT
>NZ_JAHUWE010000076.1:0-253 GCF_019219225.1 Pseudomonas sp. PDM32
ATTCGCCGAAAATTCGATTCTTGCTCATAAAGAGCAACTCACAAATTTTACCTTAGCCTGATCCGTTACCAGTGAAAGTAACGTTCAGTCTATCTTTCTATCACATACCCAAATTTTTAAAGAACGACTAGTCAAAGACTAGAAATCAACATTCACCATCGAACCGATGGAATGCTCATTTCTAAGCTTTATACAATCAGAAGCAGTAGTGGTGGAGCCAAACGGGATCGAACCGTTGACCTCCTGCGTGCAA
>NZ_JAHUWE010000077.1:0-252 GCF_019219225.1 Pseudomonas sp. PDM32
TTCTGAGTTCGGGATGGGATCAGGTGGTTCCAACGCTCTATGGTCGTCAAGAAATTCGGGTACTGAGTCGTGACCAGTTGGCCTCGCTTCAGCAAATTGGGTATGTGACAGCTGGTGTTTTGTGAGTCTCTCGAACTTTCGGTTCGTTTCGTCTTCACACACCGCAATCTGGCCTTTCGACGCAAATTGCTTGGGTGTTATATGGTCAAGCCTCACGGGCAATTAGTATTGGTTAGCTCAACGCCTCACAGC
>NZ_JAHUWE010000078.1:0-243 GCF_019219225.1 Pseudomonas sp. PDM32
TGAGCTAACCAATACTAATTGCCCGTGAGGCTTGACCATATAACACCCAAGCAATTTGCGTCGAAAGGCCAGATTGCGGTGTGTGAAGACGAAACGAACCGAAAGTTCGAGATACTCACAAAACACCTAGCTGTCACATACCCAATTTGCTGAAGCGAGGCCAACTGGCCACGACTCAGTACCCGAATTTCTTGACGACCATAGAGCGTTGGAACCACCTGATCCCATCCCGAACTCAGAAGT
>NZ_JAHUWE010000079.1:0-226 GCF_019219225.1 Pseudomonas sp. PDM32
CCAGCAGGTTGCCGCGAGCGTCGAATTGTTCGTCAATGGCCGGCTGGCCGGCTCGGTCTTTCACGCTGCGATTGCTGTGCGATGCCACGCGCATGATCAAGGTGTCGTCTACCGCGCCGTGATGCAGGCGCTGCAGCAGATTGCCCGCTTCATCGTAATAATAGGTCTCTGTGTAATTGCACCAGCGACTGGCGTCCGGCGGGCCGAATCCCTGCCACTCGGGCAA
>NZ_JAHUWE010000007.1:0-382360 GCF_019219225.1 Pseudomonas sp. PDM32
GGAATCCTTAACAACTTCAACCACTTGCGCTTTCGATCTCTCGTCAGCGGGAGGCGAATTCTACAGCGTTACTCGCTGCTGTCAACACCTCTTTTTCAACTTCCTTGGCGCTTCGATGACCTGAAGCAACCTGCTGCCGAAAACTGCGTAACTCTTTGTTTACCAAGGAGTTTTCCGTTTCGACTGCGCCGGAAGTGGGGCGAATTATAGGCCTCCAGAATCTGTCGTCAAGCACTGATTTTCACAAATCTGTCATATAGATCAAAAAAGCCTCTAAAACAAAAAGGCCGACCCAATGGGTCGGCCTTCTACGCCCTTCTACTTACAAGCTAGGGAACGCGAACTGCGAAGCTTCATGGCTCGCACGCTGCGGCCAGCGCTGGGTGATGGCCTTGCGGCGGGTGTAGAAACGCACGCCATCCGGGCCGTAGGCATGCAGGTCGCCGAACAGCGAACGCTTCCAGCCGCCGAAGCTGTGATAGGCGACCGGCACCGGCAACGGTACGTTGACGCCGACCATGCCGACTTCGATCTCGTCGCAGAACAACCGCGCCGCTTCGCCGTCACGGGTGAAGATGCAGGTGCCGTTGCCATACTCGTGATCGTTGATCAGTTGCATGGCTTCTTCCAGGCTGTTGACCCGAACAACGCACAACACCGGCCCGAAGATCTCTTCTTTATAGATACGCATCTCTGGCGTGACGTTGTCGAACAGGCAACCACCCAGGAAGAAGCCTTCTTCATGACCGGCCACGGTCAGGCCACGACCATCCACCACCAGCGTCGCGCCGGCGGCTACGCCGTCTTCTACATAACCGCTGACTTTGTCGCGAGCCTGGCCAGTCACCAGTGGGCCCATGTCCAGGCCGCAGGAAGTACCGGCACCGATTTTCAGCGCCTGGATTTGCGGAACCAGTTTGGCCACCAGGGCGTCTGCGACCTGGTCACCGACACACACGGTCACGGAGATCGCCATGCAGCGCTCACCGCAAGAACCGTAAGCCGCGCCCATCAGTGCGCTGACAGCGTTGTCCAGATCAGCATCCGGCATCAGCACGGCGTGGTTCTTCGCACCACCCAGGGCCTGAACGCGTTTGCCGCGCTTGGTGCCTTCGGAGTAGATGTATTCGGCAATCGGCGTCGAACCGACAAAGCTGAGCGCCTTGACTTCCGGCGCCTCGATCAACGCATCCACTGCAGTCTTGTCGCCGTGCACCACGCTCAGTACGCCTTTAGGCAAACCGGCTTCCAGCAGCAGCTGGGCAATCAGCAGCGTCGAGCTCGGGTCACGCTCGGATGGCTTGAGGATGAAGCAGTTGCCGCAGACGATCGCCAGTGGGTACATCCACAGCGGCACCATGGCCGGGAAGTTGAACGGCGTGATACCGGCGACAACGCCCAATGGCTGGAAGTCAGACCAGGCATCGATGTTCGGGCCGACGTTGCGGCTGTACTCGCCCTTGAGGATTTCCGGAGCCGCGCAAGCGAACTCGACGTTCTCGATGCCGCGCTTCAGTTCACCGGCAGCATCTTCCAGGGTCTTGCCGTGCTCTTCGCTGATCAGTTGCGCGATACGTGCTTCGTTCTGCTCCAGCAGTTGCTTGAAGCGGAACATCACCTGGGCACGCTTGGCCGGCGGCGTGTTGCGCCAGGCCGGGAATGCAGCCTTGGCCGCGTCGATGGCGCTCTGGATGGTTTCGCGGGTCGCCAGCGGCAACTTGTGAATAGCCTGGCCGGTAGACGGGTTGAACACATCAACCGCGCGACCGTTCTCGGTCACCAGTTCGCCATTGATCAAATGCGGAATAACGCTCATGGAAGCTCCTGAAAAGTTGTCCACAGGCGCCCGTTCCCGGACGCCCGTTGTTTATAGGTATATAGAAGGAGAAATCAGTCGATCTTGCCCAGCACTTCGCCGACCGCGTCAAACAGGCGGTCAAGATCCTGCGGCTTGCTATTGAAGGTTGGGCCGAACTGCAGGGTGTCGCCGCCGAAGCGTACGTAGAACCCGGCTTTCCACAGCGCCATGCCGGCTTCGAACGGACGCACGATCGCGTCGCCGTCACGTGGAGCGATCTGGATCGCACCGGCCAGGCCGAAGTTGCGGATGTCGATAATGTTCTTGGTGCCTTTGAGGCCGTGCAGCGCATTTTCGAAATGCGGTGCGACTTCGGCCACGCTCTGTACCAGGTTTTCCTTTTGCAGCAGGTCGAGTGCTGCCAGGCCCGCCGCGCAAGCCACCGGGTGTGCCGAATAGGTGTAGCCATGGGGGAACTCAACCGCGTATTCAGGCGTCGGCTGATTCATGAAGGTCTGGTAGATCTCGGAGCTGGCAATCACCGCGCCCATCGGGATCGCGCCGTTGGTGACCTGCTTGGCAATGCACATCAGGTCCGGGGTCACGCCGAAGGTGGTGGCGCCGAACATGGTGCCGGTACGGCCGAAACCGGTGATCACTTCGTCGAATACCAGCAGGATGTTGTGCTGGTCGCAGATTTCACGCAGACGCTTGAGGTAGCCCTGTGGCGGAACCAGCACGCCAGCGGAACCGGCCAATGGCTCGACGAACACCGCCGCGATGTTCGACGCATCGTGCAGTTCGATCAGCTTGAGCAGTTCGTCAGCCAGGGCAATGCCACCCTGCTCCGGCATGCCACGGGAATAGGCGTTGCTTGCCAGCAGAGTGTGGGGCAGGTGGTCGACGTCCATCATCGCCTGACCGAACAGTTTGCGGTTGCCGTTCACGCCGCCAAGGCTAGTGCCGGCGATGTTCACACCGTGGTAGCCACGGGCACGGCCGATCATCTTGGTTTTGGTCGATTGGCCTTTCAGGCGCCAGTAGGCACGGACCATCTTCACAGCAGTGTCAGCACACTCGGAGCCCGAGTCGGTGAAGAACACGTGGTTCAGGTTGCCCGGGGTCAGGTCGGTGATTTTCTCGGCCAGCTGGAACGACAGCGGATGACCGTACTGGAAGCCTGGCGAGTAATCGAGCGTGCCCAGTTGCCTGGCAACCGCTTCCTGGATTTCCTTGCGGGTGTGGCCGGCGCCACAGGTCCATAGACCCGACAGCGAGTCATACACCTTGCGGCCCTTGTCGTCGATCAGCCAGCTGCCTTCGGCGCCAACGATCAGGCGCGGGTCGCGCTGGAAGTTGCGGTTGGCGGTGTAAGGCATCCAGTGAGCATCGAGCTTGAGCTGGCTGGCCAGCGAAGTCGGGGCGTTTTCAGGCAAGTTCATGGGCAAAACCTCGCAAGGCAATAAGCGGCGTAATGATTGAAAACCGTTGTTGCAGCTAAATTGCCACGGGGATAAAGTCGGTGAAATGCAACTCTTCTAATGTTCAGTCAGACAATCACTAAACTTTCGAGTAACCCGCATGAGCACTCGCCGTCCCGATCCGCTGGCCCAGGTCAGCGACTTTGATATTCGCCTGCTGAGGATCTTTCGCAGCGTGGTGGAATGCGGCGGCTTCTCCGCAGCGGAAACCGTGCTGGGCATCGGTCGTTCGGCGATCAGCCAGCAGATGAGCGATCTGGAGCAACGCCTCGGCCTGCGCCTGTGCCAACGTGGACGCGCCGGTTTTTCCCTGACCGAAGAAGGCCGCGAGGTCTATCAATCAGCGTTGCAACTGTTGAGTGCGCTGGAAAGCTTCCGCACCGAGGTCAACGGCCTGCACCAGCACTTGCGTGGCGAATTGATCATTGGCCTGACGGACAACCTGGTCACCCTGCCCCACATGCGCATCACCCATGCCCTCGCGCAGTTGAAAGAGCGCGGCCCGGACGTGCAGATCCAGATCCGCATGATCGCGCCCAACGAGGTCGAACAAGGTGTACTCGACGGCCGCCTGCACGTCGGCGTGGTGCCGCAGGCCAGCGCGCTTTCCGGACTGGAATATCAACCGCTGTATAGCGAGCGATCGCTGTTGTACTGCGCGGTCGGCCACCCGCTGTTTTATGTCGACGACAAACAACTGGACGACGAGCGCCTGAACAGTCAGGACGCCATCGCCCCCACCTTCCGCTTGCCGGCGGAGATCCAGGCTCACTACCAGGCGCTCAATTGCACCGCCAGCGCCTCGGACCGCGAGGGTATGGCGTTCCTGATCCTGACCGGACGCTATATCGGTTATCTGCCGGATCACTATGCAAGTCTTTGGGTGCAGCAGGGCCGGTTGCGAGCGTTGAAAGCCAAAACGCGCTTCTATGACCTGAGCCTGGCGTCGGTCACACGCAAGGGCCGTCGACCGCATCTGGTGCTGGAGAGTTTTCTCGAGAGCCTGGCCGCGACGCGTTGAACAATCCCCCCCTGTAGGAGCTGCCGAAGGCTGCGATCCTTTGATCCTTGAAATCAAGATCAAAAGATCGCAGCCTTCGGCAGCTCCTACAGGGTTGTGGCGGTTTCGGTTTTACGCTATCAACGCACTGGCTGCACCCACCTACCTGTTCGGAAGTGCCTATGACCTTTGAAGTCCCAGCCCACGGCGGAAAACCCGTCAGCCGCATTCGTCAGAAGAACGAAGAGACCATCATCAAAGCCGCCGAAGACGAGTTCGCCCGTCACGGGTACAAAGGCACGAGCATGAACACCATCGCCCAGAACGCCGGGCTGCCCAAGGCAAACCTGCATTACTACTTCACCAACAAGCTCGGTTTGTACGTGGCGGTGCTGAGCAACATCATCGAGTTGTGGGACAGCACCTTCAACACCCTCACCGCCGAGGATGATCCGACCGAGGCCTTGACCCGTTACATTCGCGCCAAAATGGAGTTCTCCCGCCGCCAGCCGCAAGCCTCGCGAATATTCGCCATGGAAGTCATCAGTGGCGGTGAATGCCTGACCGAGTATTTCAACCAGGACTATCGCGCCTGGTTCCAGGGTCGTGCGGGCGTGTTCCAGGCCTGGATCGACGCCGGTAAAATGGACCCGGTCGACCCGGTGCACCTGATCTTCCTGTTGTGGGGCAGCACCCAGCATTACGCCGACTTCGCCACGCAGATCTGCCGCGTCACCGGGCGCACCAAGTTGACCAAGCAAGACATGGAAGACGCCGGGGACAACCTGATCCGCATCATTCTCAAGGGCTGCGGCCTGCAACCTGCCATCTAAATACATATGCCTTTTACCCTCAGCGGTTTTTGCGAATACCGCGAAGAGATTCGCAAGAGCCGCTTCATTACCTTCGCCGCGCCGATCTCCAGCCCGGCCGAGGCCCAGGCGTTCATTGAACAGCACAGTGACTTGAATGCCTCGCACAACTGCTGGGCATGGAAGCTCGGCGATCAATATCGCAGCACCGATGATGGCGAGCCCGGCGGCACGGCAGGTCGGCCTATTCTGGCGGCGATAGAGGCACAGGATTGTGATCAGGTCGCGGTGCTGGTGATTCGCTGGTACGGCGGCATCCAGCTGGGCACCGGCGGTCTCGCCCGGGCCTATGGCGGCGGTGCGAACAAATGCCTGCAAGCGGCGCCAAAGGTTGAGTTGATCAGCCGGGTGCCGTTGCGTTGCGCTTGCGGGTTTGCCGAACTGGCGTTGGTCAAGCTGCGGGTGGCGGAGGCAGGTGGACTGGTTGTGGATGAAAGCTTCACCGCCAATGGGGTCGAGTTGCAGTTGGCGGTAGGCGATGCGCAGATCGATACCTTGCAGTCACAGCTGGCCGATTTGAGTCGTGGACGTATTCTTTTGCAGCGCTGAAAACAAGAGCAAAAGATCGCAGCCTTCGGCAGCTCCTACAGGGAATCGTGCTGCGATCTTTTGGGGCACACCGCTTTTCCACTTATTCCATATTTGCCCACATCTGCTGTGCACCCGGCTGTGGATAACCTGAGCACATACCGCTGTAACCCTTCTGTCATGCGGCTTTGCGGACTTTGCTCAATTTTCGTCCAATCTGCCATCAAGCGCATCAAATTCAAGTAAAAACAAACAGTTACAACGATTTATCACCTTTAGAAGAAAGCCACCCAGTGCTTATGCCCATGCCTTGAGCTTGCGCACAAATACTGTGGAGCAATCTGTGGATAACCCGTTCATGGCCGTCTCGGCACCCTGCACGGTATGGCTTGTGGTCGATTGATCATTTTTTAAGCAAAAGCCCACGAGCAAAATCGGGGCTTGATTTGCGCTGTTGCCCCTATGTGGTGCCGGGCTCTGCGTGGCTCATTTGAAAGCCGCGGGCTCAACACCTCGGCTCACAGGACCTGAAGATTTTCCTGACCTGATGGCCAGAAAATTGCTTTATCCACAGGCACAAGTCCAACAGCACCGAGCCTGTCATGCCCAATCACGCTCCAATCCCGGATCCGGTTCCGCGCCTGCAACTGCGCGCAATCACAAAACGCTACCCCGGTTGCCTGGCCAACGATGCCATCGACCTGACCATTGCCCCTGGCGAGATCCATGCCCTGCTTGGCGAAAACGGCGCGGGCAAAAGCACGCTGATGAAAATCATCTACGGCGTCACACAGGCCGATTCGGGCGAGGTGATCTGGCAGGGTCAGCGGGTGAGCCTGCGCAACCCGGCCCAGGCGCGAGGCCTGGGCATTGGCATGGTGTTCCAGCATTTCTCGCTGTTCGAAACCTTGAGCGTGGCGCAGAACATCGCCCTGGCCATGGGCGCGGCGGCAGGCACACCCAGACAACTTGAGCCGAAGATTCGCGAGGTGTCGCGACGCTATGGCATGGCGCTGGAACCGGAGCGACTTGTCCACAGCCTGTCGATCGGGGAACGGCAACGGGTGGAAATCATTCGCTGCCTGATGCAGGACATTCGCCTGCTGATTCTCGATGAACCGACTTCGGTGCTGACGCCGCAAGAGGCCGACGACTTGTTCGTCACCCTGCGCCGGCTCGCCGCCGAGGGCTGCAGCATTTTGTTCATCAGCCACAAGCTCGGGGAAGTCCGCGCGTTGTGCCAGAGCGCGACGGTACTGCGCGGCGGGCGCGTGACCGGACATTGCGTGCCAGCCGACTGTACGGATCAGCAACTGGCGCGCCTGATGGTCGGTGAGGCGGCCGAGCTGAACGCGAACTACCCGAAGGTGGCCGGGGGTGATGCGTTCCTTGAGGTACGCGGATTGTCCTGGCACAACCCGGACCCGTTCGGGTGCTCGCTCAAGGACATCAACCTTGAAGTGCGCAGCGGCGAAATCGTCGGTATCGCCGGGGTCGCGGGCAATGGCCAGGACGAGCTGCTGGCTTTGCTCAGCGGCGAACAACGCCTCAATCGCAACGAAGGCGCAACCCTGCGCTTTGGCCAGGAACCGGTTGCCCATTTACACCCCGACGCACGTCGCAGACTTGGCCTGAGCTTCGTCCCTGCCGAACGCCTGGGCCATGGCGCAGTGCCAGAGTTGAGCCTTGCAGACAACGCGCTACTGACCGCTTTCCAGCAAGGGCTGGTGAGCAAGGGTCTGATCCGGCGCAGCAGAGTCGAAACGCTGGCCGAGGAAATCATCCGCCGTTTCGGGGTCAAGACACCCGATAGCCAGACCCCGGCCCGCAGCCTGTCCGGCGGCAACCTGCAGAAATTCATCCTCGGCCGGGAAATCCTTCAGCAACCCAGGCTGCTGGTCGCCGCGCACCCGACCTGGGGGGTGGACGTCGGCGCGGCTGCCACCATTCACCGCGCCTTGATTGCCTTGCGCGATGCCGGCGCGGCGATCCTGGTGATTTCCGAAGACCTCGACGAACTGTTCCAGATCAGCGACCGCCTCGGCGCCCTGTGCGACGGTCGCCTGTCGGCGCTCCACGCCACGGTCGATACGCGCCTGAGCGATGTCGGCGGCTGGATGGCCGGTCAGTTCGCAGCCCCTCAATCACTCGCATCCGCCACGCGCTAACGGAGTGTCACATGCTGCTTTCTCTTGAACCCCGTGGCCAGCAATCGCGGCTGATGCTGTGGTGCTCGCCGTTGCTGGCGGCTGCGCTGACCCTGGGCTGTGGATCGTTGTTGTTCATCGCGCTCGGGCATGACCCGCTGCTGACCTTGCACACGCTGCTGATCGCTCCGGTCAGCGACCTGTATGGCGTCTCTGAATTGTTGGTCAAAGCCCTGCCGATCCTGCTGTGCGCATTGGGCCTGGCCGTCGCCTACCAGGCGCGCATCTGGAACATCGGTGCCGAGGGTCAGCTGCTGCTCGGTGCATTGGCCGGCAGTGCGCTGGCGGTCAATATCATCGATATGCAAAGCCGCTGGGCGCTGGTGGCGATTCTGCTCACCGGCACCCTGGCCGGTGCCGCCTGGGCCGGCCTGACCGCATGGTTGAGCACGCGCTTCAACGCCAATGAAATCCTGACCAGCATCATGCTCAACTACATCGCGCTGAACCTGTTGCAGTTTTGCGTTCACGGTCCGTTGAAGGATCCCGCCGGGTTCAATTTCCCCGAGTCAGCGATGTTCGGGGATGCCAGCCGCTTGCCGCTCCTGATGGAGGATGGACGGGTTCATGCCGGGGTGTATTTCGCCCTGCTCGCCTTGGTGGCGGTGTGGGTGCTGTTGCAGAAAAGCTTCGTCGGTTTCCAGATCAAGGTGCTCGGGCTGGACAAGCGGGCCGCCGGATTCGTCGGCTTTCGCGAGAAACGTTTGATCTGGCTCGCGCTGTTGATCAGCGGCGGTCTGGCCGGCCTTGCCGGTGTGTGCGAAGTCACCGGGCCGATCGGTCAGTTGGTGCCGCAGGTCTCGCCGGGCTACGGCTATGCGGCGATCACCGTAGCGTTTCTCGGGCGCCTGAATCCGCTTGGCATCCTGCTTTCCAGCCTGTTGATGGCGCTGCTGTACATCGGCGGCGAAAGTGCACAAATGAGCCTGAACCTGCCGCAAGCGATCACCCAATTGTTCCAGGGCATGATGCTGTTTTTCCTGCTGGCCAGTGACGTGCTGATTCTCTACCGGCCGCGCCTGAACCTGCGCTGGACCCGCCGCGCCCAAGCCACCGCCGTACACGCAGGAGCGTTGTGATGGATATCGATCTGCTGAGCAATATTTTCTACGCCATGGTCCGCTGCGGTACGCCGTTACTGTTGGTGGCGCTGGGGGAACTGATCTGCGAGAAAAGCGGCGTCCTCAACCTGGGCCAGGAAGGCATGATGCTGTTTGGCGCGGTGATCGGTTTCATCGTCGCGTTCAACACCGGGCACCTGTGGCTCGGCGTAGTGCTGGCGATGTTCGCCGGGATGCTGCTGTCATCGCTGTTTGCTCTGGTGGCGCTGGTGTTCAATGCCAATCAGGTGGCCACCGGTCTGGCCCTGACGATTTTCGGCGTGGGCCTGTCGACTTTTGTCGGTGCGGCCTGGGTCGGCAAGCCGCTGGCGGGTTTCGAACCCTTGGCGATTCCCTATCTGAGCGAGATCCCGCTGATCGGGCGGATGCTGTTTGCCCAGGACCTGTTGGTCTATCTGTCGTTCACACTGTTTGCGCTGGTGGCCTGGGTCATTCTGAAAAGCCGTGTCGGGCTGATCATTCAAGCCGTCGGGGAAAATCCCGCTGCCGCCAGTGCCATGGGTTTGCCGGTGTTGTCAGTGCGTACGTTGGCGGTGTTGTTTGGTGGCGCCATGGCCGGATTGGCCGGGGCCTATCTGTCCCTGGCGTACACGCCGATGTGGGCGGAAAACATGAGCGCCGGGCGCGGCTGGATTGCCCTGGCGCTGGTGGTGTTTGCCAGTTGGCGGGTGTGGCGCCTGCTGCTCGGCGCGTACCTGTTCGGGCTCGCCAGCATCCTGCACCTGGTGGCGCAGGGATTGGGGCTGGCGATTCCGTCGAGCCTGCTGGCGATGCTGCCGTATGTCGCGACCATTGTGGTACTGGTGCTTTTGTCACGGGATGCGCTGCGGACACGGTTGTATGCGCCGGTGTCGTTGGGGCAACCGTGGCAGGCTGGGCATTAGGTGGTGACCGGGCCGGCCTCTTCGCGAGCAGGCTCGCTCCCACATTTGACCGGGTTCACACCCATCCCATGTGGGAGCGGGCTTGCTCGCGAAGGCGCCCGAACAGGCAACACCTGAGCCACGCCCCACGCCAATTCAAACACCAGAAAAACCACCAGAATCGAACTCGCCCCCTGGATCAGGGCATAAGCCTGCCAGGCCGAGAACAGAAATCTGGCCACGGCGTCATACCGCCCGAAAGCCTGCTGCGGATCGCGAATCCGCAGCACCGACCATACGCAGACGATCGAGCCCAACAGATTCGCCATCAACATGTGCACCGGTTCGAACGGCGGCAACTCACCAGGCAAACTCAACGCCTGGCTCAGCGCAGTCAAAACCCCATGCAACGCTGCAAAACTCCACGGCGTGACAAACGCCATCGTCACCAACAAGTCATACCAGGCACTGCCTTGCACCAACCGGCGATATTGCGCTGCAGTCCACATCGTCATTGCTCCATCAATTCAGGGAGCAACAAGGCTAAAGCCTGGAGTATGCTCCAGGGTCAAGCCCCTTCGAGACGTCATGATGCGCATCGGTGAATTAGCCCGGGCCAGCGCCGTCAGCCGCGACACGCTGCGCTTCTACGAGCAACGCGGATTGATCGCGGCGCAACGCAGCGCCAACGGGTATCGCGACTATCCGCCAGACATGGTGCAACTGGTGCAGTACATCAAGACCGCTCAACGGCTGGGCTTTACCCTCGGCGAGATCGGCAACAGCGTCACGGCAATCTGGCAGTCGCCCGACCCGGACAGCGCCGTCACGCAACTGCTGCAAGACAAACTCAAACTGATCGAAGCCCGCATGGCCGAACTCGGCGCGCTACGCGAAGAGTTGCAACAACGGCTCGGGCAACAGTGTCCATTGAATCCACGATCCTGAACTCTCAAGGAAGCCACTCATGTCCAAGGCAAAAACCGCACTCATCATCGGCGCCTCCCGAGGGCTCGGCCTCGGGCTGGTGAAAACCCTGCTGGCCGATGGCTGGCAAGTCACTGCCACCGTGCGCGACCCGCAAAAGGCCGAGGCCTTGCAGGCCCTGGGCAAGGTGCGGATCGAAAAACTCGACATGGACGATCAGCCCGCGGTGTCCGCCCTGAGCCAACAACTCAAGGGCGAGGTGTTTGACCTGTTGTTCGTCAATGCCGGGGTCAAGGGGCCGGATGTCCAGACACCCAACGGTGGCGCGACGATGGCCGACGTCGGTCAGTTGTTTTTCACCAACGCCGTGGCGCCGATCAACCTGGCCCAGCGTTTTGTCGAACAGATCCGCCCGGACAGCGGCGTGCTGGCGTTCATGAGTTCGGTGCTGGGCAGCGTGACCATGCCCGATGCGCCGGAGCTGGCGCTGTACAAGGCCAGCAAGGCAGCACTGAATTCCATGACCAACAGCTTCGTCACTCAGTTGGGCGATACAACGCTCACGGTCCTGTCGCTGCACCCGGGCTGGGTGAAGACCGACATGGGCGGTGAAGGCGCGGACATCGATGTCGAAACCAGCACCCGCGGCCTGGTTGATCAGGTGAATGCGTATGTCGGCAAGGGCGGGCATCACTTCATCAATTACCGGGGTGAGACCATTCCCTGGTAATCACTGCCAACACACTACCCTGTGGGAGCGGGCTTGCCCGCGATGACGGCGGCACAACCAACAACGATTTGACTGACACACCGCTATCGCGAGCAAGCTCGCTCCCACAGGAGTTTTGTTGTCCTGTCGGACCGGGCTTGCCCATAACGGCGTTTTGATCGAAACTGCCCACCTCGCCTCCCCGGCGAACCTGGATCAGCAGACAGGGCAACACTGAGCTGGCAACCCTGAACCCAATTTTCAGAGGAGCCGGCCAACATGCCTGCGACCCGTACCTGGTTAAAAAATCCCCTCGCTATTTTCACCTCCAACGGTCTCGATGCCCGTGGCGGCCTGGTGCTGCAAGACGGTTTGATCGTCGAAGTGCTCGGCGCCGGCCAGCAACCTTGCGCGCCGTGCAATGAAGTGTTCGATGCCCGCGAGCATGTGATCCTGCCGGGCCTGATCAACACCCATCACCACTTCTATCAAACCCTGACCCGCGCCTGGGCACCGGTGGTCAATCAGCCGCTGTTCCCGTGGCTGAAAACCCTGTACCCGGTCTGGGCACGCCTGACCCCGGAAAAGCTCGCCCTCGCCACCAAGGTCGCACTGGCTGAATTGCTGCTGTCCGGCTGCACCACCGCCGCCGACCATCACTACCTGTTCCCGGAAGGTCTGGAAAATGCCATCGACGTGCAAGTCGAGAGCGTTCGCGAACTGGGCATGCGCGCCATGCTCACCCGCGGCTCCATGAGCCTCGGTGAAAAGGACGGTGGCCTGCCGCCGCAACAGACCGTGCAGGAAGGCGAAGTGATCCTCGCCGACAGCCAGCGGCTGATCGCCGAATACCACGAGCGCGGTGACGGCGCGCAAATCCAGATCGCCCTGGCACCCTGCTCGCCGTTCTCGGTGACCCCGGAAATCATGTCGGCCAGTGCCGAACTGGCAAACAAACTCGACGTGCGCCTGCACACCCACCTGGCAGAAACCCTCGACGAAGAAGATTTCTGCCTGCAACGCTTCGGCCTGCGCACCGTGGATTATCTGGACAGCGTCGGCTGGCTCGGCCCGCGTACCTGGCTGGCCCATGGCATCCACTTCAACCCGGACGAGATCGCCCGCCTCGGCGCCGCCGGAACCGGTATCTGCCATTGCCCGAGTTCGAACATGCGCCTGGCCTCGGGCATCTGCCCGAGCATCGAATTGACTGACGCCGGCGCCCTGCTGGGTCTGGGCGTGGACGGTTCGGCCTCCAACGATGCCTCGAACATGATGCTCGAAGCGCGCCAGGCCCTGTACATCCAGCGCCTGCGCTACGGCGCCGAGAAGATCACCCCGGAACGCGTGCTCGGCTGGGCGACCAAAGGCTCGGCCAGCCTGTTGGGGCGTACCGATATCGGTGAACTGGCGGTGGGCAAGCAGGCCGACCTGGCGCTGTTCAAACTGGATGAACTGCGCTTCTCCGGTAGCCATGATCCGGTCTCGGCCCTGCTGCTGTGCGGTGCCGATCGCGCGGACCGGGTGATGGTCGGCGGTAAGTGGCGGGTGATTGACGGACAGGTCGAGGGGCTGGATCTGAAAGGCTTGATTGCCGATCACAGCCAGGCGGCGCGACAGTTGATTGCCGGGACCTGACACAACACCGTTTAAAACTGTGGGAGCGGGCTTGCTCGCGAAAGCGGAGTGTCAGTCACATGAGTATTGACTGGTACGACGCCTTCTGGAGCAAGCCCGCTCCCACATTGGTTTTGTGGGGGCCTTCAGAGTCCCAGCAGCGACAACATGATAAACGTCGCAAACAACACGAAATGCGTCATCCCTTCGATGGCGTTGGTTTCGCCGTCGTTGAGATTGATCGCGCTGACGATCAGGGTGAGAAACACCATCACGGTCTGCACCGGGGTCATGGCCATCTGGAATGGCTGGCCGGTATAGAGCGCCATCGCCTCCATCACCGGCACCGTCAGGATCACCGTCGACAGTGACGCGCCCATGGCGATGTTGACCACCGACTGCATGCGGTTGGCCAGTGCCGCGCGTAATGCGGTCAAGATCTCCGGCGCCGCAGAGATCGCCGCCACCAGGATCGCCGTAATCACCGGCGGTGCCCCCGTTCCTTCCAGTCCCAGATCGAGGGTCCTGGACATCACTTCGGCCAGCGCGCCAATCACCACCACCCCGAACACCAGCGTGCCGATACTCAGCACCAGATTGACCGGCTGCCGTTCCGCGCCAGGCTCCTTCCTGCGGCGCTTGTCCGGGTAGCTGTAGCTGAAAAAATAACTGTGCGGCCCGACCTGCATGCGCAGGAACAAGGCGTAGAGCACCACCATCGTGCCGATGGTAAAGGCCGAAAAGAGCTTCCATCTCGCTTCGGGAATGAACTCCGGCACCACCATCGAGACCCCCATGGCGGTGAGAATCATCACGCTGTAACTGCGCGCCGAATCGTCGTTATAGGACTGTTCGCCATGCTTGAGCCCGCCCATCAACGCCGCGAGGCCCAGGATGCCATTGATGTCGAGCATCACCGCCGAGTAGATCGTATCGCGCACCAGCGTGGCCGAGGCTTCGTTGCTCATCATGATCGCCAGGATCACCACTTCCACCAGCACGGCGGCCAGGGTCAGGATCATCGTGCCGTAGGGATCACCAACCTTCTCCGCCAGCAACTCGGCCTGATGGGCAACGCGCATGGAGGCGGCGACGATGAAGGCGATCAGCACCAGCCCGCTGATCAATGCGATGCCCTGGCCGCTGTGCAGCATCCAGTGCTCCAGCGGATAGGCCACGCACGCGGCGATCAACGCCAACAGCAGGAAGCCTTCTTGCTTGAGGGTGGTGAGCATGGCGAGCCTTTTTGCCGAGTGGTGCCGATGAGCTACTGACTGCGGGGTGGCGTTAACGTTTCGTTTTACCTTAGCGCACCAGAGGGTGGCGTGAGGTTGGGCAGATGCACTGCGTTGGTTCCGGTGTTGAAAAAGATCGCAGCCTTCGGCAGCTCCTACAGAGGTACGCGAAGCCATGCAGGAGCGGCCGAAGGCTGCGATCTTTTGATTTTGTTGTCCGGTTGGTCAGCCATTTGCATTGCCCCTGCCAACCACAGAACAAAATGGAGCTCCAATTCATGCACAACCGTCCGTTGAAGAAGCTGCTTTGCGCCGTTACCGCCGCCATCGGCCTCGGCGCCAGCCTGAGTGCCAGCGCCAACGACCCGCTGAAAGTCGGCTTCGTTTACATCGGCCCGATCGGCGACCACGGCTGGACCTATCAGCATGAACAGGGACGCAAGGAGCTCGCGGCAAAATTCGGCCCGCAGATCACCACCAACTACGTGGAGAACGTCGCCGAAGGGGCCGACGCCGAGCGGGTGATCCGCAACATGGCCAAGGACAAATACGACCTGATCTTCACCACCTCCTTCGGCTACATGAACCCGACCGTGAAAGTCGCCAGGCAGTTTCCCCAGGTGACCTTCGAACACGCCACCGGCTACAAGCAAGACAAGAACCTCGGCACCTACCTGGCGCGCACCTATGAAGGTCGCTACGTCGGCGGCTTCCTCGCGGCGAAGATGACCAAGACCAGGAAGATCGGCTATGTCGCCTCGTTCCCGATCCCGGAGGTGATCCGCGACATCAACGCCATCCAGCTGGCCCTGAACAAGTACAACCCTGGCACTGAGATCAAGGTGGTGTGGGTCAACTCCTGGTTCGATCCGGGCAAGGAAGCGGATGCCGCCAACGCCCTGATCGATCAGGGCGTGGACGTGGTGTTCCAGCACACCGACAGCCCGGCGCCGATCCAGGCCGCCGAACGTCGCGGCGTGTATGCGGTGGGCTATGCTTCGGACATGGCGCACTTCGGACCGAAGGCGGTGCTGACCTCCATCGTCAACGACTGGGGCCCGCACTACATTCAGGCAGCCCAAAGCCTGATCGATCATGACTGGAAGTCCCAGGACTACTGGGGCGGTTTGAAAGAAGGCACGGTTGAGCTACCGATCAGCGACCTGGTGCCGGCAGCGGTGAAAAGCGAAGCCGAACAGCTCATCGCCAATATCAAGAGCGGTACGCTGCAGCCGTTCACCGGGCCGATCAAGGATCAGGCCGGCGTCGAAAAAATCCCGGCGGGCGTGAGCGCGACCACGGCGGAACTGGCGTCGATGAACTACTACGTGGAAGGCATGAAGGCGGAAATACCGAAGTAACACACACTTTGTAGGAGCTGCCGCAGGCTGCGATCTTTTGATCTTGCTTTTAAAAGATCGCAGCCTGCGGCAGCTCCTACATTGGAAATTCAGCGTTTTCAAGGACTGCGCATGAACCCACTTCCCATCATCGACATCGCCCCGCTCTACAGCGACGACCAGAACGCCTGGCCAGCCGTGGCCGCACACATCGACCACGCCTGCCGCGAGTGGGGGTTTTTCTACATCAAGGGCCATCCAATCAGTGCCGCGCGCATCGACGCCCTGCTCGACCACGCCAAACGCTTCTTCGCCCAACCCACTGCCGAAAAACTCAAGATCGACATCACCCAGACCCGTCATCATCGCGGCTACGGCGCCATCTCCACCGAACAGTTGGACCCGAGCAAACCCAGCGACCTCAAGGAAACCTTCGACATGGGCCTGCACCTGCCGGCCGACCACCCTGACGTACTGGCGGAAAAACCCTTGCGCGGCCCCAATCGCCATCCGTCCCTGCCCGGTTGGCAAGCGCTGATGGAGCAACACTACATCGACATGCAGGCCCTCGCACAAACGCTGTTGCGGGCAATGACCATTGCGCTGGGGATTGAGCGCGACTTCTTCGACACTCGCTTCAATGACCCGGTCAGCGTGTTGCGCCTGATCCACTACCCGCCGCGTCACACGGCCAGCTCCATCGAGCAGCAAGGCGCTGGCGCCCATACCGACTACGGCTGCATCACCCTGCTCTATCAGGACGCCGCCGGTGGCTTGCAGGTACGCAACGTCAAAGGCGAATGGATCGACGCGCCACCGATCGACGGTACGTTCGTGGTCAACCTCGGCGACATGATGGCGCGCTGGAGCAACGATCGTTACCTGTCGACGCCGCACCGGGTGATCAGCCCGCTCGGCGTGGATCGTTATTCGATGCCGTTCTTTGCCGAGCCGCACCCGGATACCCGCATCGAATGCCTGCCCGGGTGTCAGGATGCATTGCACCCGGCTAAATACCCGGCCACGACCTGCTCCAGGTTCCTGCTCTCGCGCTTCGCCGATACCTACGCTTATCGACGGGAACAGGAAGAGGTGTGATGAACCGCCTGGTCAGGTTTTACCAATTGTTGCGGCAACCCTCTGTAGAATGGCGACCATTGCACCTGATGAGAAAAGAATCATGTATGACTGGCTGAACGCCCTGCCCAAGGCAGAATTGCACCTGCACCTGGAAGGCTCGCTGGAGCCCGAGCTGTTGTTCGCCCTGGCTGAGCGCAACAAGATTGCCTTGCCATGGAGCGACGTCGAAACCTTGCGCAAGGCGTATGCCTTCAACAACCTGCAGGAGTTCCTCGACCTGTATTACCGGGGTGCCGATGTACTGCGCACCTCCCAGGATTTCTATGACCTGACCTGGGCATACCTGCTGCGCTGCAAAGAGCAGAACGTGATTCACACCGAACCGTTCTTCGACCCGCAGACCCACACCGACCGCGGCATCCCCTTCGAAGTGGTGCTCAACGGTATCGCCGCCGCGCTGAAGGATGGCGAGCAGCAGCTAGGTATCACCAGCGGTTTGATCCTAAGCTTCCTGCGCCATCTGAGCGAAGATGAAGCACATAAAACCCTCGACCAGGCACTGCCGTTCCGCGATGCGTTCGTCGCCGTGGGTCTGGACAGTTCCGAGATGGGCCACCCGCCGAGCAAGTTCCAGCGCGTGTTCGACCGTGCCCGTCACGAAGGCTTCCTGACCGTCGCCCACGCCGGGGAAGAAGGCCCGCCCGAGTACATCTGGGAAGCCATCGACCTGCTGAAAATCCAGCGCATCGACCATGGCGTACGCGCCATCGAAGACGAGCGCCTGATGCAGCGGATCATTGACGAGCAGATCCCGCTGACCGTGTGCCCTCTGTCGAACACCAAACTGTGTGTGTTCGATCACATGTCGCAGCACAACATTCTCGACATGCTGGAACGCGGTGTGAAAGTGACCGTGAACTCCGATGACCCGGCGTACTTCGGCGGTTATGTCACGGAGAACTTCCATGCCCTGCACACCCACCTGGGCATGACCCAGGACCAGGCCAGACGCCTGGCACAGAACAGTCTCGATGCGCGGTTGGTGAAACCCTAAGGGGCAAACGCAAACCGTGTAATTGGATGGCTTGCCAGCGATGCTGGATGGGAGGCCGCCATCGCTGGCAAGCCGGCGCCTACAACGCCATTTCCAGCTCGGTTTCCAGGGCAAAGCGATGAATTTCGCGTTGCCCGGAGGCCGTCACCTGCAAGGCCCGGGAATCGTTGGGCAGGCTCAGCCACCCCGACTGCATGAACAGTTGCAACAAGGCGGCCCCCAGCGAGCCGCCCATGTGCGGGCGTCTTTCGCTCCAGTCAGGGCACGCGCAGGCAACCCTGCCGTTGTGATGGGCCAGCGCCTGGATGAACACACCCCGTGCCGCCAACTCCGTCGCGCCCTTGAGCGTGACCGTGACCCGCTGATCCGAATGTTCGATCCAACCCGCTTCCAGCAGTCGCTGATACAGGTCGGCGGACAGGGTACCCCCCAAGTGATCGTCGCACAGCCGGGCACTCAGCAATGACGAGCGCACTGCCCGGGGTTTGACGAGTGGCGCATTGCGCTTGAACACCTCCGGAATATCCTGGGGCGCGCTGGCGAAGGTCGCGCTGGCCAGCGCTTCGATTGCCGCCCCGACCTCCGGGGCAGCCAGGCGGAAGAAGCGTTTGCGGCCGCGGCTTTCAACCCTTAACAGACCTCCAGCGGACAAACGTCCCAGGTGTGCACTGGCCGAAGACGGTGACAGGCCGGCCAGCAATGCCAACTCTTCGGTTGCTCGCGCCGAACCATCCATCAAGGCCCACATCATTGCGCTGCGCTTTGGGTCAGCCAGCAATGTGGCGATCTGGCTGATGCAAGGTGCATGTTCCATGTATTCACTCCCTGTTGAATCGTTTCGTCTTCTGACCAGAAACATCTTGACCAGTAATGTGTCGTCGGCCAATCCGTGGAAACTGCCATGAATCCGGCAACGCCTTACTCACTCATTAGCGCTGCCTGGCCGATGCCGCGAAGGTCAGAAGGATGACCGTGCTGCCGGGCCGACTCGAACGTTGACCCGCCATTGGGGATCGACGCTACTTACATGATGAGAGCGCTAGTATATGCGGGTTGGTCGGAGGTTCCTGCCCGATGCCCGGCTTAGGTGGTGATCGTTCCTGAGGGAAATTTCTCTTTTTTTGTGCGACTAATGATCGGTATCCGAAAAGCCCGGAAATTGACTGCTCAACAGGGCGCATCGGCTGACAAGCATTTCGCGCAACAGGTTCACCGGCTTACTCAATTGCGCGCGATGGGCGCACAACAGATTCAACGGTGCGCGCTCGCAGAGCAGTTCCGGCATCAGCACCTTCAAGCGGCCGGCCAGTACATCGGCGGCGACATCGAGCCAGGATTTGTAGGCGATCCCGGCACCGGCCACGGCCCAAAGGCGAACGACATCGGCATCGTCACTGAAGCGATCGCCGCTAACGGTCAGGCTGACTTCGCGTTTGCCGTCGTGAAAACTCCAGTGATCGTGGACCCTGCTGCCGAGCATGTACAACAGACAGTTGTGCTGTGCCAGTTGCTCCAGATGGCGCGGTTCGCCGTGGCGTGTCAGATAGTCGGGAGCGGCGCACAACACCCGGCGGTTCTGCGGGGCGATGGGCAGCGCCACCAGACTGGAGTCCTCCGGTTCACCGTAGCGCAAGGCAATGTCTACCGGCTGGCGGAACAGGTCGGCGATGCGATCCCCCAGCAGCAGGCGCACGGTCAGTTTCGGATGCTCGCGCTGAAACTGGTCAAGCCAGGGCAACAGCAGATGGCGGCCAAAGTCCGACGGCGCCGACAGTTGCAGAACCCCGCTGACCTGGTCCTGACCGCTGGCCAGTAATCGCCGGCCCTCGTCGAGATTGCTCAGGGCCGCGCGGGCGTATTCGAGAAAGCCCTCGCCTTCGGCGGTCAGGCGCAAGCTGCGGGTCGAACGGGCCAATAGACGGGCGCCGAGTTGCCGTTCGATGCGCTTGAGCGCTGCACTGGCCACCGCCGCCGACATGTCCATGCCCCGCGCGGCGGCGGACAGACTGCCCAGGTCCGCCGCCCGGACAAACAACTGCAAGTCATCGAAACGCAGCATCAAGAGCACCGATTATCAAAAAAATATTGAAAGAGACTGCTCTTTTAGCCGGTTTTATCTTCAGGAGAAATAGCCAATCATCTCCCCCCATCGAATCACTTCTTTTATTAGTGTTCAGGAGTCGCCCATGAAAGCCATTGCCTACTACGCCTCGTTACCGATCAGTGACGACAAAGCCCTGCAAGACATCGAGCTGCCGGAGCCGGTTGCCGGACCTCGCGACTTGCTGGTGGAAGTCAAAGCCATCTCGGTCAACCCGGTGGACACCAAGGTGCGCCAGAACGTCCAACCCGAAGGCGGTGCGGCCAAGGTGCTGGGCTGGGACGTGGCTGGCGTGGTCAAGGCCGTGGGCAGTGACGTGACGCTGTTCTCGGTCGGTGACAAGGTGTTTTACGCCGGTTCCATCGCCCGGGCGGGCGGCAACAGCGAATTGCATGTGGTGGATGAACGCATCGTCGGCCACATGCCCAAGACCCTTGGTTTCGCCGAGGCCGCCGCCCTGCCGTTGACCGCGATCACGGCGTGGGAATTGCTGTTCGAACGCCTGCAAGTGCGCGAAGGCAAAACCGATGAAGGCCAGAGCCTGTTGATTGTCGGCGCGGCAGGTGGCGTGGGCTCGATTCTTACTCAGCTGGCTCACCAGCTGACGGCCCTGAAAGTCATCGGCACCGCTTCGCGTGCGCAGACCCAAAGCTGGGTGAAGGAGCTGGGAGCCGACCTGGTGATCGACCATGGACAGCCACTGAGCGAAGCACTCAAGCGCGCCGGTGTGGATCAGGTCACCCACGTCGCCAGCCTGACCCAGACCGACCAGCACCTGGACCAACTGGTCGAGGCGTTGGCGCCCCAAGGCAAACTGGCGCTGATCGATGACCCCAAGTCGCTGGACGTGACCAAGCTCAAGCGCAAGAGCCTGTCGCTGCACTGGGAGTTCATGTACACCCGTTCGCTGTTTGAAACCGCGGACATGATCGAGCAGCACAACCTGCTCAATCGCGTCGCCTGGCTGATCGATGCCGGGACACTGAAAACCACGGTGGGCGAACACTTCGGCACGATCAATGCGGCCAATTTGCGCCGTGCCCATGCCCTGCTGGAAAGCGGCAAGGCCAAGGGCAAGATTGTGCTGGAAGGGTTTTGAAACGCTGAAAAAAAACCTTCCTGATTTCATTGTTTCTGCGTTTTTTCGTCTGCGACCGGAGCGTTCCGGTCGCAGACAATCCCTGTGGGCGCCCTCGAAAAGTCGTGTTTTCTTTAGTTACAAACCGTCAGTCCGACAGTTGATCCTTGTCACAATGATGCTCGTATTCAGGACTACAATCGAATCTCCTGCGAGGCAGTCTTTTGCGTAACGTCTTTTACGAGAGGTGATCCGTTGTGAAGATCCTGATAAAAGAATTGGCAAAATCCCAGTGGCAAGTCCGTCTTGACCAGCATGCGGTGACGTTCCGCAGCGAAGCAGAAGCTCGCGCTTTCACGCGTACCCTCGAAGCCCGCATCCAGGCTCCTCACCAGATTCCCATCCTCCACCCGCAGCGTGCTGCCGGCTGATTCCGGCCTCAAGCCTGGGCTTGCGCCAGCGCCCGGGCATTTTGCAAACGCCGGGTGAGCACTGCAGCGCTCACCACCAGAATTCCGCACAGGCTGATGACCATGGCCATCGGCACGGCGCTGCCATCGTGCAAAATACCCACCAGCGCGGAGGCGCCGGCCGCCACACTGAACTGCAGGCAACCGAGCAGCGCCGACGCGCTGCCGGCCCGTGCGCCCTGCCCGCTCATCGCACAGGCGGCGGCGTTGGGGCTGATGCAACCGAGGCTGGAAATACAGATGAACAATGGAATCAGCAGCGGCCACAGCTGGGCCGGATGCAGAGCGCTGACAGCGAGCAGGGTCAGACCGGCCGCGAGATAAACCCACACCGCGCGCGCCAGCAAGAAGGTCGGGCCACGTTTGGCCAGCAGCCGCGCGTTGACCTGCGCCACCAGAATGAAGCCCGCCGCATTGGTGCCGAACAACCAGCCGAAATGCTCGGCCGGAACGCCGTAGAGCTTGATGATGATGAACGGTGAACCGGCGATGTAGGCAAACATCCCGGCGATGGCGATGCCCCCGGTCAAGGCGTGGCCAAGAAATATCGGGTCGGCCAGCAGCCGACCGTACTGGCGCAGCGCGCCCGACAGCGGTTGGCGCGGTATGTGGGCCGGCAAGCTTTCCGGCAATCCCGTCGCCACCGCCAGCCCCGCCAACGCACTGAACCCGGTCAAGGCCAGGAAGATCGACTGCCAGCCTGTGGTGTTGACCAGCAACCCACCCAGTAATGGTGCAAGGATAGGCGCGAGCCCCATCACCAGCATTAACTGGGAAAAAACT
The DNA here is from genome assembly GCF_019219225.1 of Pseudomonas sp. PDM32. NCBI lineage: Bacteria > Pseudomonadati > Pseudomonadota > Gammaproteobacteria > Pseudomonadales > Pseudomonadaceae > Pseudomonas > Pseudomonas sp. PDM32. Next base: position 22,265 of record NZ_JAHUWE010000007.1, read on the forward strand.
TTCGCCGAGCCCACTGCATCACACTTGTCGCTGACCACCGCCCGGGAAATCACCATGCCCGCGCAGCCACCCAACGCCTGGACGAAACGCGCACCGATCAGCCACTCCAGATTCGGCGCATAGGCGCACGCCACCGAAGCGGCGGTGAACAGGCCGACACCGGTGAGCAACGGAATGCGTCGCCCGAAACGATCCGCCACCGGGCCATAGGCTAACTGACCGATGGACAAGCCGAGGAAGTAGGCCGCCAACGTCATCTGGACGTGATTTTCGTCCGTGCCAAAAGCCAGCGCCATGGCCGGGAACGCCGGCAGGTAGAAATCGATCGCCAGCGGACCGAAAGCGCTCAAGGCGCCGAGAATCAGAATGGTACGGAAGTTCATCAGGCATCCAGTGAGGCAGGAGTCGGCAGCCCGACAGTCTAGCCGCGCATGGACGCCTTGAACATTCCGGTAGCTCGCTAACTATCAAAATCAGGCCAGTTTGACGCCATACCCCTCTTCGCTGATCGCCTCGATCACTTGCTGGGCAGTCAGCGCACTTTCGACACCGACTTCTTTAGCCGCCAGATCGACCCGCACACTGGCTGCCGGGTCCCTGGCCTGCACGGCCTGAGTGATGGCCTTGACGCAGTGGCCACAGGACATGCCTTCAACGTTGAACACTTGCATGGGATGACTCCTTTTCCGAGGGTTGAGTCCAGTTTCGAGCTTGCCACCATGGCAAGGTCAAGTTCTGAAGTTAGCTGCCGGGCTGGCAATCGGCGCTACGCTCGGCCAAGCTGCGTCCATCAATGACTCGAACTCAGGAGATTCAGCCATGCGCTGGTCGGTTTTCAGCCTGTTTGGCTTTCTCAGCCTTTTCGCCGCCGTGCCTTCGGTCAATGCTGCCGGTCAGGATTATGGCGTGCTGATAATTTCCCGCGAGCGCCTGGAAGTCGCGACCAGCTGCGAGATCGGTGTGTACATCCAGGACCAATTGGCGGCACGGCTGTTTCAGGAACAAAGCACCTCGTTCAACCTGCCGCCCGGCATCGTCTCGCTGCGCCTCAAGTTGCTCCCGGGGCAGATGCCGGGTTGCAATCCGGGCATGCTCGCGCCGGGGTCGCAGGACATCCAGCTCAAGGCCGGCGATGTGCTCAAGTACCGGATCGCGATGACGCAGGAAGGGATGTACCTCAAGCGCGCCGGACTCGGCTACTGACCCACTGTACTTGTAGGAGCGAGCCTGCTCGCGATGAACGCCAACGGTAACGCTGGGTTTCTGAATGTACGCGTTGTCTGGACGTTTTTCGCGAGCAAGCTCGCTCCTACAGGGGATCAGCGGTGGGTATAAGATTGGCACTTGACCTTGCCAGCATGGCAAGGTTGATCCTGTGGTCATCTACTACAGGGAGTGCGACCGATGTCCGAATCCACCACGTTCGACCTGCCGATTGCCGGCATGACCTGCGCCAGTTGCGCCGGGCGTGTCGAGCGCGCCTTGAGCAAAGTCATTGGCGCCAGTGCTGTCAGCGTCAACCTCGCCACTGAACAGGCCCGGGTCCAGGCACCCAGCGACAGCCTGCCGGCCCTGATGGATGCCGTGGCCAAGGCCGGCTACAGCGTGCCGCAGCAAAGCCTGGAACTGAGCATCGACGGCATGACCTGCGCGTCCTGCGTCGGTCGTGTCGAGCGGGCGCTGGGCAAGGTGGCGGGCGTCAAAGGCGTCAGCGTCAACCTGGCCAACGAACGCGCCCACCTTGAACTGCTCGGCCAGGTCGATCCGCAAACCTTGATCGCGGCCGTGACCAAGGCCGGTTACACCGCCAGCGTATGGGAAGCCGAACACCCGCCGATCAACAATCAGCAAAGGCGCCTGCATCGCGAACGTCTGGCCTTGATCATGGCCATCGTCCTCGCCTTGCCGCTGGTCTTGCCGATGCTGCTGCAACCGTTCGGCGTGCACTGGATGCTCCCGGCCTGGGTGCAATTCGCCTTGGCCACGCCGGTGCAATTCATCTTCGGTGCACGGTTTTACGTCGCTGCCTGGAAAGCCGTACGCGCCGGGGCCGGCAACATGGATTTGCTGGTGGCCCTGGGCACCAGCGCCGGTTATGGCTTGAGTGTGTATGAATGGGCCACCGCCGCCGGGCGCATGCCGCACCTGTATTTCGAAGCCTCGGCGGTGGTGATCGCCCTGGTATTGCTGGGCAAGTACCTGGAAAGCCGCGCCAAGCGCCAGACCGCCAGCGCCATCCGCGCCCTCGAAGCCTTGCGCCCGGAACGGGCGATTCAGGTGCTCGATGGCCGCGAGCAGGAAGTCGCCATCAGCGCCCTGCGCCTTAATGACCTGGTGATGGTCAAACCCGGAGAGCGCTTCCCGGTCGATGGCGAAGTGATAGAAGGCCAGAGCCACGCCGATGAAGCCCTGATCAGTGGCGAGAGCCTGCCGGTGCCCAAGCAGCCCGGCGACAAAGTCACGGGCGGCGCGATCAACGGTGAAGGCCGGTTGCTGGTGCGCACCCAGGCCCTCGGTGCGGAAACCGTACTGGCACGGATCATCCGCCTGGTGGAAGACGCCCAGGCCGCAAAGGCGCCGATCCAGAAACTGGTGGATAAAGTCAGCCAGGTGTTCGTGCCCACCGTGCTGTTGATTGCCCTGGCAACCCTGATCGGCTGGTGGCTGTATGGCGCACCGATGGAAACCGCGCTGATCAACGCCGTCGCGGTGCTGGTGATCGCCTGCCCTTGCGCACTGGGCCTGGCCACGCCGACGGCGATCATGGCCGGCACCGGCGTGGCGGCACGCTACGGGATTCTGATCAAGGACGCCGAAGCCCTGGAGCGCGCCCATGAAGTCAGCTCGGTGGTGTTCGACAAGACCGGCACCCTGACCTCCGGCGCCCCGCGCATTGCTCATCTGAGTGCCATCGACGGCAATGAAGCGAGCCTGCTGCAACTGGCCGGCGCCCTGCAACGCGGCAGTGAGCATCCGCTGGCCAAGGCCGTTCTGGATGCCTGCGCCGACCGCCACTTGAAGGTGGCCGACGTCAGCGACAGCCAGTCCCTGACCGGCCGAGGCATTGCCGGCACACTGGAGGGTCGTCACCTGGCCCTGGGTAATCGTCGCCTGCTGGAGGACAGCGGCTTGAACGCCGGACCGTTGGCAGACTCGGCGATCGCGTGGGAAAAAGAAGGCCGGACCCTGTCCTGGCTGATCGAACAATCCCCCGAACCACAGGTGCTGGGCCTGTTCGCCTTCGGTGACACCCTCAAACCCGGCGCGCTGCAAGCGGTGCAGCAACTGAGCACACGGAACATCAGCAGCCACCTGCTGACCGGCGACAATCGCGGTAGCGCCAAGGTGGTGGCCGAGGCGCTGGGCATCCAGGACGTGCATGCCGAAGTGTTGCCGGCGGACAAAGCCGCCACCGTCGCCGCACTGAAAGAAACCGGAGTGGTGGCGATGGTCGGCGACGGCATCAATGACGCCCCGGCACTGGCCGCCGCCGACATCGGCATCGCCATGGGTGGCGGCACCGACGTCGCCATGCACGCGGCCGGCATCACCCTGATGCGCGGCGATCCGCGACTGGTACCAGCTGCATTGGAGATCAGCCGCAAGACCTACGCCAAGATTCGGCAGAACCTGTTCTGGGCCTTCGTCTATAACCTGATCGGCATTCCGCTGGCGGCGTTTGGCTTCCTCAATCCAGTGCTGGCCGGTGCAGCCATGGCGTTGTCGAGCGTCAGCGTGGTGAGCAATGCGCTACTGTTGAAAACCTGGAAACCCAAGGACCTGGAGGACAACCGATGAACATCGGCCAAGCGGCCCGACACAGCGGCCTTAGCGCAAAGATGATCCGTTATTACGAATCCATCGGCCTGCTCAAGGCTGCCCATCGCACCGACAGCGGTTATCGGGTGTATGGCGATGACGATCTGCACACGCTGGCGTTCATCAAGCGCTCGCGGGACCTGGGGTTTTCCCTGGAGGAAGTCGGCAAGTTGCTGACCCTCTGGCAAGACCGCCAGCGCGCCAGCGCCGATGTGAAGGCTTTGGCCCGTCAGCATATCGATGAGCTGAACCGGAAGATCCGCGAACTGGGGCAGTTGCGCGATACGTTGCAGGATCTGGTTGAGCACTGCCATGGCGACCATCGGCCGGACTGCCCGATCCTCAAGAATCTGGAATCCGGCTGCTGCACTCCCACCCTGTAGGAGCTGCCGCAGGCTGCGATCTCTTGATCTTGCTTCTAAAAAACAAAATCAAAAGATCGCAGCCTGCGGCAGCTCCTACAGAGGGCATAAAAAACCCGGCCGAAGCCGGGTTTTTCTTTAGCCGATCACTGCATCCACGGTGGAGGCGGTTCTTCGGTCTTGCCCGGCGGTGCATCGTCCGCCGCGCGTGCCGCCTGCTTGCGCTCTTCATCCAGGCGTGCGGCCTCGATTTCGCGCATGATGCCGCCCACGTCGGCCAGCTCCTCCGTGTCGGCGAACTCGCCGGTCAGGACGCTGGCCGGGTGCAAGGTGCCAGCCTCGTACAAGGCCCACATTTCCTTGGCGTATTTGGTCTTTTTCAATTCCGGCGCAAACCGCCCGAAGTAGGACGCCATGTTGCCCACGTCGCGCTCCAGCATGCTGAACGCATGGTTGTTGCCCGCCGCATCCACCGCTTGTGGCAGGTCGATGATCACCGGGCCGGTCGGCGTCAGCAACACGTTGAACTCGGACAGGTCGCCGTGCACCAGACCGGTACACAGCATCAGCACGATCTGCGAAATCAGGAACGCGTGATATTCGCGTGCCTGGTCCGGTTCCAGCACCACATCGTTCAGACGCGGCGCGGCATCACCGTACTCGTCGGCCACCAATTCCATGAGCAGCACGCCTTCAAGGAAGTCGAACGGCTTGGGCACCCGCACGCCGGCATTGGCCAGACGGAACAGCGCCGCCACTTCGGCGTTCTGCCAGGCGTCTTCGGTTTCCTTGCGGCCAAACTTGGAGCCCTTGGCCATCGCCCGGGCCTGACGGCTGTTGCGCACCTTGCGGCCTTCCTGATACTCGGCCGCCTGACGGAAACTGCGTTTATTCGCCTCCTTGTAGACTTTCGCGCAACGTAACTGGTTACCGCAGCGCACCACATAAACAGCTGCTTCTTTACCACTCATGAGTGGGCGCAGCACCTCGTCGACCAGACCGTCCTCGATCAGGGGTTCAATGCGTTTTGGAGTCTTCATCAGCTTTTATTGTGGGTCCTTTATTACCAAACACGCGAAAGTCATTCGTTATACGGCAATCCACTCACGGGGGGGAGGGGTTGCCGACTTATGAACATTGCACAAGCACACAATGTGCCGATTTCCACAGGTAAAACCGACGACCGCCACGGGCCGCTCCGGATCATAGCCGAGCCTGCACCACTTGTTGTGCAAGGACATTGAGGGCAATTGCGACAGAAGCTGACACCACCTCTCAAGCCTTCCGTAGGATTTTTCTCAACAGGCCTCAATTTCCGCCGACAACAGCCGAAGTCCTTAGTGACAAAGTGATTTGTCCGACAATCGCTGCCACAACAAAAGCGATGCCGCACTCAGGGACCCGGGTTGACCAAGAACGATTACGGCTGCCAATAAACCGCGAGTCATCTGCACTGCGTGGGCCTACAAGAAAATCTGGAGCGCGGATGAACATCAAACAGAAGTTGACCTGGGCGTTTGCAATCATCGCCTGCCTGCCCGTGGTGCTGGTCGCCACCCTCGTTGTGCTGAACCTGCGCAGTGATGCCAGAGACGAATTTATCGACGGCAGTGCCCGCGAGATTCGTCAGGTCAGCAACGCCATGCAATTGTTCTTTGACGGCATCAGCCAGAACGTCGATTACCTGGCCAAGCAGCCGTTGATCCGAAACTCCGACGACAGCCTCAAGACTTACATGGCTGCCAACGCCGAGAGCGTTCCCCAGGGCGAGATGGACAAGAAAGTCTTCACCTTGCTCCAGGACCTGGGCAACAGCCACCCGGCCTACGCCTATGCCATCCTCGGCACGGCGGCGGGCGGCTACGTGTCGTGGCCGGATGATCCGAAACTGAGCAACTACGACCCGCGCCAGCGCCCCTGGTACAAGGCCGCCCAGGCCAAACCGGGCAAGCCGTTCCGCACCGAGGCCTACTACTGGGCCCAGGACGACGCGACCTACGTCAGCACCGTGCGCACCATCGACAACAAGCTGGGCACCAACGGTGGCGTGGTCAGCATCGACGTGACGCTCAAGCAGCTCACTGAAATCGTGAAACAGATCAAGCTCGGCGAAACCGGCTACCTGATGCTGCTGGAAAACACCGGCACGGTCCTGGTGGATCCGAAACAACCGGAACACAACTTCAAACCGCTGAACAGCCTGGGCGAGGGCTACGCGCAACTGGCCAAGGCCGGCAAGGGCCTGGTGGAAGTGGAGTTGAACGGCGAGCGCTACATGGCCAACGTCTGGCCGTCGGAGCAACTGGGCTGGACCTTCATCGGCCTGATCAAACAGAACGACGTGATGAGCTCCGCGACCCAGTTGACCTGGTTGATCGCCATCATCGCCGCCGTCCTGGCCGTCATCTTCGCCATCGTCGGCGCCAGTTTTGCCAGCCTCATCGTGCGTCCGATCCGCAGCGTGGCCAGCGGCCTGGAAGGCATCGCCCAAGGTGAAGGCGACCTGACCCAGAACCTGCAAATCCGTGGCAACGACGAAACCGCGCAGTTGGCCAACTGGTTCAACCAGTTCCTGACCGCGATTCGCAACCTGATCCAGAACATCGGCGGCGCAGCGGGCAAGATCCTCGCCACGTCCAAGAGTTCGACCCAGGTCTCCAGCGACATGGCCGAAGCCGCCGGACGCCAGCGTGAAGCGGTGGACATGGTGTCCACGGCGTTCCACGAAATGGTCGCCACCGCCAACGAAGTCGCACGCTCTTGCAGCCAGGCGGCGGAATCCGCCGACAGTGGCCAGCGCCAGGCACGCGAAGGTCAGCAACAGATCGATGCGGCCGTGAACAGCGTGGATCGCCTGAGCCAGGAAATCGAACAGTCGGCCCAGTCGATGCAACAACTGGAGCGCGACAGCAATGACATTCAGTCGATCCTCGGGACCATCCGTTCGATCGCCGAACAGACCAACCTGCTGGCGCTGAACGCCGCGATCGAAGCGGCACGGGCCGGTGAACAGGGTCGCGGCTTTGCCGTGGTGGCCGACGAAGTACGGGCCCTGGCCAAGCGCACGGCCGACTCCACGGCGGAAATCGACGGGCTGCTGGGCAACCTGGCCAAACGCACCAGCCAGGTGACCCAACAGATGCACGCCAGCCTGGAAGTGTCCCAGCAATCGGTGACGCGCATCGGTGAGGCGCGCAACAGCTTCGGGCAGATTCGCGAGTCGGTGGACGTGATCCGTGACATGAACACCCAGATCGCCACGGCGGCGGAACAACAGCATCAAGTGGCCGAAGACATCAACCGGCACATCAGCCAGATCCATGGCGATGCGCAACTGGTGGCGGAACTGGCCAACTCGGCACGCCTGGACTCCCAGAGCCTGGCCGGGCTGTCGAACGAGCTGGACGGGCTGGTGCGCAGGTTCCGGACCTGAAAATCAAAAGATAAAAGATCGCAGCCTGCGGCAGCTCCTACACCTACCCTGTAGGAGCTGCCGCAGGCTGCGATCTTTTGTGCATCAACGCTCGATAATCGCTGTAACCCCCTGCCCGCCCGCCGCGCAAATCGAAATCAGCCCTCGCCCCTTGCCCGCCGCATCCAGCAACTTCGCCAGGTTGGCGACGATGCGCCCACCGGTGGCGGCAAACGGATGCCCTGCCGCCAGTGAACTGCCCTTGACGTTGAGCCGACTGCGGTCAATCGAGCCCAAGGGTGCATCGAGCCCGAGACGGGTTTTGCAGTACTGCGGATCTTCCCAGGCCTTCAATGTGCACAGCACCTGCGCGGCGAAGGCTTCGTGGATTTCGTAGTAGTCGAAGTCCTGCAGGGTCAGGCCATTGCGCGCGAGCAAGCGCGGCACGGCGTAGACCGGCGCCATCAACAACCCTTCGGCACCGTTGACGAAATCCACCGCCGCCGCCTCGCCGTCACGCCAGTAGGCAAGAATCGGCAACCCTCGCGCCTGCGCCCATTCCTCGCTGCCCAGCAGCACCAGTGACGCCCCGTCGGTCAGCGGCGTGGAGTTGCCCGCGGTCAGGGTGCCCTTGGCGCTTTTCTCGTAGGCCGGCTTGAGTGCGGCGAGCTTTTCCAGGGTCGAATCCGGGCGCAGGTTGTTGTCTCGGGTGAGTCCCAGGAACGGCGTCATCAGATCGTTGTGCCAGCCTTCGGCGTAGGACGCCGCCAGCTTCTGATGGCTCTCAAGCGCCAATTGATCCTGGGCTTCGCGAGGGATGTTCCAGGTCTGGGCCATCAGTTCGCAGTGCTGCCCCATGGACAACCCCGTGCGCGGCTCACCGTTGCGCGGGAACTCGGGGATCAGATGTTTGGGGCGCAATTGCAGGAAGGTCTTCAGTTTGTCGCCGGTGGTTTTCGCGCGATTGGCTTGCAGGAGGATTTTGCGCAGTCCTTCGCTGACGCTGATCGGTGCATCCGAGGTGGTGTCCACGCCACCGGCGATGCCGCAATCGATCTGGCCCAGGGCAATCTTGTTCGCCACCAGCAACGCCGCTTCCAGCCCGGTGCCGCACGCCTGCTGGATGTCATAGGCCGGGGTAGCGGGCGACAACCGCGAGCCGAGCACGCACTCGCGTGTGAGGTTCATGTCCCGCGCCAACTTGAGCACGGCCCCGGCGACCACTTCGCCGATGCGCTGGCCATGCAGGTTGTAGCGCTCGATCAGGCCTTCGAGGGCAGCGGTGAGCATCACCTGGTTACTGGCCGTGGCGTAGGGGCCGTTGGAGCGGGCGAAAGGAATCCGGTTACCGCCGATGATCGCGACGCGGCGCAGCTGGGTCATAAGAACTCCTGATGAAAAAGGAAATTGAAACTACCCCTGTAGGAGCTGCCGAAGGCTGCGATCTTTTGACTTGGCTTTTTGGAATCAAGATCAAAAGATCGCAGCCTTCGGCAGCTCCTACAATGACCAAGCGTAGGCCTTATCTCGTGGATCGAACGACTGATCGCCATTCATGGTCCACACTTTGAACCCCAGCTTTCGGAGCGCGTTCCATGTCTGACCGCTATATCGACTTCGCCAATTCATCCATCGGCCATCGCCTGGTCGGTGCCCTGGGGTTGCCGACACCGACTCGACTGGAGCGCTGGCAGGCAGGCCGGCTGCGGCCCGTGGAAGGTGCGTTGCTGATCGGCGGCGGGCCATTGGCGGAACACGTCAGCGCCTTCGCCAACCGCCTGACCGACGCGATCTACAGCTACGGCACCGAGCCTTCGATGGCCACGGCCTGGATTCCCGGCCATGGACCGAAACTCAAGGCCGTGGTGTTCGACGCCAGTGACCTGCTGCACACCGATCAGCTCAAGCAACTGCGCGAGTTTTTCCAGCCGCTGATGAAGAACCTGGATCACTGTGCGCACCTGGTGATTCTCGGACGCGATCCGCAAACCCTGCGTGACCCGTTCGCCGCCAGCGCGCAGCGTGCCCTGGAAGGTTTCAGCCGTTCCCTGGCCAAGGAATTGCGCAGCGGTGGCACCCTGCAATTGATCTACGTCGGCGAAGGGGCCGAGGCGCAACTGGAAGGCCCGCTGCGGTTTTTCCTCTCGCCGAAAAGCGCCTTCGTGTCCGGGCAGGTCATTCGCCTGAATCCGTGCTCGACGCCCGTCAGCGACTGGACGCGCCCGCTCGCCGGGCGCAAGGCACTGGTTACCGGCGCAGCACGCGGCATTGGTGCCGCCATCGCCGAAACCCTGGCCCGTGACGGTGCCGACGTCATCCTGCTCGATGTGCCGGCGGCCAAAACCGACCTCGATGCCCTCGCCGCACGCCTCGGCGGGCGCAGCATCAGCCTCGACATCTGCGCCGAAGACGCCGCCGCGCAGTTGATCGAACAATTGCCCGAAGGCCTCGACATCGTGGTGCACAACGCCGGCATCACCCGCGATAAAACCCTGGCCAACATGACCCCGGACTTCTGGGACGCCGTACTGGCCGTCAACCTCAACGCACCGCAAGTGCTGACCAAAGCTCTGCTCGATAGCGGCGCCCTGCACGACAACGCCCGGGTGATTCTGCTGGCCTCCATCAGCGGCATCGCCGGCAATCGCGGGCAAACCAACTACGCAGCGAGCAAGGCCGGACTCATTGGCCTGGCACAAGCCTGGGCCCCGCTGCTCACCGAACGTGGCATCAGCATCAACGCCGTGGCACCCGGATTCATCGAAACACAAATGACCGCGCACATACCCTTCGGCCTGCGCGAAGCCGGACGGCGCATGAGTTCCCTCGGCCAAGGAGGTCTGCCACAGGACGTCGCCGAAGCCGTGGCCTGGCTCGCGCAACCCGGCACTGGCGCATTCACCGGGCAAGCGTTGCGCGTATGCGGGCAAAGCGTTCTGGGGGCTTGAGGATGATCACCGACTGGCACACTCTCAACCGCGAACCCAGCCTCCCGGGGTTGTATGCACGAGCGGCGACACGGCGAAAAATCACCGGCACTACCCTGCCCGATTCGGGTTTACGCTGCTGGGTCGACGTCGATCTCGAACGCCTGGCGGCCTATCGCAAGGTCTGTGGCTTCGCTGACAACGGCCTGCTGCCGCCGACCTATCCGCATATCCTCGGCTTTGCCTTGCAGATGCGATTGCTCACAGCCAGGGACTTCCCGTTCCCGCTGCTGGGCCTGATTCACCTGAGCAATCAAATTCGTCTGCTACGCCCCATGGGCGGGGTGAATCGGGCGCGAGTCAACGTGCAGGTGCAGAACCTGCAACCCCACGCCAAAGGCGCGACGTTCGACTTGCTGACCACCCTCAACGATCAACTGGGGCCGTTGTGGGAGGCACAAAGCCGGATGCTCTGCCGCGGCGTCAAACTCGAGGGCGAACCGCTTGAGGAGAACCTGGTAACGAGTCTGGACATGAAAGAAGTCGAGCACTGGAAAGCGCCCTCGGACATCGGCCGGCAATACGCCAAGGTGTCCGGCGACTACAACCCGATCCACCTGAGCGCGGCCAGCGCCCGACTCTTCGGTTTCCCGACCGCCATCGCCCATGGCTTGTGGAACAAGGCGCGCACACTGGCGGCACTGGCCGGGCATCTGCCTGTGGCGAAGGTCGAGATCGCGGTGCAGTTCAAGAAGCCGGTACGGCTGCCCAGTGAGGTGACGTTGCTGGCCAGCGAGGCGGGGGCGAGCGGGGACTTTCAGTTGGTGGGTGTCGGAGAGCTGGAGCACATGGTCGGGCATTGGCGGCCGGTGGCCTGATAAGCTTGCTCCTACCTTTGATTTTGGCCATGTCGAAAGGGTGGAAGATCAAGATCAAAAGATCGCAGCCTGCGGCAGCTCCTACAGGCCGAGCGTTAGCTCGCCTGCAGCTTTTGATCTTGATCCACCCGCCCCCTCGGCAGGCTGAGCGCAGGTGTTCATCCGGGGATGGGCGCGCAGCGCCGTTCGACGCAGTCGAACTCATTGCATGTAGGTCGAAGCGAAGCCGACCGGAGGGCAATGCCCCCGGATGAATACCGGAGCGAAGGAACCCCGAGCCTAAGCGAGGGGCCGTACGTCAGGGGCGAGACCTTTTGGTTACTTTTGGGGCGTTTGCCAAAAGGGACTCGCCGTAAGGGCGAAACCGTAAGCCGCCGTTACCGCAGAAATGGATATGTACTCAACTCACCCCTTGACCAAATAAACCTGCGGCAACGGAAACAGATTATTCAACGTCTCCAACAACCGCACGTGATAAATCGGCTTGCGAAAAAGATCCAGCACCTGCAAACGCAACATATCACTGACATCATCCATGCCCGCATGCCCCGACATCACAATCACCGGCAAATGCTCGCGAGACGTATGCTCGCGCAACCGCCTGATCAACGACATGCCGCTCTCCTCCGGCATGCGCAAATCAGTGATCACCAAAGCGATATCGGGGTGCCGGGTCAGATGCTGCAGCGCAAGCTTGACCGAAGTGGCGGTAAAACAATTGAACCCCTCACCCTCCAGCAACTCCGCCAACTCAAGCAATGCGTCCTCTTCGTCATCCACCAGAAGCAACTGTTGGCGTGGCTGTGCGTGAGCGTTCATGAGGTGACACCTGCAAGGGACGAAGCGCTGACGTTAGTACCCGATTTCAGCATTTCCGATGCCTTAATCAGGAACCAGGGACCAGTGCCGTCGAGATATTGCCGAACACCGTCGTAATATCATCCCCAATTCCCGAACTGAGCCCGGCGAGCACCACCGCGACCATGGCGGCAATGATCGCGTACTCGATACCGGACGCACCCTCGGTATCCCTTGCCAGGCCCTTGTAAAAAACGATCCCGGATTTGACCTTCTCAACAAGCTTGGAAAAAGACATGACATTTCTCCTGGACGACGACGGGTGTTGCACGGACGCAACATGATTCCCCAGTGCCAGCACCAGCATTGTCGGCATTCCCCGGCCCAACAACTGTAAATACGCATTAACACTAAAGTATTAACCGTTTCGTTGACGTCAAAAACGGGTCGTTTTATCGCAACTTTGCACTTTCGTTAGATATTTCCCCCCGCGCTAATGGCATTTTGCTCTACCTGCGCTACGGTCAAATAGCGAAATAGTTCCATGTTCATAGCTGCCTGATTGCGAAGTTGTCTCGTCGGACTTGACGGGGTTTGCGCAGCAGGAAAGGGAGAGCCTTCATGAACAGCCGTGTCACTCTGGGTCTCGCCGGATTGTTTCTGGTCGGTGCCATCATTACCGGTTACTGGGGACTCACATTGAGTCGTCAACCGGCCCCCGAGGTCGTTGCCCAATCCACCGTCAATGCACCGCTGGCCATCGCACAGGCGCCACTGTCGACAAATGACCCGACCCGCCATCCCGTGGTCGTGCTGGTCAACGATGTCGCGCCCTATACGCCGATCACCGCCGCCGATGTCGTGCTGGAACAGTTGCACACCGCCCCGGCCGGCAGCCTCACCAACCTCGACCAGGCGATTGGCCGCACCCCGTGGCGCGCCCTCAGCGCCGGCAGCTGGCTCAACGACGAAAGCTTCGAAGCCGGCAGCAAGCTGTCGCGGATGATCCGCCCCAATGAACGCGCCCTGGCGGTCGCCACGGACGAAGTGGTCATTGTCGGCGGGCAACTGACGCCGGGCGACTATGTGGATGTGCTGCTGTTCCTGCGCATGGACACCCTCAATCCGCAGCCAACGGCCCAACTCGTGGTGCCGGCCTTGCGGGTGCTCGGGGTCGGCGAGCAGTTGGGGTTGACCAACGACGGCCAGCCTTCCAGCCCGGCACGCAACGCCGAGGAAAAACTCAAACAGGATCAATCGCGCGCCGCAGCCAGGACCGTGTTGCTAGCCGTTCCTGAACAACTGGTGAGCCGCCTGATGCTCGCGACCCAGGCCGGCGTGCTGCGCCTGGCTGTGCGCAGCGCCGATGAGAAACGCCTGGCGCGCTACTGGGCCGGCGAAAGCAACTCTGCCGCCAACCTGGCCAATGCCAACCGCGAGTTGTTGCAATTCAGCCAGCTGGCCATGACCGGCCCACCCAAACCTGTCACCACCAGCCCTGGCGCCGCGCCGCGCAAGCAGAGCGTAGAAGTCATTCGCGGTAACGAGATCACTCAACAAACACCCTGAGTCGAGCAAGGATGCCTTTCCATGCGCAGACCTCTTACGCCATTGTTCAACGGCTTGATCCGGGCCACTTTGCCCGGCGGCCTGCCGGCAAGTGCGATATCACGTAGCGAGTTATCGCAATGAGCCAGAACCTGAGTCAAACCTTCCTCGCGATCACGCGTAACAGCACCGACCTGGAATGGCTGCAAGGCGCCCTTGCGCCCTTGGGCCAGGTGGTCAGCGCCGGTGGCGGCAGTCTCGACGAACTGTTGGCACTGGTGGACGTGACCTGCGCCAGCCTGGTGTTCATCGGCCTGGACCGCGACCACGTGGTCACCCAAAGCGCGCTGATCGAAAGCGCGCTGGAAGCCAAGCCGATGCTGGCGATCGTCGCGCTGGGCGACGGCATGGACAACCAGCTTGTACTCAATGCGATGCGCGCCGGAGCCAGGGATTTCGTGGCCTATGGTTCACGCTCAAGTGAAGTCGCGGGGCTGGTGCGACGCCTGAGCAAACGCCTGCCCGCTGTCGCGCCGAACACGCACCTGGGCCGCCTGACCGTGCTGTATGGCGTGCAGAGCAGCGCCGACGGCGCGTTGCTGGCCACGCACATGGCGCAAGTGGTGCAAAAAAGCGGACAGCACACGCTGCTGTTGGACCTTGGACTGCCCCGGGGCGATAGCCTGGCGCTGCTGGGCCTGGAAAGCTCGTTTCATTTCGGCGACGCATTGCGCCACTTGCGACGCCTGGACGCAACGCTGATCGACAGCGCCTTCACCAGTTGCGAAGCCGGACTGCGCATCCTTGCCTACGCCAGTGGCGATGAACCGCTGGAGCACACCAGTGCCGCCGAGCTGTACATGTTGCTCAGCGCCCTGCGCCAACACTTCCAGCACATCGTGGTAAACCTCACCGGCCAACCCGACAGTGAAGCGCTGCGCACCTTCGTCAGCCATTGCGACAAACTGCTGTGGTACACCGATCAGAACGTGCTCGACTGCCGTCGCAACCTCACGGTGCTCAACTTGTGGCGCGAAAAAGGCATGAAGCTCGATCACGCCAAACTGCTCGTGGACCGCTACCTGCGCAACGTCGCACCGGACTCCGATACCCTGGGCAAGACCTTCGGCCTGGAGATCATCGCCACCCTCGCCTACAGCCCGGAAGTGCGGCTCAACGCCAAGAACCAGGGCCTGACCTTGTTCGAACTGGCCCCGCGCGAGGGACTCACCCAGAGTCTGCGCGCACTCGGCGAGCGCCTGGCCAGGCACTCCGAAGGCCTGGTCAAACCCAAGACCGGCTGGTTCAACCGTTTGAGGGGCGCACAATGAGCAGTGAAAAACTCTTCGGCTCCCCCCATCGCGGCGCGGTCGGCAATACCGACCACGAAGGCCTGAAACTGGTGCTGCACCGCTACATCATCGACGCTATCGAAGAGTCGGGGAAAAACCTGCTGGAGGGCACGCGCCAGGCGCTGTCGCAATTCGTGATCGACAAGGTGGCCGAGTACATCGCGCGCTTGCACCTGGCGATTTCCCGCTATGAGATGGAGCGTCTGGCCGAGGAGATCGTCGACGAGCTCACCGGTTTCGGCCCGTTGGAAGTACTGCTGCGCGACCCGGCGGTGACCGAGATTCTGGTCAACGGTCCACACCGGGTATTTGTCGAACGCGAAGGCTTGCTGCATCTGAGTGACTTGCGTTTTATCGATTCGCACCACGTCGAACGTGTCATGCAACGAATTCTCGCGCCCCTGGGCCGACGGCTCGACGAGTCTTCGCCCATGGTCGACGCGCGCCTGCCGGACGGCAGCCGGGTCAACGCCATCATTCCGCCGATAGCCCTCGATGGTCCGTGCCTGTCGATCCGCAAGTTCCGCCAAGACATGCTCAAAAGCTCTGACCTGGTGGCGATGCAAACCATCGATCACGCGATCTTCGAATTCATTCAGGAAGCCGTGGGCAAACGTTGCAACATCCTGATCAGCGGCGGCACCGGCACCGGCAAGACCACGCTGCTGAACATTCTCAGCCAGTTGATCAACCCTCAGGAACGCCTGGTCACCATCGAAGATGTCGCCGAACTGCAACTGGGCCACCCTCACGTCGTGCGCCTGGAAACCCGTCCACCGAATGCCGAAGGCCATGGCGAAGTAAAAGCCAGCGACCTTATTCGCAACGCCCTGCGGATGCGCCCGGACCGGATCATCCTCGGCGAGATTCGCGGCGTCGAAGTGGTCGATGTGTTGACGGCGATGAACACCGGCCACGATGGCTCGATGAGTACCGTACACGCCAACAACGCCCAGGATGCGCTGCTGCGCCTGGAGACCCTGGTGGGCCTGACCGGCCGCAGCATCGCCGAGCGCACCCTGCGGCAGATGATCTGCGCAGCGCTCGACGTGGTCATCCAGCTCACGCGCATGCCCGACGGCCGCCGCTGTGTCAGCGAAGTGGTGGAAGTCGTGGGTGTGCGCGACGACGTGTATGTCACCAACACGCTGTTCCGTTTCGACCGCCACACCGGGTTTGGTTTCCTGCGCGAAGCCGTGAACCCGGCTGGCGACAAATTGCGCCGGGACTCGGCGCTGTCTCCCTCGGCGTACTGAGGTCACGGCATGCTCAAACCAGCGCTGCTCATCCTCGTTTGCCTGATCTTTCTCGGCCTGGCGCTGCACCTGCTCTATAACGGCTTGCGCCAGACCGGCAACGAACGGATTCTGGGACGCCTGAGCCAGGGGCAACCGCTGCGGGTCGAGCACAAGTCGTCATGGGCGGGCCTTGAGCGGGCGTTCCTGCGTGCCGGACTCGGACGCCCCACCGAACGCCTGGGTCAATGGCTGGTGTTCTGGATACTCGGCGTGCTGCTGGGAGTTGCCCTGGGTGGCTGGATCGGCGCGCTGCTGGTGCTGCTGGTGCCTCCGGTGGCGGTACGACTGTTCGTCAGCTGGCGTTACCAGCGTCGCCTCAGTCGCATGATCGAACAGCTGCCGATGGTGCTCGACCATGCCGTGCGCAGCCTGAAGTCCGGGCGGACCCTGGCCGATGCCGTGCTCGGCGCCATCGATGCGGCCGAAGACCCACTGAAAAATGCCATGGGCCGAATTCAACGCAATGTCCAACTGGGGGTCAACCTGGCAGACGCCGCTTCAGACTTCGCCGAGTTGTACGAGAAAGACGAACTGCGCTTGCTCGCACTCGGCTTGAAGGTCAACCACCGCTACGGCGGCAACGCCAGTGAGCTGCTGGAAAACCTGATCAAGATGATCCGCGAACGCGAGCAAGCGGCACGCCAGTTGAAGGCCATGACCGGCGAAACCCGTATCACTGCCGTGGTCCTGGCCCTGCTGCCGGTCTCGGTTGCTGGCTACTTTCTACTCACCAATCCGACCTACCTGCTTTCCATGTGGCACGACAGCTCGGGGCAAACCATGCTGGCGAGTGCCTTCGGATTTCAGGTGATCGGTTGCCTGGCGCTTTGGCGCATGTTGCGTAGCCTATGACTATGAAGATGCTCTTGCTGGTGAGCGCGCTGCTGCTTTTCGGGGCTGCGCTGTTGTTGCTCAGCGCTTTGCTGGAGCAAAGCCGACGGGCACGCCAGGTGGCCCAGCGACTGGATGGCAAGGCGTCGGGTGATAGCCATCTCACCCAACTGCTGCAAGCCCTGGGTGCCAGCCGCCTGGGGCAACAGTCGGTCAAAATGGACAACGAAACCCAGACCCTGCTCAACCGCCTGGGCTGGCGCAGCGTACGCCAACGCTCACTGTTCGCCGCCTTGCAGGTGGGCGTGCCGGTGCTGGCGCTGTCCTTGTGCCTGTTGGTCCAGGGGCTGTTCTACCCGAATGTGGAGAACCACTGGATCGCCCCAATGCTCGCCACCAGCATGGGCTACCTGTTGCCCAAGCGCTGGCTGGCTGCCGCGGCACAGCGTCGGCAAAAACAACTGGCCACTGAAACCTCGACCTTCATTGCACTGCTGCGCACCCTGTTCGAATCGGGCATGGCGGTGGAGCAATCCCTGCGAGTGCTGAGCCAGGAGGGCAGACAGTTGTTGCCCGCCCTGACCCATGAACTGCGCCTGATTCTGACCCGTGTCGATTCAGGCCTGGAACTGGGCGAAGAGCTGAACAAGACCACCCGCTTGCTTGCGGTAGACGAGTTCACCGACACCTGTGTGATCCTTCAACAATTGATCCATCAGGGTGGCGGCGCGATGAAGTCCCTGCTGGCGCTCAAACAGCTGCTCGACGACCGGCGCCTGACGCGCCTGCAGGAATACATCTCCAAGATGTCCGCCAAGATGTCCGTCGTGATGATGCTGTTTCTCTTCCCGGCGTTGTTGATCGTCCTGGCCGGCCCAGGCTTCACGGCCCTGGGTCGGGCCTTTGTCCACTAATCCTGCGGATCGAGATTATCCAGCGCCCGATTCACCGCCAGCTCACCCAGCATGATCACCTGCGCAATCCCCAGCATCGTATTGCGCTGCGAGCCCTGCAGAAACCCCGCGAAATCACTCGCCATCACACTCGCCGACGCCAGTGATTCACAGGCGTGGGCCAGCAGGGTTTCGGTGTTGATGTCCGGGGCGATGACGAACATCGTGCTGGGTTTGCGGGGGACAGATTGTTTGGGGGGATTTGGGGTGGGTTTGATCATCGTTGCACCTCTGGGATGAAATGGAGCCACGTCCAAATTGCCGCGAAACAAATTGGGGTGGCAGCTGTACGCGGGTTCGCGGACCGATCCCAGAGGCAGCTCGGCATACCCGAAGGTATCCCGCGCACAGTCGCCATGACACAGAACGACAGACACAAGAAAGTGTTGTCGTCAGGTGGAGCGATTATGCCTTAGGAATCGAGCCGCGACGCCCGGACGCTGAATTTTCAGCGACCGACAAAGGCTAGAGATCGCGCTTCCGACGGACAACCTGAAAAGCGTGTCGGAGATTTCCTGGGGATTTGAGGAAAACTACACAGGAATGTGTTGGCTGGAAGGACGTCATCGCGAGCAAGCTCGCTCCCACAGGGTCGAGGTACATCCGCCAGATTCAGGTCGGCCGGCAGGCCGTCATCGCGGGCAAGCCCGCTCCCACAGGGTCGAGGTACATCCGCCAGATTCAGGTCGGCCGGCAGGCCGCCTTCGCGAGCAAGCTCGCTCCCACAGGGTCGAGGTACATCCGCCAGATTCAGGTCGGCCGGCAGGCCGCCTTCGCGAGCAAGCCCGCTCCCACAGGGTCGAGGTACATCCGCCAGATTCAGGTCGGCCGGCAGGCCGCCTTCGCGAGCAAGCCCGCTCCCACAGGGTCGAGGTACAACTGCCAGATTCAGGTCGGCCGGTAGGCCGCCTTCGCGAGCAAGCCCGCTCCCACAGGGTCGAGGTACATCCGCCAGATTCAGGTCGGCCGGTAGGCCGCCTTCGCGAGCAAGCCCGCTCCCACACGGTCGAGGTACATCCGCCAGATTCAGGTCGGCTGGCAGGCCGTCTTCGCGAGCAGGCTCGCTCCCACAGGGTCGAGGTACATCCGCCAGATTCAGGTCGGCCGGTAGGCCGCCTTCGCGAGCAAGCCCGCTCCCACACGGTCGAGGTACATCCGCCAGATTCAGGTCGGCCGGTAGGCCGCCTTCGCGAGCAAGCCCGCTCCCACACGGTCGAGGTACATCCGCCAGATTCAGGTCGGCTGGCAGGCCGTCTTCGCGAGCAGGCTCGCTCCCACAGAAGAGCAAAGGCAGGTCGGCGTACACAAACGCTCTTCACCACTCATCAGGCCGAGCGTTAGCTCGCCTGCAGCTCTTGATCTTGATCCACCCGCCCCCTCGGAAGGCTGAGCGCAGGTGTTCATCCGGGGACAGGCGCGCAGCGCCGTTCGACGCAGTCGAACTCATTGCATGTAGGTCGAAGCGAAGCCGACCGGAGGGCAATGCCCCCGGATGAATACCGGAGCGAAGGAACCCCGAGCCTAAGCGAGGGGCCGTACGTAAGGGGCGAGACCTTTTGGTTACTTTTGGGGCGTTTGCCAAAAGTGACCCGCTGTAAGAGCGGAACCGTAAGCCGCCGTTACCGCAGGAATGGATATGTACTCAACTCAAACCACCAGCATGGTCGGCCCAGAGGCCGCCAAGCCTCAGTGCGCCGAAACCCGCTGCCGCCCCCCGGAACCATTGGGCGACAAAGCCAGCGCCAACTGCGTCCGATTATGCATATGCGTCAACCGCAACACCTGCGACACATACAACTTCACCGTGTTCTCGGTAATACCCAATTCACAGGCAATCTGATAGTTGGTCTGCCCCTTGCCCACCAACCGCGCCACCTCCAGTTGCCGCGGTGACAGCTGATTGAAAATCGCCGGAACCTCCACCGCATCAGTATCAGCGACGCCCCGACCACCCGTGTCTGCCGCCTGCGGCCCGCGCCGAACCTTGTCCAGGTCCTGGTACAGATCATCGATCGACTCGGACAAATACTGCAGCTTCTGGTTCAAATGCCCCAACTGCAGGTTCTTGTGCCTTTCCTGCAAGGCCACTTCCTGGCGCTGCAAACCTTCGAACAACTCATTCAGATCGATCGGTTTCTGGTAATAGTCAGACACGCCGGCACGCAGGGCCTTGATCACATCCTGCTTGTCGGCACACCCGGTGAGCATGATCGCCTCGAACACCCGGTGCTTGCCCGACAGCCGTTGCAATTCCTGCATCAGCTCGATGCCGTCCATGCCGGGCATGTGAAAGTCCAGCAACACCAGGCCGATATCGAGGTCTTCGCTGAAACGCTTGATCGCCTGATAGCCCGATTCGCAGGGAACACAGCGGTAACCTTTGCCCTCCAGAAATTCGCAAAGCTCTTCAACGATCAATGGCGCATCGTCGACCACAAGGACTTTTACTGCCGAAGTAAACTTGCTCACGAGTAACTCCCTGTCAGGTCAAAGGTTGACCCGTCCCACACCAACAGCCAGCGGCTGTACAACGTCTGTCTGAAAAGTAGACGCAGTTTCCGGCTATGTACACAAAAGGGTCGACTAGTGGAGCCAGGCCAATGTCAGCATCAGCCCCGCCAGCACAAAGGGTGCAAATGGCTGCCTCTTTGACATTTCAGGCGCCATATACAAAAGATGGGTTCTAAGCCCTTGACTCATATGGAGCCAGACTCTTGGCGCCAGCAGCAGCCAGAAAACACTGGCCAATCCGGCGCCAATAAACGTGCCGAGCACGTGCATACCGTCCGTCGCAAGACCCAGGGCGGCCATGAGTTTCACATCCCCGCCGCCCATTCGCTTCATGGCGTAACCCGGTAGCGTGAAGCCCACGGCCAACAAAAAAGCCCAGCCGCCCTGTTGCGCCTCGGCCCCTAGCCAGGTCGTGCCGCTCCACAGCAACCACACCAGGGCCAGGGCGCCGGCGCCCAGGGTCAGGCCATTGGCGATGTGCCGTTGCCGGGCATCCTGTGCGGCGCAAAGCGCCAGCCAGATCAATAGGACAAAGCTCTGCATTCGGTAAAAAACGTCCGTTTTGGCTGAATGATTCTATGCTGACATTACTCAGTGTTGGTCAGGGTAGACGCACTCATGAAAGCCAGCCTCCCCCACAAACAAAAAGGTGCCGCCGCGATTGAGTTCGGCCTGGTGTTCATCATTTTTTTTGGCGTGTTCTACGGCATCGTCAGCTATAGCCTGCCGCTGCTGTTGATGCAGTCATTCAATCAGTCGACCGCCGAAGCCGTGCGCCGCAGCGTAGCGCTTGACCCGGCCACCCCCGGCTACAGCGCCGCGCTGATCGCCCGCGCCACGACGGAGCTGACCACGCAAACGGCCTGGATTGCGCCGGCCCTGAACTTCAATGTCGCCACCGACGCCAACATCACTTATGTGGGCGGGCTGCTGACAGTCCGCATCAGTTACCCCACCAATAAAATCAGCGCCGTCATCCCGTTCCTGAATCTGCCCGGGATCGGTCGGGTACCCAATCTGCCGGCCACCCTCACGGCCAGTGCGAGCCTGCAATTTTGAGTGCCGGGGACAAACTGTTCGGGCGCC
The DNA here is from genome assembly GCF_019219225.1 of Pseudomonas sp. PDM32. NCBI lineage: Bacteria > Pseudomonadati > Pseudomonadota > Gammaproteobacteria > Pseudomonadales > Pseudomonadaceae > Pseudomonas > Pseudomonas sp. PDM32. Next base: position 44,040 of record NZ_JAHUWE010000007.1, read on the forward strand.
TGCTCCACCGCCACCCACCACCCCCACCTGAGCCGCCAGAGGCACTGCGGGTGCCCAGCTTCGGCTTGCAGATGCAGCTCAATGCCGATGGGCGTGTCGTTCAATTGAGCGGTCCGCTGCGGCACTTGCTGGCCCAGCAACCCCCCGGCGCACAGGCACCGCACCTGCTCGACTTCCTGTTGCCCCACAACGGCCTCGTCATCGAAGGCGCGCCGGCGCAATGGCAGGGACAAACCCTGGACCTGGACTTCTACAGTCTCAATGGTCCGCCCCTGCATTTGCGCGGCTGGGTGCAACCCTTGGCCGATGCCTGGTTGTTGCAGATGCTCGACATCGGCGACTTGTTGCTCGAGCGCCGGCAATCGCGCAACCGCGAGCAATGCCAGGTATTGACGCTGCAAATCGCCGAACAGTTGCGCCTGTGCAGCCTGACACGCCTGCCCGAAGTGCTGGGTGAACAACTGCAAAGCCTGGCCCAGCGCTTTCAGATTCCCTGCATTGCCCTGGCCTTGCTCGATGAGCAGGAACAGGGTTGGCAGATTCACCAGCACTACACGGCTTTCGATGCACCGCAGCTATGGCATAACGACCAGCGCCTGGGCACGGGGCTGGACAGTTTGAGCGGCTCGGCACCCCAGTACCTGACCCCGCGCGAGCACCCGCGCCTGCAAGGCACGTTCGGCAATACCGATGGCTTCGCCGTGCCCTACCACGATGCGCAAGGGGTGGTCGCCTGGTTGCTGTGCGGTTTCTACACGCCACAACAACGCGCCCCCGATGTCACCGAACGCGACTGGCTGCAAATCACCGGCGCGCTCGCCAGCCCCTTGCTCGAACGCCTGCGCGAGCACCGGCATCACCTGCAACTGGAACGCCTGGAATCGCTGCAAGCGTTGCTGGGCACAGGCTGGTGGGAAATCTTCAGCGACAGCGAAGAGGTGCAGTTGGCACCTTCGCTGACGACAACCCTGAACCTTGGAACATCGCGTTTATCCGTACAGGACTGGCTCAACCAGGTGTATCCCGCCGACCGTGAAGAGCTGCGCATCCGCCTGCAGGACTTGCAGGCGTCGGGAATGCCGCTGCTGTTGTGCGTGCGCCTGTATCGCCCCGACGATGCACTCGAACCCGTCTGGTACCGCCTGCAAGGCCAGGCGCTGGGCGTGGGCAAAAACCGTCGGCTGGTGGGCTTCATGCACGACATCAGCGACATCAAGAATCAGCAGCAGAGCGCCGCCGCCGCCCATGCACGCCTGGACAACCTGATCGCCAGTTCACCGGCGGTGATTTATGTACAGCGCTATGACGAAGGCGCTCTGCAACCGGTGTTCTTCAGCGACAGCCTGTTCCCGTTGCTCGGCTGGACCCTGGCCGACTGCGCACCCGGAACACTGGTGGAGCGGGTGCATCCCGACGACCGCCTGCAGTATTTCGAGCGCACGCGGCTGTTGCTGCGTGAAGGCTCGGTGCGCGCCCGCTATCGGTTGCGCGACAGTCACGGTGACTATCACTGGCTGCTCGATGAAGCGAAGTTGCTGCGCGACGACCTCGGCTTGCCGGTGGAAGCCGTGGGCCTGTGGCTGGACGTCACCGAAGCGACCCTGGCGACCGAGCAGGTCAGGCAGAGTGAGGAGCGCTACCGGATTCTGGTGGAAGACTCGCCGGCGATGATCTGCCGCTACCAGCCGGACCTGACCCTGACCTTCGGCAATCGCCCGCTGGCCACCTATCTGGAATTGGCGCCCGAGCAATTGCCGGGGGTGAATCTGGGCAACTGGATGTCCGGGGAACAGCGCGAGGCATTCACCCGGCGGCTGAACCAGTTGAGCCCGGAGTTTCCGGTGAGCACCGCCGAGATCAACCTGCAACTGCCCGGCCGCGAGCACGCCTGGTGGGTCTGGTCCGATCGCGGGGTGTTCGACGAACAGGGCCGTTTGCTCGAGGTCCAGGCCGTGGGGCGCGACAACACCGAGGTACGACGCTCGCAGCAGCAGCTCACACAAAGCGCGAAAATGGCCACCCTCGGTGAAATGGCCACCGGCCTGGCCCATGAGATCAACCAGCCGTTGAACGTGATGCGCATGGCCATCGTCAATGTCCTCAAGCGCCTCAACAACGGCGACGTACAGGTCGATTACCTGATCGACAAGCTCAGCCGTATCGACACCCAGGTGCAACGCGCCGCGCGGGTGGTGGACCACATGCGGGTGTTCGGCCGTCGCTCGGAAATCGAGCAGCAACCGTTCAACCCGGCCCAGGCCATCGAAGGCACGCTGGCGCTGTTGTCCGAAGGGATGCGCGGCAAAGGTGTCGACCTGCGCATCAGCGAGACCGGTTTTGAAGTGCTGGTGCGCGGCTACGTCGATCAGCTTGAGCAGGTGCTGATCAACCTGATGGTCAACGCCCGGGATGCATTGCTCGGCAAGCGCGAGGCCAACCCCGATTTCAAACCGTGGATTTCGGTGTACGCCGAACGGGATACACGCACGGTACGCCTGTGGGTCGAGGACAACGGCGGCGGTATCGACCCGCGTTTGCTGGAGCGGATTTTCGAGCCGTTCTTCACCACCAAACCGGTGGGTGTCGGCACCGGTCTGGGGCTCTCGGTGAGCTATGGCATCGTCGAGAACATGGGCGGAAAACTGAGCGTGCAAAACGCCACCGAGGGTGCGCGTTTCTGCATTGAACTGCCGATCGTGACGCCGGACTAGATCACCAGCGCCGCTCGTCCCGAGTGACAACTGAGGTTGGCGCCCACCTCGACTTTGTTCAGGTCGATCCCCAGGCTCGCCAGCAACGTATTGATCAGCGTATCCAGTAACGGACTGAGTACCGTATTGATCGCATTGACCAATGCAGTCGTCACCTCACTCAAAATACTGCCCAGACCACCGACGATACTGCCCGACGGCCCATACATGTTCACGCCAAGGTTACTCACGGTGGTGCTCAGACTGTTGACGATGTTGGTCGTGGTGTAGGCGTAGTAAAACGGTGGCTGATTGATCTCCGGCAGGTTGGTGGCCGCCGGCGCGGAATAGACGTGGGGCATGTTGGCATTCTGGGCAACCGCGGTGTTGACCATGATATCGACGCTACCGCCAACGCCAGGCTGATGGTTGTAACAGGTTGGCGGCAAGATCAGCAGCCGCTGGCAGGTCTTCACGCCGATATCGATGACCTTCAAGGGATTGACGTTGTTGCTGGGTGGAACAGTGGGCGAGCCAAACACATCGGCAGGGTTGATCTGCCCGATCTTCAATCCGATCAGTGTGGTGGTGGTGTTGGTCGTCAGGCTTTTGTTCGTCGCACTCACACAACTGTAAGCCGTGACATAACTCCAGGCCCCGGCTGCCTCCAGCGCCACGTCGATGCGTATCGGAGGTGGCAAGAGCTTGATGTCCGGCGTGTCGCACGGCACGAGCAACGCGCAGGTCAATGAGTTGACGACGCCCACCAGGTCCAGATCAAGCAAAGCGTTCAACGTGTTGGCCAAGGGCGCAGCGAGATCGATGACGGCGTTGACCAGAGGGGTGATGGCGTCCAGCACGGGCAGGTTGATCGACAACAATGTCTTGACCTGAGCCGTGCGTACATAGATGCGATTAGGTCCCAAAGGGGCCAATGCCGCGTTTTTCGGATTGCCGATGGCCGACAGTTGCGGCGGCTCCATCACCTGCACCCGTGCAGTGATCTGCGCCAGGCCCGCGAGGTTGATCGGCAAAGTCGCGACCAAGGCATTTTTCTTGTTGGCCAGTTGCACAAACCCTTCGATCAGATCAAAGGCTTTGAGATTCACGGCAAGAGTCGAGATGTCGGTGCCACTTTCAACATGCAACATATTACCCAGCACAACGGACGTCGTACCCGCTGCCACCTTCAACGCTTGCAGGCTGACAATGGTTGCGGAGGCTCCCAGTGTGCCGTTGGGGTCCAGTACGTTGATGGCGGTCTGGATCAACTGGCTGACATTGACCGTACTACCGAGCACCTGGTCGTAGCCGCCAGCGATCAGGCCGAGGTCAACTTTCAACCGATTAAGGTAGCTGAGCAGGCTGATGTCGGTGTTGACCAAGCCGTTCCAGCCCGCCGCACTGATACTGACATTGCCGCCCAGCAATCCCCCGAACAGCAGACTGGTAATGGCCGCCTTGCTGGTATCGAAGGTCAGGGTCGCACTGCGGATCGTCAATGAAGCCACGGGGGGCGGCAGCGCAGCGACCGCCGTAGCGCTCAGCGTCAGCGTCGAGCCCGCCGGTGCACCGCCGGCCAAGGCACCGATGCCACCGGCAATGCTCTGTTGCACGACATGGCTGGCGATAACCCGGATAGCCTCGCTTTTGCTTGGGTCTGCACTGAATACCCGAAGGTTGTTGGCATCCAGGGTCAGCGCACCACACACCACTGCCAGTGCGCGTCCAGTGGAGGGAATGGCGAAACCATTTCGTTGCGCGCTGGCCGTGGCATAGGTGTTCGCGGTTGAGCCGGCGGAACAGTCTCCTCCCCTTGTGGCCGCCTCAAGGGCGGCCATGTCAGCCACGCGTTGCAAACTGCGTTTTTCCAGGTACAGCCTGCCGGTATCGACCACCAACAACATGAATGCCAAAGCCAAGGTCAGGGTCAAAGCGGCCATCAAGCCGATCGCCCCCCGTTGCCGGACCGGGCCGCGAAACTGCATGCGGGGAGACATGGCGCACTCCTTTGCCGGCGCACTGCCGGGCGCGACCTCCGTTGGTGAAAAGCAGTGTAGACAAGGGTGGCCGAGACTGCTGGCAACTCGCCAGCGCAGACAATAAAAAACCCCTGTGAGGCACAGGGGTTGAGAGACTGGCTGATTCTAGGAGGCGTGCGGTGGATAGTTGGCCAATATCCGCGTGACTGTTTCCAGGATGGCATCACGACGATCCGACGGGTTCGGTGTGCGGCTCAGTATCTGTTCGTCACTGCCGCGCCACACCAGTTTGCCGTCCTTGCCGTCCAGCAGGTCGATCTGGATGGTCGCTACCTTGTAGCTGACGTTGCGGGTTTCGTTATACATGGGCGCGCCGTAGTAGCCATACCACGGGTACCCCCACCCGCCGCCGTAGTTGGTGGTCACCTGCTGTTGCCGCTCTTCGACAATCAGGTAGGTCTGCACATTCAAGTCACCCTTGGCACCCGCGGCGGCCGGGCGCAGACCGCGCTGGTCCAGTTGATCGGCAACCGCCTGACGGATGCGCTGGTCGGTCAGGTCGCTCTTGATCCGTGGATCATCGGGACGATATTGCACGGCGGGTTCTTTCCACGCCCAGCTGCGATAGGCAGCAAAATCGCGGCTGGCGTCAAAATCATGATTGACCTGGTTGGCGGCGCAGGCACTGAGCAGCGCGACCATGGCCAGTAGAATGAAACGGCGGAACATGATGGTTCTCCTGCGAAATGCTTCTTATCTACAGAAGCTAACTGGGAGGATACGCCGACATCGCCTTTTCCACAGCCTGCCGTATGGCATCGGCGCGCTCGCTTTCGCTGCCCCGGTTGCCGGTTTCAGCACTGGAACTCCATATCGGTTGACCGCTTTGGGCGTCATACATATCCACCTGAACCACCACGACCTGTTCCTGATAGGTCCGGATGATCGGCACGGTGGCGTACGCGCCATATCCAGGGCCGTAGCCGTTGTAGCCGCCATAACCGCCGCCGTAATAGTCGTCCTGAACCTGACGCAAGCGGGTTTCCATCCGCAGGTCTGCGCTGACAAACAGGTCCGCTGGACGATTGTCATGCAGCGGACGCAAACCCCGCTGATCCAGCGCATTGCTGACCGCTTCGGCAACCTGCGCCGAATCAGCCCAGGCCGTACCCGGTGGCAGGTGCCCGTCGAGCCAGGCCCAACTGCGGTAGCGCCCATAGTCACGGGGTGCTGCCGGGTAAGCGCTGCGGTCGAAGGTCTTGGCGGCCTGGGGCGGTGCCGGCGGCAAGGGGTTGGACGTGGCGACATAGGGATTGCTGCCCTGACAGGCCGCCAGCCCCAGGCAGAACAGCAGTACACCTGAATGACTTTTCATTGCGTGCTCCGATCAGACAGGCCGACAGATCCAGTGCAAGTAACGCCCAAGCCCGGCATAGGCTGGATGACGGCGGTGGGCCAGTTCCATTTCCAACAGGTCCACCAGCTCGGCGCGGGCCTGGAATTCCACCGGCATGTAATCGTGAAAAACCCGCACGCCACTCTGGGTTTCGACCCGCCACAGACCTTCAAGTTGCGCCGCCAGTTCGCGCGGATCAAGGGGCTGCTGCGGGGTCAGACTCTGTTTTTCACCGGCCATGTCGTTCTTGCGCATCTTGCGGAAATGGCCCTTGAGCAAGTTGCGGTAAATCAGCGCATCACGGTTATAGAACGCCAGGGACAGCCAGCCGTCCGCCTTGGTCAGCTGATGCAGCACCGGCAGGATGGCGTGCGGTTCGGCCAGCCATTCCAGCACGGCGTGGCACAGCACCAGGTCGTAAGGCTCGGTGAGCTGCCCGAGCAGTTCTTGCCAGGGTACCTGAATGAAGGTGGCGCTCTGCCCGGCTTCGGCAAAACGTTGGCGGGCGCCTTCGAGCATCGGCTCGGCAGGCTCGGCGAGGGTCACCTGATGGCCGCGCTGGGCCAACCACAACGACATGTGGCCAAGACCAGCGCCGATGTCCAGCACGCGCAGCGGCCGGTCAGGCAAGGTTTCGGCCAGATCGGCCTGCAACACCGCCAGACGGATCGCACCTTTGGCACCGCCGTAGATTTTTTCAGCGAAACGGGTCGCCAGTTGATCGAAATGACGGTCGCTCATCAGCTGAACCTCCGCTCGCTGTCCGCCAGTTTGCTGCGCACCACGGCCTCCATATCCAGGCCCAGTTCGCTGCACAACAGCAACAGATAAAGCACGATGTCACCGACCTCCTGCCCGGCATGGGCGAGTTTGTCCGCCGGCAACTGGCGTGACTGGTCTTCGCTCAGCCACTGGAAAATCTCCACCAGCTCGGACATTTCCACGCTCGCGGCCATGGCCAGGTTTTTCGGGCTGTGAAATTGCCGCCAGTCATTGCGGTCACGGATGGCGTGCAGGCGTTCGGTCAGTTCAACAAGGTTCATCGGGCTCTCCTGAAGGCGTATAGCTTCGGGGGGATGGCCGAGGATGGCAAGTGACAACGGTTGAGTGTCCCGTTTGTTTTTTGAGGGAGCGAGCCTGCTTGCGAAGGCGGCGGCACATCCAACATTGATGTGTCTGATTCAATGCCTTCGCGAGCAAGCCCGCTCCCACAGTTGCGGTGCAACCCTCTATGCTTGTGGGAACTCGGCAGCATGATCGACAGCCCAAGGCTCAATTCTCTTTAATCAGGACGTTCACTCCATGCAGGTAGAAGGCTTTTCCGAATGGCTCGGCCAGGTACTCGGCTCGATCATCCGCTTCATCGTTGATGGCCTCAGTGGGCTGTTCAATCTGTTGAGCAACGCCAGCAGCAATTTTGTCGAAGGCTTGTCCCAGGCGCTGGGCATGGAGACTTCGGTCGTCAGCATCGTGACCTTGATCCTCGGGCTGATTCTGCTGTGGACGGCGATCCGCGCCTTTCTCAATGCGTCCTTCATCATGGGGATCATCTGGTTGATGCTGGGGCTTTGGCTGCTCAGCTGGATCATCCACTGATCCCACATTGGATCGCGGAAGATTTCAAATGTGCCGCTACAATGCCGACTCCCCAAGGAGCCTGCATGTCCAACCTGACCGCCGACTGGCGCGACCGCCCTACCCATCGCCGGGTCTGGGCACTCGCCGCGCCGATGATTCTTTCGAACATTTCCGTACCGCTGGTGGCACTGGTCGACAGCACCGTCATAGGTCACCTGCCCCATGCCCATCAACTTGGCGCCGTCGCGGTCGGGGCCAGTCTGTATACCTTCCTTGCCTGGGCCATGGGTTTTCTGCGCATGGGTTCCACCGGGTTCGCCGCCCAGGCGGCCGGGCGCGGGGATGGTGCGGCCTTGCGGCAGATTCTGTTGCAAGGACTGTTGCTCGCCTTTGGCCTGGCCCTGGTCCTAGGTGCGGTGGGCGTGCCATTGAGTACGGTGGCGCTGCACTTCATGCAACCCTCGGCGGAGCTTGATCAGCTGACCCGCGAGTTTTTCCACACCCGTCTGTTCGGGCTGCCCGCGGCGCTGGCCAGTTATGCACTGGTCGGCTGGTTTCTCGGCACCCAGAATGCCCGGGCGCCGCTGGCGATTCTGCTGAGTACCAACCTGATCAATATCGCCCTGAACCTGTGGTTCGTCCTCGGCCTCGAATGGGGCGTGGTCGGTGCGGCCCGGGCCTCGGTGATTGCCGAATGGACAGGGGCGCTGATCGGCTTGCTGATGACCCGCAAGGCCCTGCGCGCCTATCCCGGGCATATCGTCTGGGCGGCATTGGCGCTGTGGCACAGTTGGCGGCCATTGCTGGCGGTCAACCGCGACATCTTCATCCGCAGCCTGGCGCTGCAATCGGTGTTTTTCCTGATCACGGTGCAGGGCACGCGGCTGGGCGACGCCACGGTCGCGGCCAATGCCCTGCTGCTCAACGGTTTGCTGCTGACCGCCCACGCCCTCGATGGCCTGGCCCACGCCGTGGAAGCGCTGTGCGGGCATGCCCTCGGCGCCCGCGACCGTGATGCCCTGCGACGTTCATTGGTGGTGGCGGGCGGCTGGTCGTTGCTGGCAAGCCTGGGCTTTGCCGCACTGTTTCTGTTCGCCGGGCATTTGTTCATCGAGATGCAGACCGACATTCAAAGTGTGCGCGACACCGCGTTCATCTACCTGCCCTACCTCGCCGTACTGCCGCTGATTGCCGTCTGGAGCTACCTGCTCGACGGCCTTTTCATCGGCGCCACCCGCGCCAGGGAAATGCGCAACGGCATGGTGCTTACCGTGGTGTTGGTGCTGCCTTTCGGCGGGGCACTGCAAGGCTGGGGCAACCATGGCCTGTGGATAACCTTTTTGTTGTTCATGCTGCTGCGCAGCCTGACCCTCGGCGTGATCGCCTGGCGCCTGCGCCGTCACGATGGCTGGTTTGCCGGCAGCACTCACTGAGCGGATCGAGCTCATGGCCAGGGGCGGTCGTTCTGCCACAGGTGGCGCAGGCTATCGAGGCGCTCCTGCTGCGTCCTGCCCGGCAGTGGCTGCACGGGCACGGCGTCGGGATACTGCAAACGTAGCCATATCCAGCCATCAAGCACCGGGCGCTCGCTGAAACCCAGCGCCAGCCCTTCCTGCACATGGGCCCACAGGCGGGAGAAATCGGCACCGGTGGATCGGTTCCAGCGCCAGGCAAGTTGTTCAAGCAGGCAGGTTTGCAGTTTTCCCTGTTGCCCGGCACTGAGGCTCTCCTCGACTGCCAACGGGCTGACCGCCAACCCGGGGTTGGACAAGCGCTGCCACCCCTCACATCCCGTTGCGCGATCGGCCCAACTGCCGCCGAACCAGCGCAACTGCTGGATCGGTCCTAGCCAGCGACTCAGTTCAGCGGCATCGCAGGCATCGAAAAAATAGCTGGCCGTGATCGGGTTGTAGTAGTTCAAAAGGGCCCGGTGCAAGCCAAGCGTCACCGTGAGCATGCGCCGTAAATGTGCCAGCAACGACTCAACGCCGGCCTCGCTGACCATCAGCAATCCGGGCCAGCGTTGGCCGTCGACGATGCACAGATCGGCCAGTGCCGGGCAGCTGCGCAGATCGACCAGGAGCGGCCCCTGCTCGCGCAGCGCATGCCACTCCGTACCTTCGAACAACCCGGACCACCGGGCTTGTGCAAACATCTGCCGAAGCATGACACCCGCCTGCGGCGTGCCCGGCACATCCAGCAACAACCACTGCGGGGGCGCCTCGGGCGTGCGTGTGACGATCATGCTCCAGAGCTCTGGCCAAGCTGCGTCGCCAGACGACAGGTGCACAACGCCTGTGCGCAATGATTGAAACTGCCACCGCCGGGCAGCAGGCACAGCATCAGCAGCGGCTCTGCCGAGTGCAACCATTGCTCCAGGCCCTCATCAGGGGTGCAAATGGCCTGGGGGGTGCCCGCGCTCGTCTCCTCGATCGTTGCCGGCGCATGCAACACTCCGGTTATCTGCGGCTGGTCGGGATCACCTTCGATGAAACTCACGACCAACTCGGTTCCTTCGCGCAATGGCGAGTATGTCTCGGCCTGCAACGGCCCGGCCAATGGCAGCCAACAGTGACTGGGCGCTGCCCCTTCGCCCTGATAGAGCCAGTCGAATTGCACCGGGACCGGCCTTGCCGGATCGGGGGCTTGCTCATCGACCTCCACGACCCACGCCCGCTGCAGGCTGTGCATCTGTGGTTTGCTCGTCGCACTGGGTGGGTCGAAGCGGGTCGGCCATTGCAGGGCACGGGCCTGGTTGTGGTACGGCGTCGCCGTATCCTGGCTGCCCCAATGTTCAACGTGGGTCACCAGCCAGAGCCGATTGCAATCGGCAACCGGATGACCGGACAGTGGCATCACCCGACCGCTGCGCAAGGTCGCCAGGTCTGTCCGGCAATCGACACATTGCGCCTTTGTCGCAGCGCTACGCTGGCGTTCGAGCTGCCGCACTCCCGGCTGATCGCCCTCGCAGCGCAAAACCGCAGGCTCTGCGGTTCGAAAATGTTGCTGATCGTCGCTGAACACCACGCAGTGCCCCCCGACCCGGTTTTCGAAGTGGTAATGCAATCCTTCCTGGGCGCAGAGTCGCTGGACAAATTGCAGGTCCGACTCTCGATATTGCGTGCAGAAATCTCGGGGCGGGTGGTCGCCGCTCAGCGCCAGGTGTCGATCTTTACCAGTAATACCGTGCTCCTTGAGAACCTGATCGAGGATTTGCGGCACCGAGCGGGCGCTGAAAATTCGTTGGCTGAAACGCTGGGCCAGACAAGCCAGTCCTGGTCCCAGGCGCACCTGGCAGAGTCGGGGCCCCGAGGCATGCTCACGCTGGACGAGTTCATGCAATTGCCCATGCACATGGTTTCCGGCTGGCCCGAAATGCAAGGAGGCCGGGCGGTACAGCAAACTGGCAAGATCAAGCACCGGGTCATCGATCAGCAGCTCCAGATCGAACACGAACGGCTCGCTGATGGCTTCTCTACCGGTAAAGGCCAGGACCTCAAAGGCGTCGGGCAAACCTGCAACATCCAGACGAAATGGCGGTTCGCTGACTGGATTGAACATCGGCGTTTCTCTACGGGAGGGGCGGCCGGGGATTCTCGCTGAGAGACATGGCCGAGTAGAGTGCCGAAATACAAATTAGGAAATAACCTACGCGAAAAGAAGACCAAATGAGTTGGGTAGTCGAAAAGGCAGGGAGTTTCCCGTGGAATAGGAGAATTGCCGCACCAGGTCATCTGAAATTTCCGAGGCAAAAGGAAAATTTTCAGACAACCTGATGAGCGTGGTGCTTACCTCAGGAAGACAGGTAAGACGAACGGGTCAGCCCCAGACGCAAGGCATCGAGGAACTGCGTGCGCTCGGTGGCGCTGATGCGGGCACTGGCGCACTTGTCGCGGTAGTGAGTCATCAACTCCTCCGGCGACAAGTGCACGTAACGCAGCATGTCTTCGATGGTGTCGTGGGTTTCGATACCGGCGTGGTACACGCTGCCATCGGCGTTCTGGTAGATGTTCACCGAGTCGGTGTCACCGAACAGGTTGTGCATATCGCCAAGAATTTCCTGGTAGGCACCGACCAGGAACACACCCAGCAAGTAGTCTTCACCTTCGTTCAGCGCGTGCACCGGCAAACTGGTTTCGATGCTCTGCTCGTCGACGTACTGGTTGATCTTGCCGTCGGAGTCACAGGTCAGGTCTTGCAGCACCGCACGACGCAGCGGCTCTTCGTCGAGACGGTGCAGCGGGATGATCGGCAGGACCTGGTCGATGGCCCAGGTGTCCGGCAGGCTCTGGAACACCGAGAAGTTGCAGATGTACTTGTCGGCCAGTTTGTCGTTGAGCTCGTCCAGCACCTGACGGTGGGAACGCTGACGCGCCTTCAGCGAGTTGTGCAGGCGACGGCACACCGCGAAGTAGCATTGCTCGGCCAGCGCTTTCTCAGCCAGGGTCAGCTTGCCGTCGGCGTACTGGGAGGCAACATCGCTCATGTAGTGCGTGGCGCGCCAGTAGGTTTCGGTGACCATCTCGATGTCGGTCGGACCCAGCAGGTCCACCAGCCACTGCACGGTTTCCGGCAGCGCTTCCTTGTTCTCGATCTGTGGCACGTCGTCGTTGTGTTTTTCGACGTCGGTCACCTGGATCACCAGCATGGCGTGGTGCGCGGTCAGGGAGCGGCCGCTTTCGGAGAAGATATTCGGGTGCGGCAGGCTCTGCGCATCGCAGAACTCCTTGAGCATCCCGACCACGACGCCGGCGTAATCGTCCATGTCGTAGTTGATCGAACTGGCGTTACGCGAGTGCGTGCCGTCGTAGTCCACGCCCAGGCCGCCACCGACATCGATGTGGTCAACCGGCAGGCCGAGGTTGCGCAACTCGCCGTAGTAGCGGATCGCTTCCTTGAAGCCGTGCTGGTAGTCCGCCAGGTTGGCGATCTGCGAGCCCATGTGGAAGTGCAGCAGGCGAATGCCCTGGTCCAGGCCGGCCGCGCGGAAACGCTCGACCACCGACAGCAGTTGCGCCGCCGACAGGCCGAACTTGGATTTCTCGCCGCCAGTATCTGCCCACTTGCTCGACGCCAGGGATGACAGGCGCACGCGCAGGCCGACCTGAGGCTTGACCTTGAGCGAGGTCGCTTCTTCGATCACCAGGCCGACTTCGGATTCTTTCTCGATCACGATGAACACGTTGTGGCCGAGCTTCTGGCCCATCAGCGCCAGGCGGATGAACTCACGGTCCTTGTAACCGTTGCAGACGATGGTCCCGCCCTTCGGCGCCAGCGCCAGCACGGCCAGAAGTTCAGGCTTGGAACCGGCTTCCAGACCGATGGAAACGTTCTGGGTGGCGATGATGTTTTCAATCACCGCTTCCTGCTGGTTCACCTTGATCGGATACAGCGCGGTGTACTTGCTCTGGTATTCCAGACGCTCGATGTTGGCATCGAACGCGCCGGTCAGCTGACGCACGCGGTCTTGCAGAATGTCCGGGAAACGGACCAGCAACGGCAAGGACAGGCCGCTTTTGCGCAGCTGGTCGACTTGCTCGAACAGGTCGATAGGCGAGCTGCTCGGACCGTTCGGACGAACTTCGACGCGACCGGCGTCATTGATCGCGAAATACCCGGCCCCCCAATGGCGAATCCCGTAAACACTGCGGCTGTCCGCAACTGTCCATTGGCTGCCATCGTCTTTGCGTGTGCGTCGTACGGACATCGAAGTCCCCTATAAAGAAGTCATAGTGCGTCGCCTGGATTCAGGCCGGCGCAGTCTAAAGAATGAAAATGACGGTTCGTCAACGAGGCAATAGACCCCGCCGACCGCAGTGAGTTTAGAAACCGGTCATGAACAGGCTCTGTGAAAACCATGTGGACGGCGCCAGACCTGAATGCCATCAGGACCGGATCAAGCCGAGGGTGGTTTTCACAGAGGCTGCTAGCCGCCGGACTTCTTCGCCTTGAAACCGAGCTTGATCAGTTCTGCCAAGAGTAGCTCGACATGATCGCCCTGGATTTCGATGACACCGTCTTTCAACGCCCCACCCGTACCGCAACGCTTCTTCAACGTCGTGGCCAGTTCCTTGAGCGCATCTTCAGCCAACGGCACGCCGGTGATGGTGGTCACCGTCTTGCCGCCACGGCCCTTGCTTTCGCGACGCACGCGCGCAATGCCGTCGCCGGCCGGGATAACGGTCTGTTTGCAGATGCAGGCGTCCACCGGTTTACTGCATTCCGGGCAATGACGACCTGCGTCGGTGGAAAATACCAGGCCGCCCAAGGCGGCGAAGGATGCGGCTTTTTTGGCCACCGGCAATCCTCTTCGGAGGACAAAGACTGGTCGCAGCACTTGGGAAGGCTATCGACCGCGAAGCCCCACTCAGGCAGGGGCAGCGCTACTGAAACGGTACAACCCAATTACGACCTTGTGTAGGAGCTGTCGAGTGCAACGAGGCTGCGATCTTTTGATCTTGATTAAAAGATCGCAGCCTCGTTGCACTCGACAGCTCCTACAGGAAGCAATACCGGTTCAGTTTGAAAAGGTCGCGCAGTGTAACGGCAAAAACGCCGATTGCTAAGAGCCAATCGGCGCCAATTTATAGCTGTTTTGCGACGTTGCTTTGTTGAGCCTTCAGATAGCGCTTCAACGCTGCCAGAGAGTCCGGACAGTAAGGCTTTTGCTCGATCTCCCGCATGACCTGATCGATGGGGATAAAGCGTGCTTCGAGCACCTCTTCCGGTTGCAGGGTCAACGGGCCGTCCCACACCGCCGAGAACGCCGAGCACCACAGGCGATTGCCCGTGTCCTCGAAGAAGAAATGGTCATGGGCGGTCAGCTCCACGCCACTCACGCCCAGTTCTTCTTCCAGTTCCCGGGCTGCCGATTCGGCGTAGGTTTCGGTAGCGAGCACCATGCCCCCCGCTGCCACGTCCCAGTAACCGGGATAGATCGCCTTGCTCAGGGTGCGGCGATGCACGCACAACTCGCCAGCGGAATTGAACAACATGATGTAGGTACCGCGCCCGATCAGCCCGCGCTCGCGCAAATCGGAACGGACCAGGGCGCCCAGCAGGTTGTCCTGCTCGTCGACCCAGGCGATGTGTTCGGCATCGGAAGCCGCACGGTGTGCGGCTTCCCTGGTGTTTTCGACCATGACTCAGCCCTGATTGAGCAGTTGACGCAAATCGATCACCGCGGCGTTGGCCCGGGAAATGTAGTTGGCCATGACCAGCGAGTGGTTGGCCAATACGCCGAAGCCACTGCCGTTAAGAATCATCGGGCTCCATACCGGCTCCTGCGAGGCTTCCAGCTCACGAATGATCTGGCGCACGCTGACCGTGGCGTTTTTCTTGGCCAGCACATCGGCGAAGTCGACTTCGATGGCGCGCAATAGGTGCGACAGCGCCCAGGCCTGGCCGCGGGCTTCGTAGAACACGTTGTCGATCTGCATCCACGGTGTCTCGACGATTTCTTCGTCGACCTGCGGCACCTCGCCCGGTGCCACGACTTCGGTTTTCAATGCGGTGTTGAGCTTGACCCGTCCCACACTGGCCGACAGCCGTTGCGACAGCGAACCCAGGCGGGTACCGACATCACCCAGCCAGTTGTTCAGGTTGTCGGCACGAGCATAGAACAGCGCGCTCTTCTGGTTCGGATCGGACAGGCGCGCCTGATAGCGACTCAGGGAGTTGATGCCTTCCTGGTACTCGGACTCACTGGACGGCAGCACCCAGCTCTTGTTGTCGAAGTTGAAACGCGGTTCGGCCTTGGCCAGGTCGGCGTCTTCGGCGGACTGCGACTGCGAACGGGCGAAGTCTTTGCGCAACGCCCGGCTCAGGTCGCGGACCTGCACCAGCACGCCATATTCCCAGCTCGGCATGTTGTCCATCCACAGGCCTGGCGGGAAACGGTCGTTGGATATATAGCCGCCCGGCTTGGTCAGCAAGGTGCCGGCGACGGTCTTGAGGGTTTCCACCGTGGTGTAGCCGACGACCATCTGCTTGCCTTCTTTCTCGGCCGCCAGTTGTGCGGTTTGCTGGACCGGGAAGAGCGCCGGCTCCTGGCTCCAGTACCAGCCCAGGACACTCGCCACCAACAGGTAGATGCCCAGTAGAGTGGCCAGCGCCCGGCTGAAAAACAGACCCCCCAGGTAACTGCGGGCCTCCGACTTCGGTTCAGCGGTACGTTCAGGCGCACTGCCTGTGCGGTTCTTCCAGTCCAGCATGGCGGTATCCTTTCAATCTCTTGAGTTCAACGATTCGACCACAACCATACAACAACGTGCCTTGGCCCGGCACCCGCCATTGCATCAATGGGGGAAATTACCGGGCTTGTGGATGAAAAGTATTTCTACCCACGCAACGATGCGGCGGCCGTCGAAATCCCCCTGAGGGTTTGCATTGTCCTCTCTAAGGGAATCCCTGATCCCCTGAAGCCAAAGAAAACAGCCAGATCAGCACGGGCCAAAGATCATGAATGATCAACTATCAGTCACGCGCCAATTGCCGGCCCGCGCCCACCAAGTGCCCTGAATAAAGCACTTCCCCCCCACACACCGCGACTTTAAAGGCTCGAACCAGACTACCAGGTCACAAACTGAATAAGGTCGCATTGCAGATTATTGACGTACAGCACTCGTGTAATGGGAAAGTGATGCTAGCATAGAGCCACCAGTCGACCTCAGTGTGCACCCTAACTAGTAGTCAGGATATGACCGAGCCAGAAGACCCGAGCCGCGAGCGCCTCAAGCACCACTTTGCCCAGCGGGTAATTCATCAGGCTCGTCAGATTCTTGAGATATGGCAGCGCCTGCAACGCAGCGAGTGGTCCACCGCCGACCTGTCGGAACTGAGCGAGGCCAATCTGCGCCTGCTGCGTTTCGCCGAGCGCTTCGAGCAACCGGAACACACGCAACTGGCGCGTCATATCGGTCAATCCCTGGAGGCTGTCGACGCCAACCGCGGACGCCTGAGCAGCGGCCTGATCACCGACCTCAATCGCTTGATGCAGCGCCTGTCACGCACCGGCCTGCGCCATGGCGACCAACTCGATCAAACCTTCCTGCCGCCACTGCGCAAGCCCATCTATGTGATGCTGCAGGATCACGACCGCGCCGAGCGCCTGGCCAAACAACTGGAATTCTTCGGGCTCAGCGCCCAGTCGCTGGACAGCGTAGACGCGTTTCGCTCCTCGATGGTCGAGCGCCTGCCGGCGGCGATTGTCATGGACGTGGACTTCAGCGGCCCCGGTGTCGGCCTGAAGCTGGCCGCCGAAGCCCAGGAAGGCCTGGACCATCGCTTGCCGCTGCTGTTCTTCAGCCTGCACGAAACCGACACACCAACCCGCCTCGCCGCCGTGCGTGCCGGCGGCCAGGAGTTCCTCACCGGCACCCTCGAAGCGTCGAGCCTGCTGGAGAAAATCGAAGTCCTGACCTGCGTCGCCCAATACGAACCTTATAAAGTGTTGATCATCGACGACTCCCGCGCCCAGGCCCTGCACACCGAGCGCCTGCTCAACAGTGCCGGGATCGTCACCCGGACGTTGATCGAGCCGATCCAGGCCATGGCCGAACTGGCGGACTTCCAGCCGGACCTGATCATCCTCGACATGTACATGCCGGCCTGCACCGGTACGGAACTGGCCAAGGTGATCCGTCACAACGACCGTTATGTCAGCGTGCCGATCATTTACCTGTCGGCCGAAGACGACCTGGACAAGCAACTCGACGCCATGAGCGAGGGCGGCGATGACTTCCTGACCAAACCGATCAAGCCCCGGCACCTGATCACCACTGTGCGCAACCGTGCAGCAAGGGCCCGCAACCTCAAGGCACGGATGGTCCGCGACAGCCTCACCGGCCTGTACAACCACACGCACATCCTGCAATTGCTTGAAGACTGCTCGTTCCGTGCCCGCCGCGAGAACAAGCCGCTGAGTTTTGCCATGCTCGACATCGACCACTTCAAACGGGTCAACGACAGCCACGGCCACCCCATGGGCGACCGGGTGATCAAGAGCCTGGCGCTGTTTCTCAAGCAACGCCTGCGCAAAACCGACTTCATCGGCCGCTACGGTGGCGAAGAGTTCGCCATCGTCATGCCGGACACCGATATCGAAGCGGCCTACAACGTGCTCGATGAAATCCGTCAGCGTTTTGCCGAGATTCACTACCCCGCCCAACCCCAGGACCTGTGGTGCACCTTCAGTGCCGGGGTGGTTGAGTTCTGCGAAAGCTCCGACAGCCTGATGATGGCCAGCCTGGCAGACGAGGCGCTGTACCGTGCCAAGGGCGGCGGACGCAATCGCGTACAGGCCGCTCGCACACCAAAGCAAAGTGCCACTTTTTCATCGGAATCGACCGACACAGTCATAACCCTGTAACAGAAACGCAATAACTTCAGGCGCTTACCATTTCTGTCGTTGGTAGTCCTTAATGCGCCTGAAGCTGCTGACCAATCTCAATACCCTCCTTTTGGTGGCCGTGTGCGTGGCCCTCGGCGCCACGCTGTGGTGGTCGCAAAAAGCCCTTGAGCGTCCGTACCTATTAATGGAGCGCTACCTGGGCCTGTCGCAGCAGTTTCAGAATGAAGTCGCCCGCAGCGTCGAGGATTACCTTGGCAGCGGCGATGCCCTGCGCCTGAGCAGTGCCGCCCAAGGCATCGACAGCCTGCAAAAACAACTCGGCGAATTGCCACCCGCCCTGGCCGAGACCTTGCGCCCGAGCCTGTCGACCCTTGAAGAGTTCAGCAAGACCGACCTGCTGGCAGCCGGCAAACTGGCCGGCGATCCGCAGGCCCTGCTGCTGCAGGCCGAACGGGAACTGGGTGCCAGTCTCGATCAGCTGAGCCAGTACGCCAGTGGCAATGCCGCCTATCTGACACCGCTGCTCAGCGCATCGCAGCACCTGGGCAAGTTGTCCCTGGCGCGGGAAAAGCTGGTCAGCAGCGGCCGCAGCGAGCTGGCCGCCGACGTCGAACGCGAAGTGACCAACATCCGCACCCAGGCGGAGAAACTCGATGCCCTGCCCTTGCTGGGCGTGACCTCCAGCAGCGAATCGAACACCGATGATTTCGCCGCGATGATGGGCCTTGAGAATCAGGAAAAAACCGTCGCCGAAGATGCCGGCGTCGGCCTCAAGCGTGAACTCAACAGCCTGCTCACCCGCTACCCGGCCGAGCTCGCGCGCACCCGTGATCAAATCGGCAAACGCGCTGACCTGAGCACCGCGACTCACCTGAAAATCGCCGACGTGCAACAGGCCATTGCCGGGCTGGAGCCGGTGGTACGCGCCCAGCACGGGCAGATTCAGGGTGAAGTGCGGCTGATGCAAGGCGTGATGATCGGCTTGATCCTGTTGATCGCGCTGCTGATCGACACCCTGCAGCGCAAACTGGCCCGGACCCTGACCAACCTCGCCCCGGCCCTGTCGACCTGGGCCGAAGGCGACTTCAGCCGCGACATTCAACTGGGCAACACCAACCGTGAACTGCATGACATTGAAGCCTCGCTCAACCGCCTGCGCGCTTATCTGGTGGACCTGGTGGGAACCATTCGCCTCAATGCCGAGCAAGTGGCCGGCAGCAGCCGCACCCTGGCCGACCTGAGCAACGATTTGCATGACGGCGCGCAACATCAGGCCGGCGATACGGCGTTGATCCGCGACTCCCTCAGCGAGCTGGAAGCGACCATCCAGCAAGTTGCCGGCGATGCCAGCCAGGCTGCCGACGCCAGCCGCCACGCCGGCCTGGCCGTGGAGCACGGACAGAAAGTCATCGGTCTGAGCCTCACCGGTCTGCATGCGCTGGTGGATGAAGTGCAAGGCAATGCGCAAATGATCGAACACCTGGCCGAGGAGTCGGCCACCATCGGCGGCGTGTTGACAGTGATCCGCTCGATCGCCGACCAGACCAACCTGCTGGCCTTGAACGCGGCAATCGAGGCGGCCCGGGCCGGGGAAATGGGCCGCGGCTTTGCCGTGGTGGCCGAAGAGGTGCGCTCACTGGCGCAACGTACCGCCGGGGCCACGGCAGAAATCCAGACGCTGATCGCCGGTCTGCAAACCGCCGCGCGGCATTCGGTGGAAGGCATGCGTGCCCAGGTCGAACACGCCGAAGCCACGGCCAGCCAGGCCCAGGCCGCCGACGGCGCGCTGGATAAAATCGTCGCGGCGATCCAGACCATTTCCGACACGGCGGTGCGCATCGCCGATGTCACCGCCCAGCAAAGCGGTGCGGTCAGCGAGATCCGTGATCACAGCGAGCGGATTCATCAGTTGGGTGGGGATAACTTGCTGCGCATTGGCGAAGGGCGTGAGCAGGGGGAGAATTTGCTGGTGCTGGGTGGACGACTGCACACCGCCGTTCAAGCCTTCCGCGTCTGACCACCCCCTGTAGGAGCTGCCGAAGGCTGCGATCTTTTGATCTTGATCTTTAAAATCAAAGTCAAAAGATCGCAGCCTTCGGCAGCTCCTACAGGGGGGGGGGGGGCAGATGCGGAAGGCGGGTCGGCGTTGTAGTGCGCTCTCAGCTATCATCCCCCCAATTCCGATACGCGAGATCGTCATGCGCCGTTTGCTCTGCCTGCTGCTTTTAGTATTCACCCTGCCGGCCAGCGCCACCGGCTTGCTGGAAAATCGTCCCAGCGCCAGCCTGGGCTCGATCAACAACAGCGCCGACTTCCTGCCCGTGCGCGAAGCCTTCCAGTTGAGCCTGGTAGAAAGCACGCCGCAATCGATCAAGTTGCGCTTCGTCGCCACTGAAGGCTATTACCTCTACCGTCACCGCTTCCAGTTTCGCGCCGATCCGGCCGAAGTCGTGCTCGGCGCGGCGAAACTGCCCGATGGCCAGAAAAAGCACGACGAGTACTTCGGCGACGTCGAGGTCTACCACGGCATTCTCGACGTCGAACTACCACGCACCGATCAGCGGGCCTTCACCCTGGCCGTGACCTATCAGGGTTGCGCCGATAAAGGCCTGTGCTACCCGCCCGAGACCGAGCGCCTGAGCATCGACGGCAGCGGCGCGGCGACGACGACAGCATCTCAATGGGGCTGGCGCGAACTGGCATTGTTTTTCCTCGCGGGCCTGGGCCTGACCTTCACACCCTGCGTGCTGCCCATGCTGCCGATCCTGTCCGGGGTGGTGCTGCGCGGCCAGGTCGGCGGCTGGCGCGGCTTCAATCTGTCACTGGCGTATGTGCTGCCAATGGCCGCGTGCTTTGCCCTGCTCGGTGCGCTGATGGGCCTGTTCGGTGCCCAGCTCAATCTGCAGGCGCGGCTGCAATCGGCCTGGGTGCTGGTGCCTTTTGCGATGTTTTTTGCGCTGTTCGCGCTGGCGATGTTCGGCGTCTTCGAACTGAAACTGCCGCACGCCATCAGCAGTCGCCTGGACCGCATCGCCGGTCGCACCGAAGGCGGGTCACTGTGGGGCGCCGCGGTGTTGGGCGTGGTCTCCAGCTTGCTGGTTTCACCCTGTGTTTCGGCACCACTGGCCGGCGCGCTGCTGTACATCAGCGCCAGTGGCGATGCGCTGGGCGGCGGCCTGAAACTGTTCATGCTCGGCCTCGGCATGGGCGCACCCCTGTTGCTGGTAGCCACCGGTGGCGCAGCCTGGTTGCCAAAAAGCGGTCCGTGGCTGGTCTACGTGAAAAACGCGATTGGCGTGTTGTTGCTCGGATTGGCCGTCGGCCTGCTCAGTCGCGTCCTGCCGGGTCAGGTCACCTTGCTGCTGATCGGTTTGCTGGCCGGCGGTGTCGGCCTGTTCATGGGGGCGCTGGAATTCGTCTATAAACCACCACGCAAACGCCTCGGACAGTTGCTCGGCATGTTCCTGGTGTTTTACGCGCTGGCCTGCTGGTACGGCGCGTTCAGCGGCCAGACCGACCCGTTCAACCCGATAGGCCAGCCTCGCATCGTCGACAACCGCGGCCAGGAGCAAATCTCCAGCGCCTGGCAAACCGTCAGCACGCCGGCCGATCTTGATCGCGCACTCGCCGACGCACGCTCCTCCGGCACACCGCTGCTGCTCGACTGGTATGCGGACTGGTGCATCAGTTGCAAAGTCATCGAGCGTGAGGTGCTGGACGACCCTGTCGTCATCGAACGCCTCAAGGGTTACCGGCTGATCCGCTTCGACATCACCGCCAGCAACGCCGAGCAACGCGCCCTGCTCGACCGCTACCAGTTGTTCGGCCCCCCGGCCCTGATGTTTTTCGGCAAGGACGGTGTCGAACGCGCCGATGTGCGGGTGATCGGCGAGATCAACGCCAAAGACTTCGCCGAACGTGTTGCCAGGGCGAATGACCACATTTAATCAAGCAGTCATATATTTCGCGCAAACATCGGTCATCGTGCTGCCTATTGCAGAGAACTGGACAGTCACAAAGGCTTTGCGGCATAGTCGCCGGGTTCTGACAATTGCTCACGGAAAATAAAGGAACAGCCGATGGCGACCCTACTGGTTCTGCACGGACCCAACCTGAACTTGCTCGGTACTCGTGAACCGGGCACCTACGGCGCCACGACCCTGGCGCAGATCAACCAGGACCTGGAACGCCGTGCCCGCGAAGCCGGTCACCACCTGCTGCACCTGCAAAGCAATGCCGAGTACGAATTGATCGACCGTATTCACGCTGCCCGCAGCGAAGGCGTGGACTTCATTTTGATTAACCCGGCAGCTTTTACACATACAAGTGTCGCATTACGTGACGCGCTGCTGGCGGTGAGCATCCCATTCATCGAAGTGCATTTGTCCAACGTGCACAAACGCGAACCTTTCCGCCATCACTCTTACTTCTCCGACGTAGCGGTGGGAGTGATCTGCGGCCTTGGCGCCAGCGGTTACCGACTGGCCCTGGAGGCCGCCCTGGAACAGCTTGAACAACAAGTTAACCGCCCCTGACCGACCCTTGGGAGTTGATGATTCATGGATATCCGTAAAGTTAAGAAACTGATCGAATTGCTGGAAGAGTCCGGCATCGACGAGCTCGAGATCAAGGAAGGCGAAGAGTCCGTACGCATCAGCCGTCATAGCAAGACCCCGGCTCAGCAGTACTACGCACCGGCTCCAATGCCTGCTCCGGCTGCCGCGCCTGTCGCTGCCGCCGCTCCGGCTGCCGCTGCTGCACCTGCTGCCGCCGCACCAGCGCTGAACGGCACCGTTGCCCGTTCGCCGATGGTCGGTACGTTCTACCGCAAATCTTCGCCAACCTCGCCGTCCTTCGTTGAAGTCGGCCAGACCGTGAAGAAAGGCGACACCCTGTGCATCGTTGAAGCCATGAAGATGATGAACCACATCGAAGCTGAAACCAGCGGTGTGATCGAATCCATCCTCGTCGAAGACGGCCAGCCGGTTGAGTACGACCAACCGCTGTTCACCATCGTTTGAACCGCGGAGAGCCTTTGATGACTGCGAAGTTGGAAAAAGTTCTGATCGCCAACCGCGGTGAGATCGCCCTGCGGATCCTGCGCGCCTGCAAAGAGATGGGCATCAAGACCGTCGCCGTTTACTCCAAGGCTGACAAGGAACTGATGCACCTGGGCCTGGCAGACGAATCCGTCTGCATCGGACCGGCATCGGCCGCCCACTCCTACCTGCACATTCCGGCAATCATTGCCGCAGCCGAAGTGACGGGCGCCACCGCCATTCACCCGGGCTACGGCTTCCTTGCGGAAAACGCCGACTTCGCCGAGCAGGTCGAGAATTCCGGCTTTGCGTTCATTGGCCCGAAAGCCGAAACCATTCGCCTGATGGGCGACAAGGTATCGGCCAAGCACGCCATGATCGCAGCTGGCGTACCGACCGTTCCGGGTTCAGACGGCCCGCTGCCGGAAGACGAAGAAACCGCTCTGCGCATTGGTCGCGAAGTGGGTTACCCGGTGATCATCAAGGCCGCTGGCGGCGGTGGTGGTCGCGGCATGCGCGTTGTGCACAAGGAAGAAGACCTGATTTCCTCGGCGAAACTGACCCGCTCCGAAGCAGGTGCGGCGTTCGGCAACCCGATGGTCTATCTGGAAAAATTCCTGACCAACCCACGCCACGTGGAAGTCCAGGTTCTTTCCGACGGCCAGGGCCAGGCTATCCATCTGGGCGACCGCGATTGCTCGCTGCAACGCCGTCACCAGAAGGTTCTTGAAGAAGCGCCGGCACCGGGCATCGACGAACAGGCCCGCCAGGAAGTTCTGGCTCGCTGCGTCAAGGCGTGCATCGACATCGGTTACCGTGGCGCGGGCACTTTCGAGTTCCTGTACGAAAACGGTCGTTTCTACTTCATCGAGATGAACACTCGTGTCCAGGTAGAGCACCCGGTTTCGGAAATGGTCACCGGCATCGACATCGTCAAGGAGATGCTCAGCATCGCCGCCGGCAACAAGCTGTCGTTCACCCAGGATGACGTGGTCATCCGCGGTCACGCGCTGGAATGCCGGATCAACGCCGAAGACCCGAAAACCTTCATGCCGAGCCCTGGCACGGTCAAGCATTTCCACGCTCCAGGCGGCAACGGCGTTCGCGTCGACTCGCACCTGTACAGTGGTTATGCCGTTCCGCCGAACTACGATTCGTTGATCGGCAAGCTGATCACCTACGGCGCAACCCGTGACGAAGCCATGGCGCGCATGCGCAATGCGCTGGACGAGATCGTGGTTGACGGGATCAAGACCAACATCCCGCTGCACCGCGACCTGACCCGCGACGAAGGCTTCTGCAAAGGGGGCGTGAACATTCACTACCTCGAGCACAAGCTGGCTGGCGAGAAGCACTAAGCTTCAGCTGGTACACGACAAAGCCGCCTTCGGGCGGTTTTGTTGTTTTTAAGCAAGATCAAAAGATCGCAGCCTTCGGCAGCTCCTACAGCGATCCTTTGATTTTTCTCCATGGTCGTCATCGGCCCCGCTCTCGCGTAAACTTGCGTCCTTCTCGCAGCCCGCCAGGCTGCAATCAACATTTTTCAAAGGTGCCCGCCATGCCTTGGCTGCAAGTACGTCTCGCCATCAGCCCAGAACAAGCCGAAACCTATGAAGACGCTTTCCTTGAAGTGGGCGCCGTATCGGTGACCTTCATGGACGCCGAAGACCAGCCGATCTTCGAGCCGGAACTCAATACCACGCCACTGTGGTCGCACACGCACCTGCTGGCTCTGTTCGAAGGTGGCACCGAGCCCGGCCCGGTACTGGCCCACCTGGAGCTGCTGACCGGCAGCCCGCTGCCTGAACACCACAGCGAAGTCATCGAAGACCAGGATTGGGAACGCAGCTGGATGGACGGATTCCAGCCGATGCGTTTCGGCCAGCGCCTGTGGATCGTGCCGAGCTGGCACGCCGCACCGGAACCTGACGCAGTGAACCTATTGCTTGATCCGGGCCTGGCGTTCGGCACCGGCACCCACCCGACCACCGCACTGTGCCTGGAATGGCTCGACGGTCAGGACCTGAAGGACTGCAACGTGCTGGACTTCGGCTGCGGTTCGGGGATCCTGGCGATCGCCGCGCTGTTGCTGGGCGCCAGGGAAGCCGTGGGCACCGACATCGACGTGCAGGCGCTGGAAGCGTCCCGCGACAACGCCGGGCGCAACAACATCGCCGATCACCTGTTCCCGCTGTACCTGCCGCAAGACCTGCCACAAGTGCAGGCCGACGTGCTGGTGGCCAATATCCTCGCCGGCCCGCTGGTTTCCCTGGCGCCGCAGCTGTCCGGCCTGGTCAAGTCGGGCGGTCGCCTGGCGCTGTCGGGCATCCTCGCCGAACAAGGCGACGAAGTCGCTGCCGCCTACGCCAAGGACTTCGATCTGGATCCGATCGCCAATCGCGATGGCTGGGTGCGCATCACTGGCCGTCGGCGCTAGAATGGCCGCCTGCATAATCCGGAACGCCGCATGACCGATAGCTTCGTCACTCAGTGCCCGCATTGCCAAACCAGCTTCCGCGTCAGCCATGCCCAATTGAGCGTGGCTCGCGGCGTGGTTCGCTGCGGCTCCTGCCTGCAGGTGTTCAATGCCGCCAGGCAGTTGCTTGAGCAGGCCGGCAAGGAGCCACCGGTAGCGGCGCCGCTACCGCCTGTGCAGCCTGCCGAACCGCTTGAGCCATCGGCACCGCGCGCCATCAGCCAAAAGCAATGGAGCGCGACCGAACTGGACCTGGACAGTCTCGACCTCGACGAAGAACTCGCCCGGCTCGAACAGCGGGAAATCCAGCCGGCCACCGAGCTCGGCCGCCATCGCGACGACTCGCTGAGCGCCCGTCGCGATGGCACCGGGCAGGATGACGAGGAGCCGTGGTCCGACAGCCTGTTCAGTGAGTCGGCGGCCGATCGTGCGCAAGTCGACGAACCGTTCGACCACCTAGAAACGCCAGAGCCGACGGTCGAACCGGGCAAAGCCTCACGCACCGAACCTTCGCTGTCCCTGGAACCGGTCGATCTCGACGACGAACTGCAGCCACCCCAATTGCGCTTGCACGACCCACTCGATGCGCCGCTGCACCACGAACGCCTGTCGGCCGCCGACGAGAACGAACTCGACGACAACCTGCCCTCGATCGAACCACTGCGCAAGCGCCGCGAGACGGGCCCGCGTGCCGAAGTGTTGCAAGACCTGACCGACGACCCGCTGCAACTGGACTGGCAAAAACGCCGCTCGCCCTGGGGCCGAAGGCTGTTGTGGTTGCTGCTGGTGCTGATCGCCGCTGGCGCGCTCGCCGGCCAGTACATTGCCTATCATTTCGACGAACTGGCGCGACAGGATCAATATCGCCCGTGGTTCCAGCAACTGTGCCCGCAAATCGGCTGCACCGTGCCCTCCAAGGTCGACATTGCAAAAATCAAAAGCAGCAACCTGGTGGTGCGCAGCCATCCCGAATTCAATGGCGCGCTGGTGGTCGATGCGATCATCTATAACCGCGCTCCCTTTTCCCAGCCCTTCCCGCTGCTGGAATTGCGCTTCGCCGACCTCAATGGCCATCTGATCGCCAGTCGCCGTTTCAAACCCGGCGAGTACCTCAATGGCGATCTCGAAGGCATGGCGGAAATGCCTCCGCAGACGCCGATCCACATCGCCCTGGACATTCTCGACCCCGGCGCCAAGGCCGTGAACTACAGTCTGAGCTTTCACTCTCCGGAGTGAAGCGCGTCATCGCTCCCCGATGACGTCGGCTTTCTGACTCCCCCTGGCCAACCAAACCACGGGGAATAACAGAATAACTGTTCAGATTTTGTTCAATTCAGCCTTTATCCAGTCATCGAGAGCGGGTATCATGCCAACCCTTTTTCGAACTCTCATGATCCGGCCCCACAACAGGGAAGTCCTATGTCGGCGGTACGCATCGGCCCATACACATTACATAACAGCTTGATTCTCGCCCCCATGGCGGGTGTCACCGACCAGCCCTTTCGTCAGCTGTGCAAGCGCTTGGGCGCGGGACTGGTCGTCTCGGAAATGGTCACCAGCGACATGAGTTTGTGGAACACCCGCAAATCGCGCATGCGCATGATCCACACAGGCGATCCCGAGCCACGCTCGGTACAGATCGCCGGTGGGGACGCGCAGATGCTGGCGGACGCTGCCCGTGCCAACGTTGAAATGGGCGCGCAGATTATTGATATCAACATGGGCTGCCCGGCCAAGAAAGTCTGCAACAAGGCTGCCGGTTCCGCACTGTTGAAGGATGAAGCCCTGGTAACCGAGATCCTGCAGGCCGTCGTGGCTGCGGTCGATGTGCCGGTTACCCTGAAGATCCGGACCGGCTGGGACCGGGACAACAAGAACGGCCTGACGGTGGCGAAGATCGCCGAGCAGGCAGGCATTACGGCGCTGGCAGTGCATGGCCGCACCCGTGCCGACCTGTATACCGGTGAGGCCGAGTACGACACCATTGCCGCGATCAAGCAGGCGGTGTCGATTCCGGTCTTCGCCAACGGCGATATCGATTCGCCGGAAAAAGCCCGGTACGTGCTCGACGCGACCGGTGCCGATGGTTTGTTGATTGGCCGGGCTGCCCAGGGGCGGCCATGGATTTTTCGCGAGATCGACCATTTCCTGCGTACCGGCGAGAAACTCCCGGCGCTGGAACTGATCGAGGTGGAACGCATCCTGCTAGAGCATCTGGCTGCCCTGCACGCCTTTTATGGCGATGTCATGGGTGTACGCATTGCTCGAAAGCATGTGGGCTGGTATCTCGCAACCCTGCCGGGCGCCAGGGAGTTTCGCGCCCACTTCAATCGTTTGGATGGTACGGATACACAATGCGCCAACGTTCGGGCGTTTTTCGCCGAGCGTTACAAGAGCCTGACAGGGGACGGAGAGTGGGTGGCCGCATGACGATGATGACCGAGACTTTAGTGAGTGGAACAACACCCGTGAGCGACAACGTGAATTTGAAACAGCACCTCAATACACCGAGCGAAGAGGGCCAGACCCTTCGCGGGAGTGTCGAGAAGGCGCTGCACAATTATTTCGCCCACCTTGAGGGCGCTGCCGTCACTGATGTGTACAACCTGGTGCTCTCCGAAGTCGAGGCTCCCCTGCTCGAGTGCGTGATGAACTACGTCAAGGGCAACCAGACCAAGGCCAGCGAGATGCTCGGACTGAACCGGGGCACGCTGCGCAAGAAACTCAAGCAGTACGATTTGCTGTAAGCATTCAATCAAACCAGAAAGGCGCCCGCGTAAAACCGGTCGCCTTTTTTGCTGACTTCCTTTGCTTTTGATGGAAATTGAGATGACCGACCAGACTACCCGCCTGCCGATCCGCCGCGCCTTGATCAGCGTTTCCGACAAGACCGGGATCCTCGAATTCGCCAAGGAGCTTGAAGCCCTGGGCGTCGAGATCCTCTCCACCGGCGGGACGTTCAAGCTGCTGCAGGACAACGGCGTTGCCGCAGTGGAAGTCGCGGATTACACCGGTTTCGCCGAAATGATGGACGGCCGGGTGAAAACCCTGCACCCGAAAATCCACGGCGGGATCCTCGGTCGTCGCGGCATCGACGACGCGATCATGAACGAACACGGCATCAAGCCGATCGATCTGGTCGCGGTCAACCTGTACCCGTTCGAAGCCACCATCAACAAGCCAGGCTGCGACCTGCCGACCGCCATCGAGAACATCGACATCGGCGGCCCGACCATGGTTCGTTCGGCCGCGAAAAACCATAAAGACGTAGCGATCGTGGTGAATGCCAGCGATTACGCCAGCGTCCTGGAAAACCTCAAGGCCGGCGGCCTGACCTACGCTCAGCGCTTCGACCTGATGCTCAAGGCATTCGAACACACCGCCGCCTACGACGGCATGATCGCCAACTACATGGGCACCGTGAACCAGGCGGCCGACACCCTGAGCACAGAAGGCCGCAGCGAATTCCCGCGCACCTTCAACAGTCAGTTCATCAAGGCCCAGGAAATGCGCTACGGCGAGAACCCGCACCAGAGCGCGGCGTTCTACGTGGAAGCCAAGCCTGCCGAAGTCGGCATCGCCACCGCAACCCAGTTGCAAGGCAAGGAACTGTCGTACAACAACGTGGCCGACACAGACGCCGCGCTGGAATGCGTGAAGAGCTTCGTCAAGCCGGCTTGCGTGATCGTCAAGCACGCCAACCCGTGCGGCGTGGCTGTCAGCCCTGACGCCGAAGGCGGCATCCGCAAGGCCTACGACCTGGCCTACGCCACCGACACCGAATCCGCCTTCGGCGGGATCATCGCCTTCAACCGCGAACTGGACGCCGAGACCGCCAAGGCCATCGTCGAGCGCCAGTTCGTCGAAGTGATCATTGCCCCGAGCGTCAGCGAAGAAGCCCGCGCCATTGTCGCCGCCAAAGCCAACGTACGCCTGCTGGCCTGCGGCGAGTGGTCGGCTGACCGCGCCGCTGCCTGGGACTACAAACGCGTCAACGGTGGCCTGCTGGTGCAGAGCCGCGACATCGGCATGATCGGCGCCGACGACCTGAAAGTGGTGACCAAGCGCGCACCGACCGAACAGGAAATCAACGACCTGATCTTCGCCTGGAAAGTCGCCAAGTACGTGAAATCCAACGCCATCGTCTACGCCAAGAATCGCCAGACTATCGGTGTCGGCGCCGGCCAGATGAGCCGCGTGAACTCCGCGCGCATTGCTGCCATCAAGGCTGAACATGCCGGCTTGCAGGTGCAGGGTGCGGTCATGGCCTCGGACGCGTTCTTCCCGTTCCGCGACGGCATCGACAACGCAGCCAAGGTCGGCATCACTGCGGTGATCCAGCCTGGCGGCTCGATGCGTGACAACGAAGTGATTGCAGCCGCTGACGAAGCCGGCATCGCCATGGTCTTCACCGGCATGCGCCACTTCCGCCACTGATACACCGCTCCCTCTGTGTAGGAGCTGCCGAAGGCTGCGATCTTTTGATCTTGCTTTTAAAGATCAAAAGATCGCAGCCTTCGGCAGTTCCTACACGGTGCACAGCGGTTTAGCAGCGCCCCACAGAATCTTGAGGTTTTTGAAATGAATGTTTTGATCATTGGCAGCGGTGGCCGTGAACACGCCCTGGCCTGGAAAGTGGCTCAGGATCCGCGCGTGCAGAAAGTGTTCGTGGCGCCGGGCAACGCCGGTACCGCCATCGAAGCCAAGTGCGAGAACGTCGCCATCGACGTACTGGCGCTTGAGCAACTGGCGGATTTTGCCGAGAAAAACGTTTCCCTGACCATCGTCGGCCCTGAAGTGCCGCTGGTTGCCGGTGTTGTGGACCTGTTCCGCAGCCGCGGCCTCGACTGCTTCGGCCCGACCGCTGGCGCTGCGCAGCTGGAAGGTTCGAAAGCCTTCACCAAGGACTTCCTGGCTCGCCACAAGATCCCGACTGCCGACTACCAGAACTTCACCGAAATCGAGCCGGCCCTCGCCTACCTGCGTGAAAAAGGCGCTCCGATCGTGATCAAGGCCGACGGCCTGGCCGCCGGTAAAGGCGTGATCGTCGCCATGACCCTGGCCGAAGCCGAAGACGCCGTGCGCGACATGCTGGCGGGCAATGCCTTTGGCGATGCTGGTTCGCGCGTGGTCATCGAAGAGTTCCTGGACGGCGAAGAAGCCAGCTTCATCGTCATGGTCGACGGCAAGAACGTACTGCCGATGGCCACCAGCCAGGACCACAAACGCGTCGGTGACGGCGACACCGGTCCGAACACCGGCGGCATGGGTGCTTACTCCCCGGCGCCAGTGGTCACCGCCGACGTGCACAAGCGCGTCATGGACCTGGTGATCTGGCCGACCGTGCGCGGCATGGCCGAGGAAGGCAACGTCTACACTGGCTTCCTGTACGCCGGCCTGATGATCGACAAGGCTGGTAACCCAAAAGTCATCGAATTCAACTGCCGTTTCGGCGACCCTGAAACCCAGCCGGTGATGCTGCGTCTGCAGTCGAGCCTGGTATTGTTGGTAGAAGCCGCCCTGGCCCAGGCGCTGGATAAAGTGGAAGCGCAATGGGATCCACGTCCGAGCGTCGGCATCGTTCTGGCCGCTGGTGGCTATCCTGGTGACTACGCCAAGGGCACAGCCATCAAGGGGCTGGATGCAGCTGCCGCACTGGAAGGCAAGGTTTTCCACGCAGGTACGGCGCTCAAGGACGGTCAGGTAGTCACCGCCGGTGGTCGTGTGTTGTGCGCCACAGCCATGGGTGCCAGCGTCGACGCTGCACAGCAGCAGGCCTACAAGCTGGCGGCAACGATTGACTGGGAAGGCTGTTTCTATCGCAAGGACATTGGCTACCGCGCCATTGCCCGCGAGCGTGGCGAAAGCCAGGAATAAGGTAGACACCGCGCCAGGCAATGAACACGGTTCATTGCCTGGCTATTCCGGCGCCGCGCATCGTTATATTCTGGCATCAACCTTACGAAGGGATTTCGCCGTGCGCTGGCTCAGGATTGCCATAAGCTTAACCGTCACATTGCTGACCCTGCTCTGCATGCTACCGGCCCACGCCGCGCAAGGCAGTGGCTGGGCGGTATTGCTCGACGAACAAGGCGACCTGCAACTGAGCGACATCCGTTCCGCACGCTACACCAATCAGTTCAGCCCCATCGAACTCGACCGCATTACCGCGGCTGAACCCGATGGAGCGCTATGGTTGCGATTCAAGCTTGCACCGGGCAAGCACGAACAGGTGCTGCGATTGTTCGCGCCTGACCTGCGCCAGTTCAACATGTACGTACTGGAC
This sequence comes from Pseudomonas sp. PDM32, assembly GCF_019219225.1. Taxonomy (NCBI): domain Bacteria; kingdom Pseudomonadati; phylum Pseudomonadota; class Gammaproteobacteria; order Pseudomonadales; family Pseudomonadaceae; genus Pseudomonas; species Pseudomonas sp. PDM32. Next base: position 75,838 of record NZ_JAHUWE010000007.1, read on the forward strand.
GGTGACAAGCTGATCGACCAATCCAGCACAGGCAACGAACAACCCCAATCCGAGCGTCCATTGCCCAGCAGCGACTTCATGCTGCCCCTGCCGCAAAGCGACAGCCCCCTGGACATCTACCTGCGACTGGCCTCCGATCACCAGTTACGCCCCTACATCACCCTGCAATCGGCGGTCATCGCGGCAGCCAACCAGAACCAGACGCTGATCTATGGCCTGCTGTTCGGTTGTATCGCCATGCTGATCCTGCACAACCTCATCCGCTACGCCTACACCCGCTCGCACAGCGCCCTCTGGCTGGCAGCGTGCGAAGGGCTATTGATGCTCAGCCTGCTGCTGTTGCTGAACCTCGCCGGCCCCTGGCTACCGGACTGGCACGCACTGCAAACGCCGGGGGCTTACCTGGCATTGCTGCTGACGGCGCCCTGCGGCCTGATGCTTGCCTATCGTTTCTTCTCCCCGCTCGGGCCGCACCCGCTGAACCGGTTGCTGCTCGGCGAGGTCCTGCTGATCACCGCCTGCGGCCTGATGCTGCTGTTCGTCAATACCTTGCCGCTGAACTTCATTACCTACGGCCTGGTAGCCTTGGCTGGCCTGACCATGCTGTTCATCAGCGCCTATCACTGGCAAAAAGGCTATCGCCCGGCCCGTCTCTTCGTGGCGGCCATGGTGGTGTTCAACCTCGGCACCCTCGTCATCCTGCCTGCGCTGTTGGGGCTGACCCTGGTCGAACCCCATGGCCTGATCACCACATTGTTGGTGTTCATCTGCATCAGCGGCCTGCTGATGAGCATCGCGTTGAGCGAGCGCCAGCGCCGCATCACCGAAGACCGCTTCAGCATCAGCCGCGACCTGGCAGCCAGCAATGCCGAGATCAATGCCAAGGCCGAGTTCCTGGCGAAGATCAGCCATGAAATCCGCACCCCGATGAACGGCGTTCTCGGCATGACCGAGCTGCTGTTGGGCACCCCGCTGTCGGTCAAGCAACGCGACTATGTGCAGACGATCCACAGCGCCGGCAACGAGCTGCTGACACTGATCAACGAAATTCTCGACATTTCCAAACTCGAGTCCGGGCAGATCGAACTGGACGATGTGCAGTTCGACCTCAACGCGCTGATCGAAGACTGCCTGAGCATCTTCCGCGCCAAGGCCGAGCAGCAAAACGTCGAGTTGATCAGCTTCATCCAGCCGCAAGTGCCTCGAGTGATCAGCGGTGACCCGACACGCCTGCGCCAGACCCTGTTGAGCCTGCTTGAAAACGCCCTGAAAAAAACCGATGAAGGCGAAATCCTGATCGTCGTGGCGCTCGACGAACGCAACGCCAAACCGCGCCTGCGTATCGCCGTGCAGGACAGCGGCGAGCCGATGGATGCCGAAGAACGCGACGCCCTGATGCACGCCGAACTGCACAGCCGGCACTTTCTGTCGGCCACCCACCTGGGCGGCAATCTGGGCCTGGTGATTGCCCGGCAACTGATACGCTTGATGCAAGGGGAATTCGGCATCAAGAGTGGCAGCAACCAGGGCAGCACCCTGTGGCTGACCCTGCCGCTGGATCCGGATCGCCTCGAGCACCCGACCTCCGACCTCGACGGCCCGTTGCAAGGTGCGCGGGTATTGGTGGTGGACGACAACGACACCTGTCGCAAGGTGCTGGTGCAGCAATGCAGCGCCTGGGGCCTGAACGTCAGCGCTGCGCCTTCCGGCAAGGAAGCGCTGGCACTGCTGCGCACCAAGGCGCATTTGCGCGATTACTTCGATGTGGTCCTGCTGGACCAGAACATGCCCGGCATGACCGGCATGCAACTGGCGGCCAAGATCAAGGAAGACCCGAGCCTGAACCATGACATCCTGCTGATCATGCTCACCGGCATCAGCAATGCGCCGAGCAAGATCATTGCGCGCAACTCCGGGATCAAGCGCATCCTCGCCAAACCGGTGGCCGGCTATACCCTCAAGACCACCCTGGCCGACGAACTGACCCAACGCAACAAAGGCCTGGTCATCACGCAATCAATGCAAAGCGGCCCGCCCCCGCCGGTCAAGGTCCCCAGCGATTTCCGCATTCTGGTGGCCGAAGACAACAGCATTTCGACCAAGGTGATCCGCGGCATGCTGAGCAAGCTCAACCTGCAACCGGATACCGCCTGCAACGGCGAAGAAGCCTTGCAGGCGATGAAAGCCCAGCGTTACGACCTGGTGCTGATGGACTGCGAAATGCCGATCCTCGACGGCTTCTCGGCCACCCAGCAATTGCGTGCCTGGGAAGTCGGCAACCAGCGGGTCCGCACCCCCGTGGTGGCATTGACCGCCCACATCCTGGCCGAACACAAAGAGCGTGCGCGCCAGGCCGGCATGGACGGACACATGGCCAAACCGGTCGAACTGTCACAACTGCGTGAATTGATCGAACACTGGGTCGCCCAGCGTGACCAGCAGAATCGCGCAACGACCCAAACGTCCTGAGCCGACAGACTGCGCAACCCCTGATAGACTCCCCCCTCGACTTCCCTCGCCAGTGAGCCCGGCACCATGCTCCATGTGTTGTTCAGCGTTTACCTGAAGATGCTGGTGCTCTACAGCCCATTCTTCGTATTGTCCTGCTTCATCAGCCTGACCCGTGGTTATTCGCGCAAGGAACAGCGTCGACTGGCCTGGAAAGTTGCAGTCGCCACACTGGTCTCCAGTGTGCTGCTGTACTTGTTCGGCCGAGTGATTTTCAGTGTCTTCGGCATTACCGTGGACGCATTCCGTATCGGCGCCGGTAGCGTCCTGTTCATCTCGGCGCTGGGGATGGCACAAGGCAAATCGGCGGTACAGACCGACAACGTGCAGCAGGATGTGACCATCGTCCCGTTGACCATTCCACTGACCGTCGGCCCCGGCACCATCGGTGCCTTGCTAGTGATGGGCGTGAGTCAGCCGCACTGGGACGACAAACTCACGGCCATTGTCGGCATCGCCATGGCCAGCTTTACCGTGGGCGTGGTGCTGTTTTTGTCCAGTCGAATCGAGCGAATTCTTGGCGACCAGGGGTTACAGATCGTCAGCCGGTTGATGGGGTTGTTTGTGTGCGCACTGGCGGCACAGATCATCTTTACCGGGGTGAAGGGGTATCTGGTTCCTTAGCCCGCCACGTCTCTCAATGTTACCCCTTGACCGGTGCCCCCCCACCAATCAACGAGACAGATGAACGTCATGCTCGCCGACCTTGATACACAGTGCCTGTCGTTGCTGCCCTAACCACAGCACTGTGTCGCCTCTGAATGCCTTGTATTCGTCGACGAAAAATCGGGCGTGAAGAAATGAAGTCTTCACCCCTCCCACTACGCTACTCAACGCAAAATCCTGCCCGATAAACTGTCCTTCAATCGGGTGATCCGTTTCAAAGAACACTGTGGCCAAAGTCAGAAAACCATCAGCCTCAACAATACCTGTCAGCACTCTCAAACGATGTATACGGTTGAAATTTCCTTCCATGCTGACTGATTGATTCCCATGCCCCATTATCGAGCGCTCACGAAAAACCTTGGCCCCCAGCGACTGTAGAGGCAGTTGCGCAACCATACGCAAAGCAGTTGCCAGCAGAATGACCTGCTTAGCGGATAGCCGTGATTGGAAAGCCGCATGAACAGCGTCATGTATTGAAAAGGCCGTAACGCCGGTAGAAGGGAACATCCCCGAGGTAGCCCCTTGATCATGGACCTTCCAACCACAAGCAGTCAGAGTGTCTGCAAATACGTCGGACCACTGAGCGTGGTCCTTACCGTTCGGGAAATCTTCCTCAGCCGCAAGTTGTGCAAACAACATAGTGTCAAGGGTGTCCTGCCTGACTGCAGGCGGCAACACCGTCGACAACAACAGAATGCTGCCTGAGTTTATTAATACGGAGTACGCCATACGCTTTCCTTATTTGAGGAAGCCAGAGACCTAAAGCCTCTGACCTTCCCTTCACTTGCGCCGGCTGAAACGCTTGACCAAAACTTCCTTCCGGTGAACGCCGAGGTACTCCTCAATTTCCGACTTGATTTCCGCATAACGGGCAGGATTGAACGTAACGTACGACTTACCGTGGAAAATATTCAGGGAAGAAGTCTTCCAGTCAACGAACAGGAGACCGCCATCATTACCTCCACCCTGATGATCAACTGCTCCTACCGCGATAAGGATAATTCCGTTGGCCATTTGTTCGCAGGGAATAGTGGACAAACGCACGCCTTCAGTATTCTTCGCCTCAAAATTGAACAGTTTTATTGCATCAGGCTCTTTCTTCAATGCATCCAACGTAGAGCTGGTTATTGCACTGAGCACAGTAGCGCCAGGAATTGCTGCCTTTGCGACCTCAACGGCAGCCTGAATAATATCAACCATGACATTATCCATTGTAATCTTTAGCGAAGTGGCATTGTATTTTGAGTAACCTTTATCTGGGACAAAACACCCCAAGTCCTCCATGCACTTGGTAAACGCCTGGTACCAGGCTTTGGGGTCCTTATTTCCGGGAACTTCGTAATTCGCCTCCATTTTCGACATGGTAATCAGATTTTCAATAATCGCCATGTTTTCGATGGAGATTTTGTCACCGTAACCAATCAGACTGTTGCCCAGCACCAGCGCATCCAGCTCCTTGGTAGGATTCGAAGCGGCCGACGACATCAACGACATTGTGCTCGGCTGTCTGGTCATGACACTTTTACGCTTCTTAATGCACGCCCTTACAAAATCAGCACTTTTCGAAAAACTTACAGAACTTTCAACACCACTCATAAGTAACACTCCTTTATTTATTCACAAGCGCTCCATCCAGAAGCGCCTTAAAACTAACTCAGCCCACCCCAACCATCAACCGCAACCAAATACAACATATGTATATCGACCACTACAAACTAACGAGACGTGCACTCAACAACAAACAGGCACCACCAGCCAGGTCATTATTAATTAATAATGACCTGGCCTTATTCGGCAGCCGGAATAGTAACTATTGAATGGGGTTAAGCTTGTCGCCATAACTCCGTGGTGTGTACACCCAAGCATTACCGTCCAGGCGAGGGAACACACGAGTTGTCGACGACCCGATGAGTACCATCGTCCGCATGTCCACCTGATCGACACCCAGTTGACCCAGCGTGGTCACCCGTAACGTCTGACCCGGACGGCCAATATCCCGCCCCAATACGACGGGAGTTCCCGGCTCACGGTGCTGGCTGACAATCTCCAGCGCCCGGCCCAGTTGCCAAGGACGTGAACGAGAGATCGGATTGTAGAAAGCCAGCGCAAGATCGGCTTGCGCGGCCAGGTCCAGACGTTTTTCAATGATCGACCAGGGCTTGAGGTTGTCTGACAGCGACAGCACACAGAAGTCATGACCCAACGGCGCACCGGCCTGGGCGGCCGTCGCCAGCGAGGCTGAGACACCTGGCAGGATTTCGAGATCGACGTTGTGCCAGGCGGCATCGCTGGACTCGTGAAGCGCCTCCAGCACAGCCGCGGCCATGGCAAAGACCCCCGGATCACCGGACGACACCACCACCACCGAACGCCCTTGAGCCGCCAGTTCGAAGGCGTGACGGGCACGCTGCATTTCTTCGCGGTTATCCGTGCAGTGCAGCACCTGGTCAGCCCGGAATGGCCCGGCCATGCGTACGTAGGTTTCGTAGCCGAGCACATCGTTGGCGCGAGCCAGTTCTGCCTTCACCGCCGGCACCATCAAGTCGGCAGCGCCTGGCCCGAGGCCAATCACCGCCAGCCGTCCGCGCGGTCGGCCGATCTGCGATGGCTCCAACGGCTGCTCGGCGACTGCAATGGCAACCACGTCATCGCCGACGATGGATACAGGCCTGATGGCATGATGCACCAGCTCACTCGCCGCACCTGCAGCGCTGACAAAACGCAATGGCACACTCAGCTCGAGTGCCGCTTCGCGCAACGTGGAGCCGGCCATTTCACTGTCGGCTGCCAACAGACAAGCCACCGATTGCACTGCGATTCCGGCCTGACGCAAAGCCTGGCGAATGGCGGCCGATGCATCGGCCACTTCACCCGCCACGGCAACAAGCACGTTGCGTGGATAGATCCGCAATTCGTGGGCCGCAGGCGCTCGCTCGGCATGACCGACGTGAACGGTCAGTCGCGCGTGTTCATTCTCAGGCAATTGCGCTTGCGCCAACCACGGTGCAGAACCTTCGATACGCACCGTTTCACCCGCCAGCAAATCGGACACGAAACGCTTGCCCAATTCCAGATCGCCCAAGACATACCCACTGGGCGGATTGAGCAGGCAGGTGCCGAAACGCAGTTCACCGCTGGTGGTGATCGCTGCCGAGACTTCCAGTGCGGCGGCAATCTCGCGCGCCATCACATTCACGCCGCCAAGACCACCAAGCAGAGGCACCACCGCGCTGCCGTCTTCGGCCACGGCCAGCACTGGCGGCTCTGCGCCTTTTTCCAGCAGCAATGGCGCCAGCGTTCGGATCACGATCCCGGCTGCGCACAAGGCTATGATCGGCGTGTCCTGTTGATAAAGCTCACGCAGGGTCGCACCGAATTCACGGTAGACGCGGTCAGCGCCCTCAACCCGCCCGGTCAGGCCGTGGATCAACGCCCCCGGATAAAACTGCTGAATTTTCTGTGCGGTCGCGAGGCTGCCATTGCCGAGAATGACAATCGCCGGAACTGGACGGGTCATCAGCCTTGCCACCTTTCACCGGGAACGATGATCAACGAGAAGTACGGCGAAGACATCGGCTCGACCTGATCCAGCGGCACGATCTTCTGATTGGCCATGGTTGCGCGTTCGACGTACAGCGCACGCTCGGCCAGGCCGAGCTCTCCGAGCACCTGGCGGACCTTGGGAAAGTTGCGTCCCAGTTTCATGATCACCGCCGCATCGGCATCGGCCAGGCGACGCTTGAGTTCGTCGTGCGGCAGCACACCGGACAACACCGACAGACTCTGATTGCGATACACCAGCGGCGCACCGAGCACCGAGGCTCCGCCGAGCATCGAACACACGCCAGGCACGACTTCAGCCTGATAACGCTGGGCGAGCCGGTCGTGCAGGTACATGTAGGAGCCGTAGAAGAACGGATCGCCCTCGCAGATCACTGCCACATCGCGGCCTGCGTCGAGATGCGCGGCCAGCTCTGCGGCAGCGTCATCATAGAAGTCGCTGATCACTTGCTCGTAGGACAACGGCGCCGGCAAGGCTTCAGTGGTCACCGGGTACACCAGTGGCAACAAATTCTGTGCGTCCTGCAGGTGCGCTTCGATGATACCGAAGGCGTTGCCCTTCTTGCCCTTGGCGACGAAGTACGCCACTACAGGCGACTCGCGCAGCAACCGCAGCGCCTTGACGGTAATCAGTTCCGGGTCACCGGGACCGACACCGAGGCCGATCAAACGTCCAGGTTGCTGCATCATTCGATCTCCGTGGCGAGGGCATTGACGGCGGCGGCAGCCATGGCGCTACCGCCCAGGCGACCCTGCATGATGACAAACGGCACGCCACGGCTGTCAGCCGCCAGCGCTGCCTTGGATTCGGCGGCGCCGACGAAACCGACAGGGAAGCCGAGGATCAGCGCCGGTTTCGGCGCACCGGCGTCGAGCATTTCCAGCAAATAGAACAGCGCCGTCGGGGCGTTGCCGATGACCACCACGCTCCCCTCCAGATGGGGACGCCACAGTTCCAGCGCAGCGGCTGAACGGGTGTTGCCCAATTCACGGGCCAGTTCCGGAACGCTTTCGTCGCGCAAGGTGCAGATCACCGGATTGTTCGCCGGCAACCGCGCGCGGGTCACGCCTTCGGAGACCATTCGCGCATCGCACAAAATCGGCGCGCCGGCCGCCAGCGCATCACGCCCGGCCTTGCCCGCCCCTTCGGAAAACTGCAAACCGTCGATGGCCTCGACCATGCCGCAGGCGTGAATCACACGGACTGCGAGTTTCTCCAGATCGGCCGGAATTCGGTCGAGGTTGGCCTCGGCGCGAATGATCGCGAAGGAGTTGCGATAGATCTCCTGACCGTCGCGGATGTAATCAAGCATCAAGGGGGCTCCGTGAGCGGGCGTCGAGCAAGGCCGCGACCGCTTCAATAGTAAGGTTGTGTGCGTGCAGCGCGCCGAAACCCGGCTGCGCTGCATCGCGAAAATATAGATCGTAGTGACCGGGGGCGACGGCCAGCAACGTGACGGGCGCGATATGCGCGGCGGCGCAGGAGCGCGGACAGCCGCTCAGGTGTATGTTCAGCGCCGGTCCGTGGCGGTGCAGCAATGCGGCCAATTGCAGGGCATCGCCCTTGGTCTCGGCCAGGCCTTTGGCGCAACCGTTTGAGCCGGTGCAGGCGATCAGCCGGGACAATGGCTGATCGGCTTCGCATTGCAGACCCAGACACTGCAGTCGCCGAATGACCTCAGCGGCATTTTCCGCGCGGACATTGGGCACCAGCAGACTTTGCCAGGGTGTGAAACGCAGACTCGAATCACCGAGCTCGCAGGCCACTTGCGCCACGCCCCGCAGCATCGTCGGATCGAGCCGCCCCAGTGGCGGAACAGCCCCCACATAGACAACGCCGGACTCGACCTGGGGATGAGCGCCGATGTGCAAATCGCCGCCAGCCGAAACCCGCTGCCAATCGACAACCGCTTGCATCGACAAATGCTCAGCCAGCCGAAGCAGAACGTGCTCGATCGAGTACTCGGCCAGCAAATGACGCATCCGCGTCTGCTCTGGGCGCGCCCATTCAAGGAACAAATCCAGCACCGCGACTACCAGGGCATGGCCATCGTCGAGCGCGACCGAACCCGCCGGTGTGTCTGTTGGGCAGCCTGCCAACCCAAACGCCAGCCGTCGCTCACCGCTTCGCTCGAAGGCTGCGAGCCACAGGTCGTGGGGATGCTCAAGCATCGCCAAAGCCTCGCCACCATCGAGTTGCACGGCGAACTTGGCGCTGAGATTGTGAAAGCGTTCGTGCTGTTGCACCGAGGCCAAAATCCGTTCGGCCAGCGCACGGGTATCGAACAGCATCTGCCAATCGAACCCGGCGGCTGGGCTGAGCATCAGATTGCGAACATCGTCACCCGCCACATGGCTCGGGCCCAATCCTGCGGCAAGCAGGCAGTCGATCAAGGCGGCCTGTTCGTTGCCGATGCCACGAATCTGCAAGTTGCCGCGGTTGGTCGCCTCGATCACACCACCGGCATATCGCTCGGCTGCATAGGCCACCGCGACGGCCTGCTGTGCGCGGATGGAACCACTGCCGAGTTTGATTCGGCAAATGCCGCCGTCCAACGCCTGGACGATACGCAGTAATCCGGGACAGGCCGAAGGGCGTAAAGGGTTGGATTTCTGACGAGAATTCACTGGATGACCGGTACGGGGCGAAGGGCAGCATTATGCCTGCTTTGTCAGGCGGGATGAAAAGTCCAGGCAGATGGACGACGAAAAGCGCCTGGCTTCGGCGTCAGAGTGTTTGTTCTGGCACACGAGTCGTACTTGTTCATGTCAGGCATAAAACGCCGTAAAAAACACTGACAACAAAAAACAACTTCACAACCCGCTCTTATTTCAACCCCATATCGACTCCTGTACTTTTAATTCGCAAACAACAATAGCAAACATATCAAATAGCCAACTATCAGGAGCAACCCATGAGCAAAAACAGCCTGTCTGGAGCATTAACCGGACACAGCCTTACTTCATGCATAGACGAACTTTCACTGCAAGATCACAAAGATCTTACCGATTGCACACAAATAGCCACAAAATCCGCTGACATGCTTTGTAGTCGCTTCACTGATTCGTCAACGTGGCTGCATGAGTATGTAAATACGCTGGATTTCCTGGGTTGGTCTGTCTTTGAAGACGCGATTTTCACCCGCACCCGTAGCGTCATTTCACAAAGCGTTGCGCACTTTCTGGTGCAAAGCGCTGAAGGCATGCGGGACTCCCGACAAGGCAATGCCATGATAGACACGCTCGACGCGCTGAAGCCCGACAAATCGGCGCTGTTTTCACTGGATAAAGAGAGTCTTATGGGAGAAGGTTTTCAGGTAATACCTGCACGCTACGATTCAAGGGGGTTCCTTGAAATAGCCGTCTTTAATCTTGAATTGGTAGTAACCACAAGAAAAAATGGTTTTTTGTTCTGGAACTGGGAAGATCAGGATGCCCACATCACCCAGAGACGGGCCAGCCTTAAACTGGACAGATACAAACTCGAAAATAAAAAACCGCTGATTGAAAAAAAGCTTCGCGAGATCACCATGAAGAGATTCGAACTGCGCAAGCCATCATAAGATTGAATATCCTGACATTTGAAAGGTGTCACCGTGGTCAAAAACACGCCCTCACCTGATGACGACAGGCAAATGCCGCGCCGCGGTATGATGCGCAACCGCCAGCCCGGCACGGACCGGCTCCGTGATCTGGCTTCGATTGATAGACGAGGAACAGCATGACCCCCTGGCTGACAGTAGTAGGCATCGGAGAGGAAGGCTTCAAGGGGCTTGGAAAAAATGCCCGACATGCACTGCTGAAGGCTTCGCGGATCATTGGCGGTCAACGACAACTGGACCTGCTGCCAGCCTGCATCCGTGGCGAACGGCAATTGTGGCCAAGTCCTTTTTCCCTTGATCCGGTACTGGCCAGACGTGGCGAGCCCGTCTGCGTCCTGGCCAGTGGCGATCCGATGTTCTTCGGCGTCGGCGCCAGCCTGGCCAGGCAACTCCCCGCCGCCGAGATGCTGACGCTTCCCGCGCCCTCCTCCTGCTCACTGGCCGCAGCGCGAATGGGTTGGCCCTTGCAGGACGTGGTCACCCTTTCGGTGGTGGCCCGGCCGGTCGTCGCACTCAACGCCCAGCTATCCAGCGGCGTGCGCTTGCTGGTATTGAGCAACGACGGCCGCAGCCCCGCCGCCATCGCTGCGCTGTTGCGCGAACGAGGCTTCGGTCCCAGTCGTCTCACCGTACTGGAGCACCTGGGCGGCGAATCCGAGCGGCGTGTCGACGGTATCGCCAGCGACTGGAACGACCCGCTGATCGCCGACCTGAACCTGGTCGCCATCGAGTGCATCGCCGAGCCGAACACGTTGCAGCTGTCCCGACTGGCCGGACTGCCGGACTCCGCCTTCAAACACGATGGCCAATTGACTAAACGCGATGTGCGCGCCATCACCCTCGCACGTCTGGCCCCGATCCCCGGCGAACTGTTGTGGGATGTCGGTGCCGGCAGTGGCTCGATCGGCATCGAATGGATGCGCACCCACCCCGGTTGTCGCGCACTGGCCATCGAGGCGGATGACGGCCGCCAGGCGCTGATCGAGCACAACCGCGATGCCCTCGGCGTTCCTGGCCTGCAGCTGGTTCGTGGCAGTGCGCCGCAGGCCTTGGCCGGCCTGGAGCGACCCGACGCGATTTTCATCGGCGGCGGTGTTACCCGTGAAGGCGTGCTGGATACCTGCTGGGCCGAACTCAAGCCCGGTGGCCGGCTGATTGCCAACGCGGTCACCCTGCAAAGTGAAATGACCCTGATGGCCTGGCGCGAGCAACACGGCGGAGAGTTGACGCGGATTCATATCGCGCAGGCTCAACCGCTGGGCGACTTCGACACCTGGCGCCAAGCCCTGCCGATTACCTTGCTGGACGTGACGAAGCCTTTCGATGCGTGACGAAACCGCCGAACAACCCGCACCGCTGCGCAGTGGCCTGACCACCGGCAGTTGTGCCACCGCTACCAGCCTCGCTGCCGCACGTCTGCTGTTGGCCGGTGTAACAGCCGACGCGGTGGACATCGTGCTGCCCAAAGGCAAGCACGTGCAGATGCGCCTGGAGTTCTGCCGCCTCACCGAGGACGGCGCCGAAGCGGGAACCCTCAAGGACGCCGGAGACGATCCCGACGTGACCCATGGCGCCCTGCTCTACTCGCAAGTGCGCCTGAGCGCCGAGCCGGGGATTCGCTTCCATGCCGGTCGCGGCGTCGGCACCGTGACCCGGCCCGGGCTGGTGCTGGGTGTCGGCGAACCGGCGATCAACCCGGTGCCACGCAAAATGATCGGCGACCACCTGGCCGGGCTGGCCGACGAACTCGGTTATGCCGGCGGTTTCGACGTTACAGTCAATGTCGAGAATGGCGAGGCACTGGCATTGAAAACCATGAACCCACGCCTGGGCATTCTTGGCGGACTGTCGATCCTCGGCACCAGCGGCATCGTCCGGCCGTTTTCATGCGCGGCCTACATTGCCTCGATCCACCAGGGCATCGACGTGGCGAAAACCAACGGTTACCTGCACATCGCCGCCTGTACCGGCAACGCCAGCGAAGACACCATGCGCCGGGTCTACAACTTGCCGGAAATTGCCCTGATCGAAATGGGCGACTTCGTCGGTGCCGTACTCAAACACCTGCGCAAAGTGCCCGTGGACAAGCTCAGCCTGTGCGGTGGTTTCGGCAAGATCAGCAAACTGGCGGCCGGGCATATGGATTTGCACAGTCGTCATTCGAGCATCGACCTGCCGCAACTGGCGCAATGGGCCGCACAGGTCGGCGCCGATACGGCATTGCAGCAAAGCATCCGCGAGGCCAACACCAGCCAGCAGGCACTGGCCATGGCCGCTGCGGCCGGAGTAGCCCTGGGCGATGCAGTCTGCCAGCACGCCCTGGATTTTGCCCGCAGCGTGGTGCCGGCGCAGGTTCAAGTGGAAGTCTTTGCCATCGATCGCCAGGGCGGGATTGTCGGCCATGCAGGTGCTTTGCAATGAAGCGCATCCTGTTGCTCGGCGGTGTAACCGAAGCCCTGGCCATTGCCCGCACGCTGGGGCCGCAGCACATTTACAGCCTGGCCGGTATCGGCCGGGTGCCGACGGACCTGCAATGCCAGATCCGCGTGGGAGGTTACGGCGGTGCCGAGGGTCTGGTGCAATTCATTCGTGATGAAGGTATCGAACTGCTGGTCGACGCCACCCACCCCTACGCCGCCCAGATCAGCCAGAACGCTGCGGCCGCCGCGCGCTTGAGCGGTGTTCCCTGCTGGGCGCTACGGCGTCCGGCCTGGCAAGCCCGGGCGGGTGATGACTGGCGGGAAGTTGCCGATTGGGCCGAACTGATCGAAGCCCTGAAACCCTTCCGCCGACCGCTGTTCACCCTCGGTCGCGAGCCCCTGCAACATCTGGATGAAATTCCTGCGGAGCAATTCTGGACCCTGCGCGCGCTGGACGTCTTTCCGGGCAACGCGCGCTGCGAAGTGATCGGCGCACGTGGGCCCTTCCTGATTGAGGATGAACGTGCGTTGTTCGAGCGTCGACAGATCGACGTATTGATCAGCAAGAACAGCGGCAGCACGGCGACCGAGCCGAAGCTGGAAGTGGCGCGTGAGCGTGGGGTGCCGGTGATTGTATTGAAACGACCGGAGTTGCCGGAGGTTGATCGGGAGTTTGGCTCGGTGGCAGAAATGCTGGATGCCCTATCGATGTAGGACTATTCCTGAAAGCTGCCAGATCTTGTGATTCTGCTGGCAATAATCTCAGACGACGCTGGCTATCTACTCTACCTCCTCAATTCTATAGTTCACCTCCTCCTGAACCAATCAAGCGCACCCAACATCCACTGGGATGTATCGCCTCGCCCAAAAGAAAGTGACGCTTGCCACTTTGTATCCCAAGGAATACGATTCAACATGATCGAATTTGAGCGATCCCGAGTATTTGCCGACTGGCTCAACTCGTTGAGGGACACCATCGGCAAAGCTCGAATAATCGCCAGACTCCGGGCAGCCGAGTATGGAAATTTTGGTGATTGTGAGTTTGTAGGTGCTGCAGTTTATGAAATGCGCGTTCACTACGGCCCAGGCTACAGGCTGTACTTCACTCGCAGAGATGAGGTGATTTACTTGCTGCTGATTGGGGGTGACAAGTCGACTCAAAAACGAGATATCAAACGTGCTATTCAAATGGCACACAATATCGGTAATGAGGAGTAAATCATGGCCGAACAATTTACCCGTTTTGATGCCGTCGAGTTTCTCAAGACACCGGAGGAAATGGCAGCTTATCTGGATGCCTGCTTTGAAGAGGATGCCGGTGACGGCGTGTTGATACGTGCAGCGCTCAACGATATCGCCCGAGCAAAGGGCATGACACAAATTGCCCGTGATGCCGGCCTGGGACGCGAGAGTCTTTACAAGGCGCTGAGCAGTAGTGGCAATCCTGAATTCGCGACTATCATGAAGGTTATGAAAGCCTTGGGTCTGCGTTTGCACGCCATCGCTGTCTGATTGCACTGCGACACCAAACCGCACGCCGCGTTTTTACTTATCGGCCCTGATCAGGCTAAATAGCCCGCGCCTGATCGCCCACCCAAACGGATTTTGTCCCATGTCCCGACAACGGCTCGCAATTGCCTGGATAGCCTGCTTCGCAGTGCTGTTCAATTTGCTCGCCATGCCGATGTCCGGAGCGATGGCGCAAACGTCGAAGTCACCTGCCGAACAGTTGTTGTGGGGCAGCTTCTGCAGCGCCAGCGGCACCAGGATGGTGGCGATTTCCATCGGCGACCTTGAACAGAAAGCCCCGCAAAACGACGATCATTCCAACATGCAGCATTGCTGGTGCTGTTCGGGGTCTGCGCCATTGGTGGCGTTGCCGGGGCATGCGCCACAGCTGTATTTCGCGCACTTCGAATCCAACCGAAGCCTGCCTGCCACCTCGCTCGACAGCCCGTCACCGCGCCAGCAATGGCCGAGTCTCAACCCCCGCGCTTCACCTCTGGTGTGATTTTTTCTCGCAATTGACCTGCGTTTAAATCGTCCCGGAGAACTGCCATGTTGAACAAACTCATCGTTCTGGCCGCGTTGTTGCTGCCTGCCTGCTTTGCCAATGCCCACGAATACAAGGTCGGCACGCTGGAAATCGCCCATCCGTGGTCTCAGGAGTTGCCACCCAATGCGCCCACCGTTGCGGCGTATTTCGTGATCGAAAACGAAGGCAAGACCGCCGACCGCCTGCTCAGCGTCGACACCCCCATTGCCGGCGAAGCGCAATTGCATGAGCACGTGATGCAAGGCGACATGATGAAAATGCAGCACGTACCGAGCGTGGAAGTGCCCGCCGGTGGCGAGGTCACTTTCGCACCGATGGCCTATCACGTGATGTTGCTGGGTCTCAAGGACCGCAGCCTGCTGGTTGACGGCAAGCGCTTTCCCATGACGCTGCACTTCGAGAAGGCCGGTGACGTGACGGTCGAAGTCGCGGTGCAGAAGCAGGCGCCGGACGGCATGCAGGCGCACGCGCACAATCCGTAATCGCCTGAGCTGAAAACGCCCATGCGCCCGCTTAGCGCCAGGTCATCCAGGCCACGCAGTCAGGTATTGAGCCTGACACGCGGCAGCTGGATCAGCCTGTTCGCCATGCTGATGATTTTTATCGGTCCGCTGATTTCCCAGTCGATGCCGATGGATTCGCGCGCCATGTCGATGAGCATGCCGGCGGGTATGAGCATGGACATGTCGATGGGCATGGACATGTCGGCAATGGAGCATGCCGACCACGGCAAGCAAACCTCCGCCGAACATTGCCCGCCTGCCCCGGGGCACCATGTGCTGTGGGAAAAGTGCGGCTATTGCAGCCTGCTGTTCAATTGCCCGGCGCTGACCGGCGGCGTGTCCTTCGCCAACTTCGTCATTCCACCCGTCAACACCTTCACCACGCCTTCTCCGCGCCTGGGCCACGCCCGGCAAACCTTCTTCCCCGGCGCCCGCACCCGCGCCCCGCCTGCCGTCGCGTAAACACCCACCTCCGATCTCACACGGTCCGCAAGACAACCCAAGCAAGCCCGCTCCCACAGGGACAGCTTCAGGCTGCCGGCCGTGTCGTTTACGACTGTTCGATGGAAATTTCATGTCCAGGTTTTCTGCTGACACAGGCTTGAGCCCAGTTCAAGTCTCCATGGCCCAAAACGAATCCGGCATTCGTTTCAGGCACGCCACTGCAATTTTGTGCAGTGCATTGCTGGCGCCTTCCGCGCTGGCCGATGAACACGCCGGTCACACTGAAGAACTGAGCCCGACGGTGATTACCGCCGTTGCCCCCAGCTCGCCATTGACCATCGTCACCAACCCCAAGGACCCGCGCCAACCGGTGCCGGCCAGCGACGGCTCGGATTATCTCAAAACCATTCCGGGCTTCGCCCAAGTGCGCAACGGCGGCACCAACGGCGACCCGGTGCTGCGCGGCATGTTCGGCTCGCGCCTGAACATCCTCACCAACGGCGGCATGATGCTTGGCGCCTGTCCTGGGCGGATGGACGCGCCGACCTCCTACATTTCGCCGGAAACCTACGACAAGCTGACCGTGATCAAAGGCCCGCAAACCGTGCTCTGGGGACCGGGCGCGTCGGCCGGCACCATCCTGTTCGAGCGCGAGCCGGAACACTTCGGCGAGCTCGGCACACGGGTCAACGCCAGTGTGCTGGCCGGCTCCAACGGGCGCTTCGACAAACTGGTGGACGCCGCTGCCGGCGGACCACTGGGCTACGTGCGGGTAATCGGCAACACCGCACATGCAGACGACTATCAGGATGGCAACAACGACACCGTCCCATCGCGCTACGACAAATGGAACGGCGACGTCGCACTCGGCTGGACCCCGGATGCCGATACCCTGCTGGAGCTGACCGCCGGAAAGGGTGACGGTGAGGCGCGCTACGCCGGGCGCAGCATGGACGGTTCGCAGTTTCTGCGCGAAAGCCTCGGCCTGCGCTTCGAGAAATCCAACATCGGCGATGTGCTGGATACGGTCGAGGCGCAGGTCTACTACAACTATGCCGACCACGTGATGGACAACTACACCCTGCGCACGCCGTCCGGTACCGGCATGATGGCCGGCCCCATGGCCTCCAACGTCGACCGCCGCACCCTCGGCGCGCGGATCAAGGCCACCTGGCGCTGGGCTGATGTGCAGCTGATCAGCGGCATCGACGCACAGACCAACGAACATCGCCAGCGCAGCGCCATGGGCATCGACACCTACAAGGACCTGCCCTACACAAAGGATGCCGACTTCCATAACTACGGTGTGTTCGGCGAACTGACCTGGTACACCGCCGACCGCGACCGCTTGATCAGTGGCGCACGCCTGGACCGCGCCTCGGCCAAGGATTTCCGGCAGACTATCGGCTCGGGAATGATGACCCGGCCGAATCCGACCGCCGACGACACCCGCGCCGACACCCTGCCAAGCGGCTTCATCCGCTACGAGCATGACCTGGCCGACAGCCCGACCACCTTGTACGCGGGCCTCGGTCACACCCAGCGGTTCCCGGACTACTGGGAGCTGTTTTCACCCAAGTCGGGCCCCGCCGGTTCGGTGAATGCCTTCGATTCGATCAAACCGGAAAAAACCACCCAGCTCGATTTCGGCCTGCAATACAAGACCGAAACACTCGAAGCCTGGGCCTCGGGTTACGTCGGGCAGGTGCGCGATTACATCCTGTTCAACTACACCCCGACGATGATGGGCACGACCTCGCAAGCCGAGAACATCGACGCACGAATCATGGGCGGCGAACTGGGCGCCGCGTACAGCCTCACTGAACACTGGAAAGCCGACGCGACCCTGGCCTACGCCTGGGGCAAGAACAGCAGCGATGGCACTGCATTGCCGCAGATGCCGCCGCTGGATACCCGTTTCGGCCTGACCTACAGCGAAGACAACTGGAGTGCCGGCGCACTGTGGAGAGTGGTCGCCGCACAAAACCGCATCGACCAGAACAAGGGCAACGTGGTCGGCAAGGACTTCGGCAAGACGCCGGGGTTCGGCGTGTTCTCCCTCAACGGTGCCTATCGGATCAACAGCCACTGGAAGGTCAGCAGCGGCGTCGACAACCTGTTCGGCAAGGCTTACGCCGAGCACTTGAACCTGGCTGGGAACGCCGGCTTCGGCTACCCGGCCAATGACCCGCAGGCCATCAAGGAGCCGGGGCGCACGCTCTGGACCAAGGTGGATATGAGCTTTTAAGAGCATCGCGGGCAAGCCCGCTCCCAAATGGAAAATGTTGAACCTGTGGGAGCGGGCTTGCCCGCGATCGGTTGCGCAGCAACCGTAAAACAAACAACTAAAAAATCCAGCCAATGCGGAGCACACGTGATGAAACAGCCCAAAGTGAATTTCTACAACCTGGCCTGGCGCTGGCATTTCTATGCCGGATTGTTCGTTGCGCCATTCATGGTGATGCTGGCCCTGACCGGCACCCTTTACCTGTTCAAGCCACAACTCGATTCGCTGATGTACGGCAGCCTGCTCAACGTGCCGGCCGGTCATCACACCGTCCCGGCCGACGACCTGCTCAAGCGGGTGAAAGATGCGTATCCCCAGGCAACGATCAAACAGTACCTGCCACCCGTTAATGCCGAACGCAGCGCCCAGTTTGTCGTGCTCAACGGTGGCAACGAGCTGAACGTTTTTGTCGATCCGTACCACGGCGACATCCTCGGCGAGCAAGACGCCAAGAAGAACCTGCAAGCCATTGCGCGCGCGATTCACGGCGAGCTGATGATCGGCACCGTCGGCGATCGGCTGATCGAACTGGCCGCCGGTTGGGGTGTGGTGCTAGTGGTTTCCGGGGTATTCCTGTGGTGGCCGCGCGGTCAGGCCGCCGGCATTCTGTGGCCACGCCTGAGCAGTCGCGGGCGGGTGCTTTGGCGTGACTTACATGCCGTCACCGGGTTCTGGGGCGCCTCCCTGCTGCTGATGATGCTGCTCAGCGGCATGACCTGGACCGGCTTCTGGGGCCAGCAATACGCAGCCGTGTGGAACGTCTTTCCGGCGGCAATGTGGGACAACGTACCGAAGTCCGACGCCGAGGCGCGCAGCCTCAACA
This sequence comes from Pseudomonas sp. PDM32, assembly GCF_019219225.1. Lineage (NCBI taxonomy): Bacteria > Pseudomonadati > Pseudomonadota > Gammaproteobacteria > Pseudomonadales > Pseudomonadaceae > Pseudomonas > Pseudomonas sp. PDM32. The sequence continues at coordinate 94,708 of NZ_JAHUWE010000007.1, forward strand.
GCGCCACCCGCCAGACCGTGCCCTGGGCCATGGAAAACACGCCGATGCCCATGTCCGGTGACCACGCCGAACACATGGCCCACGATGGCGCGCAGGCCGGCCCGGCTGCACCGACCATCAGCCTGCAAGACGTGCAAAACATCGCCACCCAAAGCAAGGTCGAGCCTGGCTACAGCATCACCTTGCCAACGACGGCCACCGGTGTGTTCACCATCGCCGTGTTCGCCGATGACCCGCGCAATGACGCCACGTTGCACATCGACCAGTACACCGGCAAGGTCCTTGCCGATGTGCGTTACGAGCAATATGGCGCCGTCGCCCGCGCCACGGAAATCGGCGTGATGCTCCACGAAGGCAAGATGTTCGGCACGCTCAATCAGCTCATTGTGTTGCTGATCTGCCTGATGATCCTGCTCAGCGCGGTCAGCGGCGTGGTGATCTGGTGGAAGCGTCGTCCGCAAGGAAAACTCGGCGTACCGCCGCTGCGCCACGACTTGCCGAAATGGAAAACCGCCATTGTGATCATGTTCGCCCTCGCGGTGGCCTTCCCGTTGGTGGGCGCTTCGCTGGTGGTGGTGTGGGTGCTGGATCGTGTGCTGCTGTCGCGTTTTACCCGGCAGACTGAGAGCGCCTCATCTTCATCATGAAACAGCTGAGATGCGCGGGGCTCAAGGGGCTGTAAACTCCCCCGCATGTCACCTCGGCTCTTTTCGCGAGCAGGCTCGCTCCCACATTTGACCGCGTTCCAATGTGGGAGCGAGCCTGCTCGCGATGGGGCCAGCCGCACCACCGATGTACCAAGAGCATTTGCATGACCTCGTTGAACCTCGCAAACATTTCCTGGACGCCCCTGGGCCACGGCCATTGCCATCACCAATTCCAGCTGCGTGATGCCTCCGTGCACGTGGCCGCGGGTGAATTCGTCGGGTTGATCGGCCCCAACGGCAGTGGCAAGACCAGCCTGTTGCGTTGTGCCTGGCGCTTCAGTAAACCGGAGCACGGCGAGGTCAGGCTCGATCACCAGAATATCTGGAAACAGTCTTCACGCTGGTGTGCACAACGCATCGCCGTGGTCTTGCAGGAGTTCCCCGACGCCTTCGGCCTGACCGTCGAGGAAGTGGTCGCCATGGGCCGCACGCCGCACAAAGGACTGTTCGATGGCGACACGCTCGAGGACTCGACACTCATTCATCAGGCACTGGAGTCCGTCGGACTCAAGGGCTTCGACGACCATGAGTTCGCCACCCTCTCAGGCGGTGAAAAACAGCGGGTAATCCTCGCCCGCGCCCTGGCCCAGCAACCGCAACTGCTGATCCTCGACGAGCCGACCAACCACCTCGACCCACGCTATCAGCTTGAGCTGTTGAAGTTGGTCAGGCGCTTGAACATCGGCACCCTGGCGAGCATCCACGACCTCAACCTGGCGGCGGCTTTTTGTGATCGGCTGTACGTGATCAACCATGGCCGCATCGTCGCCAGCGGCACGCCGCAAGAAGTGCTCACCGCCGCCCTGCTGCGCAACGTGTTTGGCGTCGAAGCGCTTATAGATGACCATCCGCTGCACGGCTACCCACGAATCACCTGGATAACCCAACCATGAATTTGCGTTCCCTGCTGCGCTCCGGCCTCTGCCTCGTGATGCTGTCGGTCTGCGCCCAGGCCCTGGCCGAAGCCACCCATTACCCGCTGACAGTCAAAAGCTGCAACCGCGAAGTGACCTTCACGCAAGCACCGCAACACGCCCTCAGCCACGACATCAACATGACCCAGATGATGCTCGCCCTCGGCCTCAAGCCACGGATGGCCGGCTACAGCGGCGTCAGTGGCTGGAAGGCCGTGACACCCGACATGCAGTCGCTGCTCGACGGTCTGCCGGAGCTGGCGGCCAAGTACCCGTCGGTGGAAACCCTGCTCGACGCCAACGTCGACTTCCTCTTCGCCGGTTGGGACTACGGCATGCGCGTCGGCGGCGATCTCACTCCGCAGACCCTGCTGCCGCTGGGAATCAATGTGTACGAGCTGAGCGAATCCTGCGCCTTCGTGATGAAGCGCCCACCGGCCAGCCTCGAAGACACCTACAACGACCTGCGCAACCTCGGCAGGATCTTCGATGTGCAGGACCGCGCCAACGCCCTGGTCGCCCACATGCAGGCGCAAGTGGCGGACATTCGCAAAACCCTGCCCGCGCAAAGACCGCGGGTCTTCCTGTACGACAGCGGCGAAGACCGGGCCATGACCTCAGGCCGCCTGGGTATGCCGCAAGCGCTGATCGACGCCGCTGGCGGGCGCAACATCCTCGAGGATGTCGACGCAAGCTGGACCCGGGTCAATTGGGAAAGCGTGGTCGAACACAACCCGCAGGTGATCGTGATCGTCGACTACAGCGAAATCACCGCCGAACAGAAGATTCAGTTCCTGCTGGCCAACAAGGCCCTGCAATCGGTGGAAGCGATCAAGCAGCGGCGCTTCATCGTCATCCCGTACGTGCAGGCCACACCGGGCATCGATAACGTGCTGGCGGTCGCCACCCTGGCCAAGGGCTTCCACGGCGAATGATCAACCGTCGCTACGCTTTGTTGCTGATCGTCCTCGGTGCCCTGTTGCTGGTGTCTTGCGTAGTGTCCCTGGGTTTCGGCCCGGCGCGGGTACCGCTGGACGTGGTGTGGCGCATCCTGCTGCACAAACTGTTCGGCTTCGGTGTGCCGGACTGGAGCCCCGGGCAGGAGCATATCGTCTGGCTGATCCGCGTCCCGCGCATGCTGCTCGGCGCACTGGTGGGCGCCGGGTTGGCTTTGATCGGCGCGGTGCTGCAAGCGGTGACGCGCAATCCGCTGGCTGATCCGCATTTACTCGGCGTCACCTCCGGCGCGACGTTGGGCGCGGTGATCGTGGTGTTGCATGTCGGAGAAATCGTTGGCCTGCTGACCTTGCCGGTCGCCGCCTTCATCGGTGCATTGCTGAGCATGCTGGTGGTACTGATGATCGCCAGCCGCCACGGTCGCCTCGACAGTGACCGTCTGCTGTTGTGCGGCGTGGCGGTGTCGTTCGTGATGATGGCGATCGCCAATTTGTTGCTGTTCCTGGGCGACCATCGAGCCAGTTCGGCGGTGATGTTCTGGATGCTCGGCGGACTTGGGCTGGCGCGCTGGGAATTGCTGGCGGTACCGACGGCCAGTGTGTTGTTCGGGCTGGTGTTGCTGCTGGGCATGGCGCGACCGTTGAATGCGCTGATGGCCGGTGAGCAGACGGCAGTGACCCTGGGCCTGAATGCGCGCACCGTGCGCTTGCGGGTATTTCTGATTGCATCGCTGATGACCGGGATGCTGGTGTCGATCAGCGGTTCGATCGGCTTTGTCGGGCTGATGGTGCCGCACATCGCGCGGCGACTGGTCGGGGCTGAACACCGAAGAGTGCTGCCGGTGTGCGTGTTGCTTGGCAGCGTGTTTCTGGTCTGGGTCGACGTTGCTGCCCGGACGATGATCGCGCCCGAAGACTTACCCATCGGAGTGGCCACGGCGGCGATTGGCGGGTTGTTCTTCATCGGTTTGATGCGACGTCGTTAACGCCATGTTTAATTAAAACAAACTTCAAAACTGCAGCTATGCCTGGAAAAACCTCGTATTGAGTTCGCACTTAACAAATCCATTATCACGCTCATACTCTGCTCCCGCGAGTTGAATAATAAAAAATACTCGCGCACTTCAATGACGATTATTCCTACACCTTTATCGTCACAACTCTTACAAGAGCGGAAAGAGGTAAACATGTTCAAAAAACTCATCATATCCATCGCACTTGTCTCATCGCCTGCATGGGCAGCCAAGCCCTCCTTTACTGGCGTTGACTACAGCGGCCGATATCAATGCACCGGAATGGACAACCATATCGGTGCGTTTGAAGGTGTGGTCGACATGAAACTCAATGCCGAACAAAGTACCGGCGAACATGGCGCCTATGGCTTTACCCTGACGTTGCTAGACAACTCCCGGTATGACGGCTTTGCCGCCGCCAACTCGAGTTCCCTGGCGATTTACTTTGCCCATACGGATCCGTCGCACAAGGATTACGGTGTCGGGATAGCAAACATCGCTTCCACGCCTGACGGGAAAACTTCATTCACCAAGTACTACTACGGCCCGGAGTACAAAGGTGGCGGACATGGTTTTGAAACCTGCATCAAAAGCTGAGTTGGTGCACCGCTGACCTTGTGGGAGCGGGCTTGCTCGCGAAGAGGGTGTGTCAGACAACATCAATGGCATCTGAAACACCGCATTCGCGAGCAAGCCCGCTCCCACAGTTGATCGATGCTGCCCGCCCCAATCTGGCGCAACTCTTCGCACCAACACGCCTGCCGCGATCCTTCCTGGTGCGCCATCAAACCGCACAACCGCTCTAAAACGCCATTCCCGTACCTTTCCCCGACCGGGCACAGCCCTTGCTAAAGACCCTTCAGTAGTCCGCATCTGCCAACCAAGAAAATTCATAAGTTCATGGAGATCGCACAATGAAGCGTCGCAGTTTGATCAAGGCTTTCACTCTCTCGGCATCCATTGCCGCTATGGGCATGACCTGGACCGTCCAGGCCGCCGAGACCATCAAGGTCGGTATTCTGCATTCGTTGTCCGGGACCATGGCGATCTCCGAAACGTCGTTGAAAGACATGGCGCTGATGACCATCGACGAGATCAACGCCAAGGGCGGCGTGAACGGCAAGATGCTGGAGCCGGTGGTGGTCGACCCGGCGTCGAACTGGCCGCTGTTCGCCGAAAAGGGTCGTCAGTTGCTGACCCAGGACAAGGTTGCCGTGGTGTTCGGTTGCTGGACTTCGGTGTCGCGCAAATCGGTCCTGCCGGTATTCGAAGAACTCAATGGCCTGCTGTTCTACCCGGTGCAGTACGAAGGCGAAGAAATGTCGCCGAACGTGTTCTACACCGGCGCCGCGCCAAACCAGCAGGCGATCCCTGCCGTTGAATACCTGATGAGCGAAGAAGGCGGCAGCGCCAAGCGCTACTTCCTGCTCGGCACCGACTACGTCTATCCGCGCACTACCAACAAGATCCTGCGTTCGTTCCTGCACTCCAAGGGTGTGGCCGACAAGGACATTGAAGAGGTCTACACCCCCTTCGGTCACAGCGACTACCAGACCATCGTCGCCAACATCAAGAAGTTCTCGGCGGGCGGCAAGACCGCCGTCATCTCCACCGTCAACGGCGACTCCAACGTGCCGTTCTACAAAGAGCTGGCCAACCAGGGCCTGAAAGCCACCGACGTTCCAGTCGTGGCGTTCTCGGTCGGCGAAGAGGAACTGCGCGGCATCGACACCAAGCCACTGGTTGGCAACCTCGCCGCGTGGAACTATTTCGAATCGGTCGAGAACCCGGTGAACAAGAAGTTCGTCGATGACTGGAAAGCCTACGCCAAGAAACACAACCTGCCGGGCGCCGACAAAGCGGTGACCAACGACCCGATGGAAGCCACCTATGTCGGCATCCATATGTGGGCGCAAGCCGCCGAAAAAGCCAAATCCACCGACGTCGACAAAGTCCGCGAAGCCCTGGCCGGCCAGACCTTTGCCGCGCCGTCCGGTTACACGCTGACCATGGACAAGACCAATCACCACCTGCACAAGCCAGTGATGATCGGTGAGATCCAGTCTGACGGTCAGTTCAACGTGGTGTGGCAGACCGAAGGACCGATCCGCGCCCAACCGTGGAGCCCGTTCATCCAGGGCAACGACAAGAAGCCGGAGTATGCGGTGAAGAGCAACTAAAACCATTGGGCCTGAAGATTGTTCAGGCCCAACACAACTCCTGTGTGAGCGGGCTTGTGTGGCGAGGGGGCTTGCCCCCGTTGGGTTGCGAAGCAGCCCCAGAATCTGTGACTGCGGTGTATCAGGTACATCCGAGGCATCGATTTACGACTGCTACGCAGCCGAACGGGGGCAAGCCCCCTCGCCACACAAGCCCGCTCCCACATTTAGTCCGAGCAAGGCGACTCTCTATGCCCACTGCCCTCTACCGCTTCATCCTCGCCCTCGCGCTGCTATTACCGATGGCCACCCACGCCGGCGACGCCGAAGACTTCGTCGCCGCCAATCCCGTGCAGCAAGCCAAACTCCTGGAGGCCTGGGCCGCGCAGCCCGATCCGGCCCGTATCGAGTTGATCGATGCCCTGCAGCAAGGCGAACTGACCATCGACGGGCAACCGAAAACCCTGCGCCTGAACAACCGCCTGCGGGGGCTGATCGACTCGGCCCTGGCCAGTCATCAGTTGCTCGCCGCCGACGCCAAAATCCGTCTGGCCGCCGCGCAGCAATTGCAGAAGAGTGCCAAACCGGCGCAGTTGAAATTCCTCGACCAGCAACTGGCGGGCGAAAAGGATGAAGGCGTCCACGCCGCCCTCAGCCTGGCCCTGGCCAATCTGCAACTGGTCGACGGCGATCCGGCCGTGCGCCTCGCCGCGGTGCGCTTGCTCGGCGAGACCGGTGACCCGCTGGCCCGCACCCGCCTCGAAAGCCTGCTGGAGCCGGGCGTCGAAACCGACACGAATGTGCGCACCGCCGCTGAAACCAGCCTCGCCCAGGTCAAGCGCAAACTGCTGGTCGGCGAAATGCTGGGCCAGGCGTTTAGCGGCATGTCCCTCGGTTCGATCCTGCTGCTCGCGGCATTGGGCCTTGCGATCACCTTCGGCCTGCTCGGCGTGATCAACATGGCTCACGGCGAGATGCTGATGCTCGGCGCCTACTCGACCTATGTGGTGCAACTGATGTTCCAGCGCTTCGCCCCGCAGGCCATCGAGTTCTATCCGCTGATTGCACTGCCGGTGGCTTTTTTTGTCACCGCCGCCATCGGCATGGCGCTGGAGCGCACAGTGATTCGTCACCTCTATGGTCGCCCGCTGGAAACCCTGCTCGCCACCTGGGGTATCAGCCTGATGCTGATTCAGCTTGTTCGGTTGCTGTTCGGCGCTCAGAACGTCGAAGTGGCCAATCCGGCCTGGCTGTCGGGCGGGATTCAGGTGCTGCCCAATCTTGTGCTGCCCTACAACCGCATCGTCATCATTGCCTTTGCACTGTTCGTGGTGGTGCTGACCTGGCTGCTGCTGAACAAGACGCGCCTGGGCCTGAACGTGCGAGCGGTCACCCAGAATCGCAACATGGCCGCCTGCTGCGGCGTGCCCACCGGACGCGTGGACATGCTCGCCTTCGGTCTTGGCTCGGGTATCGCCGGCCTCGGTGGCGTGGCCCTGAGCCAGATCGGCAACGTCGGCCCGGACCTCGGCCAGAGCTACATCATCGACTCGTTCCTGGTGGTGGTGCTCGGTGGTGTCGGCCAGTTGGCCGGTAGCGTGCTGGCGGCATTCGGCTTAGGGATAGCCAACAAGATTCTCGAACCGCAGATCGGTGCGGTGCTCGGCAAGATCCTCATCCTCGCGCTGATCATTCTGTTCATCCAGAAACGTCCGCAAGGCCTCTTCGCACTCAAAGGACGGGTGATCGACTGATGAACCAGCCCCTGCTCGTTACCGCGACCCAAAAAGCCGGCCCCAAAGTCTCGATTGCCATTGGCGCAGTGATCCTCATTGTGCTGCTGGCGTTACCGCTGCTGTCGTTGTTACCAGTGGACAGCATGCTGCATGTTTCAGCCTATACGCTGACGCTGGTGGGCAAGATTCTCTGCTACGCCATCGTCGCCCTGGCGCTCGATCTGGTCTGGGGTTACGCCGGCCTGCTGTCCCTCGGGCACGGCCTGTTCTTCGCCCTCGGCGGCTATGCCATGGGCATGTACCTGATGCGCCAGGCATCGGGCGATGGCTTGCCGGCGTTCATGACCTTCCTGTCATGGACTGAAATGCCGTGGTTCTGGACCGGCACCAGCAGCTTCCTCTGGACCCTGTGCCTGGTGGTATTGGCGCCGGGGTTGCTGGCGTTGGTGTTCGGCTTCTTCGCCTTTCGTTCGCGGATCAAGGGTGTTTATTTCTCGATCATGACCCAGGCCCTGACCTTCGCCGGCATGTTGTTGTTCTTCCGCAACGAAACCGGTTTTGGCGGCAACAACGGCTTCACCAACTTCCGTACCATTCTCGGCTTTGGCATCACCGAACCGGGCACCCGCGCGGTGCTGTTTTTCGCCACGGTGTTGTTGCTGGTGGCGAGCCTGTACATCGGCTGGCGCCTGGCGCAAAGCAAGTTCGGGCGGGTGCTGACCGCACTGCGCGATGCGGAGAACCGCCTGATGTTCTGCGGCTACGATCCGCGCGGGTTCAAGTTGTTTGTCTGGGTGTTGAGCGCGGTGTTGTGTGGCCTGGCCGGTGCGCTGTACGTGCCACAAGTCGGCATCATCAACCCGAGTGAAATGTCGCCGACCAACTCGATCGAAGCGGCTGTGTGGGTCGCCCTCGGCGGTCGTGGCACGCTGATCGGCCCGTTGCTTGGCGCCGGCGTGGTCAACGGCATGAAGAGCTGGTTCACCGTGGCCTTCCCCGAGTACTGGCTGTTCTTCCTCGGCGCGCTGTTCATCGTCGTGACCCTGTACCTGCCCAAAGGCGTGATCGGTCTGCTGAAGAAAAGAGGTGAATCATGAGAGTCACGGCAACCGCTGAATTCATGCTCGAACCGGCGTTTTTCCCCGTAGAACCCAACAAGGACGCCGGCAGCAGCCGTGACGCCATCGGTCTTGGCCAGCGCGCTGGCAAAGGCCTGAATACACGCCACGGCACCATCCTGACTCTGGAAGACATCAGCGTCAGCTTCGACGGCTTCAAGGCGCTGAACGATTTGAACCTGTACATCGGCGTCGGCGAACTGCGCTGCATCATCGGCCCCAATGGCGCGGGCAAGACCACGCTGATGGACGTGATCACCGGCAAGACCCGCCCCAGCCACGGCAAAGCCTGGTTCGGCGAAACCCTGGACCTGACGCAGATGAGCGAAGTGCAGATCGCCCAGGCCGGCATCGGGCGCAAGTTCCAGAAGCCGACGGTGTTCGAAGCCTTGAGCGTGTTCGAGAACCTGGAACTGGCGCAGAAAACCGACAAGTCGGTGTGGGCCAGCCTGCGGGCGCGCTTAAATGGCGAGCAGAAAGACCGCATCGCCGAGGTGCTGGAGACCATTCGCTTGACCAGCTCGGTCAATCGCCCGGCCGGCCTGCTGTCCCACGGCCAGAAGCAGTTCCTCGAGATCGGCATGCTGCTGATGCAGGACCCGCAATTGCTGCTGCTCGATGAACCGGTGGCGGGCATGACCGACGCCGAAACCGAATTCACCGCCGAGCTGTTCAAGCGCCTGGCCGGCAAGCACTCGCTGATGGTGGTGGAACACGACATGGGCTTCGTCGGCTCGATTGCCGACCACGTCACCGTGTTGCATCAGGGCAGCGTGCTGGCCGAGGGCTCACTGGAACAGGTGCAGGACAACGAACGGGTGATCGAGGTCTACCTCGGTCGATAACCCCCCCCTGGTAGGAGCTGTGTAGGAGCTGTCGAGTGAAACGAGGCTGCGATCTTTTGAACTTCAACGGTACCGGAAAAAATCAAGATCAAAGATCGCAGCCTCGTTTCACTCGACAGCGCCTACAAGAACAAATCAAAGGCAAATCAAGAACAGGCCGGGTCGGACACAAGGAACTTGAACATGCTCCAAGTCGAAAAACTGCACCAGTACTACGGCGGAAGCCACATCCTGCGCGGCCTGACGTTTGACGTGAAAGTCGGCGAAGTCACCTGTCTGCTCGGGCGTAACGGCGTGGGCAAGACCACCCTGCTCAAATGCCTGATGGGCCTGCTGCCGGCCAAAGAAGGCGCGGTCAATTGGGAAGGCAAGCCGATCACCACGTTCAAACCGCATCAGCGCGTGCATGCCGGCATTGCCTATGTCCCGCAGGGCCGGGAGATCTTCGGTCGCCTGACCGTCGAGGAAAACCTGCTGATGGGCCTGTCGCGTTTCCCCGGCAGCGAAGCGAAGGAAGTGCCAGCGTTTATCTACGAGCTGTTCCCGGTGCTCTTGCAAATGAAACAACGCCGGGGGGGCGACCTGTCCGGCGGCCAGCAACAGCAACTGGCCATCGGCCGCGCGCTGGCCAGCCGCCCTCGCCTGCTGATCCTCGACGAGCCCACCGAAGGCATCCAGCCGTCGGTGATCAAGGAGATCGGTGCCGTGATCAAAAAGCTCGCGGCCCGGGGCGACATGGCCATTCTGCTGGTGGAGCAGTTCTACGATTTCGCCGCCGAACTGGCTGACCAATACCTGGTGATGTCCCGGGGCGAAATCGTGCAACAGGGTCGCGGTGAAAATATGGAAGCCGAGGGCGTGCGTGGGCTGGTTACGATCTGAGCAGTGAACTCTCGCGCTCATTCAGAATCCGGGGTGATGGGTTTGCCGCTGCGTAGGGCAGCCATTCAGAACCCACCACGCCGCAAACATCCCAGAGCGGGCTGCTTTTTTCGACCGTCAGTACGCCCGTTATTGCAACACTCAAGACAAAATTCCTGGCGCTCAGATGTCCACCCAGCAAGAGCTTATCGATGTTGACGCCCATCGCCCCTTCGGTCTTGATTACCCAGGCCTCAACTTCGGAAAACGTGCTGTGGTACTTCAGCAGTGCTCCGTCCGGAGTCTGGCGGAACACCGAATAACCCAGAGAGGAGTCCACCAACGCTGATCCCCGAGCCTGCAGGACACTGAATACCAATGACTGGGGTGAGAAAAACTGCTGATACAGATCAGCCTCGTTTTCCGGTAGTAACGTCGCCAGCAACTCGGGTCCCAGGTACACACCTGCCAGCGTCTGATTTTCCGGTAACAGAAAACCGCCTGGCGTCGCGGGGAATGCCTGCTCGATTGCCAACAATCCATCAGGTCGGTGGAACGGCAATGTCGCGACATATTCGTCACGGTCGCGATGCTTGAGGATAAAACCCACACGCTGATGCCCCGCTGTCGCTGGCACGCGACTCAAGGCATCGTTTAACGCCGAGGCCGGGTCTTCAAAAACGCCCGTAAAAAACGGCTGGAGTTTGGGAGGCCCGGGTATGACCGTTTGGTAGGGAATCCATTCAGCCGTGATCGGGCCGCGCAGGCCACCCCACAGGGTGCCGGGTTCCAGGACACGCATGTGACCGATGACCGCGATTCTCCTGACCATGTCTTCGGGGGTGCGGCCCATTCGGTAGACAGGACTGTAGTCTGAGTCAGGTGGATTAATGGAGTAAGCCACCAGAGAACCGGAAGGACCTGAAACATAACAATGTTTAAAAAAGTCCCGATGCCTGAACGCACCATGGACATCAGGCATCGAAGGCAGCGCGTTGAACAACTTGACCTGATCATCGTTGAAGGATGGGTTCGCCTTGGCAATTCCCTCGGGAATGTCCGGATGGCTATGCCATTTGCCAACGCAAAGGTACCCGGCCGGATGGCTGATCGTCAGGGTCTGCCGGTCGTAGTTCAGCAAACGCTCCATATCAAACGAAGTCGCCTTGCCCAGGATAGGTGTTGTCGCGACAAACTTGCCATCCGGGCGCTGCAAAATGAGTGCGCCGTACTCTCTGTCGCTCACGCGATCATGTTGGTGAACCCAATACGCAGCATCGTCTTCGCAAATAAAGGACTGGCTGACAGGTGGCAACACCGGCGCGGTCGCCGGTGCAGGTTGTAAAGGATCATTAGAAGTGCTCATCAAGAAACTCCAGAATGTTCGGTCGCCCCGCCGGAGGGGGAGCGTGCGCTTGCATCCTGGGTTCTTCGTGACCACCGATGGCGGTAGATATATATGTCTAAACAGGCGCGAAGCACCAATTGGTTGCACCCTACTTCATGGCTCGCCCCTTAGTGGTGCATCAGCACAATCAATAGTCGCCTCCTGCCTGCAAATCCTTGCGGCACAGCCTTTGCAAACATCCTGATGACCTCTCGACAAGCATTGACTATGACTCTTCCGGCTTCAGGCGTTTTGTTCACCCCCAGTTGGCACGCCGAACTGGAGCTCGGCTATGCCCGATTCGACAACACCACACGCCCGGTCCAGCGCCGGCACAAAGGTCCGCTGCGGGTACAAAAACACCTGTATGCCGAAGGGCCGGAAGTCTGCCAGCACATCATCGTCCACCCACCCGGCGGCATTGCCGGCGGCGATCGTCTGGATATTTCGGTCAGCGTCGAGGGCAACGCCTGGGCGCAAATCACCAGCCCCGGCGCGGCCAAGTGGTATCGCGCCGCGGGTCCCGCCTATCAGCAGCTGAATCTGAAGGTGGCGGCCGGTGCGACACTGGAATGGCTGCCCCAGGAGACGATCATTTTCAGTGCGGCCCAGGCTGAACTCAGCACCGCCATCGACCTTGAAGGCGATGCGCGCCTGTTCTACTGGGACGTCGTGGCCCTGGGCCGTCCGGCCAGTGGCGAGCGCTTCGACCTTGGGCATTTCCAGGCACGACTGGATGTGCGCCGCGACGGCCAGTTGCTCTGGCATGAACGTCAGCGCATTGTCGGAGCGGACGGTTTACTTGATTCGCCCATTGGGCTGGACGGACATCCGGTGTTTGCCACGTTATTGGTGACGGGTGAGATCGATAGCGAACTGCTGGAGCACTGCCGCTCGCTGCCCAACGACGTGCGCGGGGATTTAACCCAGTTGCCGGGGTTGCTGGTTGCGCGGTGCCTGGCGAGTGAGGCGTTGTTGGCGCGGGGCTGGTTGATTGAACTTTGGAAGTTGTTACGCCCCGCCCTTCTGGGTCGCGAGGCCGTATCACCCAGAATATGGAGCACCTGAAATGCGATCGAATGTGGGAGCGGGCTTGCTCGCGAATGCGGTGGGCCAGTCAGCATTGATGTTGAATGACACTCCGTATTCGCGAGCAAGCCCGCTCCCACAGGGTTTGTATTCACAGATCCGAACTTTTTAATCTGCCCAGATGGATGTCTACGATGGACCTGACCCCACGCGAAAAAGACAAGCTGCTGATCTTCACCGCAGGCCTGGTGGCCGAGCGGCGTTTGGCGCGCGGCGTGAAACTCAACTACCCGGAGGCCATGGCCTACATCTCCGCGGCCCTGCTCGAAGGCGCCCGTGACGGCCAGAGCGTGGCCGACCTGATGCACTTCGGCACCACCCTGCTGACTCGCGAACAAGTGATGGAAGGTATCCCGGAAATGATCCCGGAAATCCAGGTCGAGGCCACCTTTCCCGACGGCACCAAACTGGTCACCGTCCACCAACCCATCGCCTGAGGCCGCGCCATGACTTACCACATCCGCGATGCCGTGCCTGCCGACTTGCCGGCCATCTGCGACATTTACAACGACGCCGTGCTCAACACCACGGCGATCTGGAATGAACAGGCGGTCGACCTCGGCAACCGCCAGGCCTGGTTCAGCGCCCGGCAATCCCAGGCTTACCCGATTCTGGTGATCGTCGATGGTGAAAATTCGGTACTGGGCTATGCCTCATTCGGTGACTGGCGCCCCTTCGACGGTTTCCGCCACACCGTCGAGCACTCGGTCTATGTGCGCAACGACCAGCGCGGCAACGGCCTCGGCCCACGACTGATGGAAGCGCTGGTCGAGCGCGCCAAAGACTGTGGCAAACACGTGATGGTCGCCGCCATCGAAAGCGGTAACGCCGCCTCCATTCGCTTGCATGAGCGCATCGGTTTCATCACCACCGGACAAATGCCTCAGGTCGGCACCAAATTCGGCCGCTGGCTGGACCTGACCTTCATGCAACTGACCCTCAACCCCGGCGCGCAACCGCCGAGCGTCAACCAGGAGTAATGCCCGATGAACGCCGCTCAACTGCGACGCGTCAACGTTGAAAGCTTTGCGCACTATCGTCAGGGATTGATTGACCTGCTGCTCGATGCCGTCGGCTATGGCGCCAGTGTCGGCTTCATGGCCGACCTCGATGCGACCCAGGCCCACGCCTATTTCGATGAGGTCCAGGACAACCTGAACAAGGGCAATCTGTTGCTGTGGGTGGTGGTCAAGGACGAACAGGTGCAGGCCAGCGTGCAGTTGGGTTTGTGTCAGAAAGCCAACGGCCTGAACCGCGCCGAAGTGCAAAAGCTGCTGGTGCGCGAACATGCCCGGCGTCGCGGTCTGGGCCAGCAACTGATGAACGCTCTGGAGGCCGCCGCCCTGCAGCACAAGCGCGGCATGTTGTACCTCGACACCGAGACCGGTTCGCCCGCCGAAGCCTTCTATCAATCGCTGGGCTATACCCGCGCCGGTGAAATCCCCGACTACGCCTGCGACCCGAGCGGCCGCTACAAGCCGACCGCCCTTTATTACAAGATTCTCCAAGGAGCCCATTGATGATTCCCGGTGAATACCAGATCCAGCCCGGCGACATCGAACTCAACGTCGGCCGCCGCACGATCAGCCTGAAGGTGGCCAACAGCGGTGACCGGCCGATCCAGGTCGGCTCGCATTATCACTTTTTCGAAACCAACGACGCCCTGGCGTTCGACCGTGCCGCCAGTCGCGGCATGCGCCTGAACATCCCGGCCGGCACGGCGGTGCGTTTCGAACCGGGACAGAGTCGCGAGGTGGAGTTGGTGGATTTGGCGGGGCATCGTCGGGTGTTCGGGTTTGCCGGCAGGATCATGGGCGATCTCTGATTGATGCGATCTCTGCACCGGCCCCTTCGCGCGCAAGCCCGCTCCCACATTCGACCGAGTTCCTCCGGTTGGAATGCGGGCAACTGTGGGAGCGGGCTTGCTCGCGAATCTGTGAGCGAAGCGAACAGTCTCAAACACAATTGAATCCCAAGGCAAGCGCATGAAAATCTCAAGACAAGCCTACGCCGACATGTTCGGCCCCACCGTTGGTGACAAGGTGCGCCTGGCCGATACCGAGTTGTGGATCGAAGTGGAACAGGACTTCACCACCTACGGCGAAGAAGTGAAATTCGGTGGCGGTAAAGTCATTCGTGACGGCCAGGGTCAGAGCCAGTTGCTGGCCGCCGACGTGGTCGACACCCTGATCACCAACGCGCTGATCATCGATCACTGGGGTATCGTCAAGGCCGACGTCGGCCTCAAGGACGGGCGCATTGCGGCGATCGGCAAGGCTGGCAACCCGGACATCCAGCCCAACGTCAACATCGCCATTGGCGCCAGCACCGAAGTCATCGCCGGTGAAGGCATGATCCTCACCGCCGGCGGCATCGACACCCATATCCACTTCATCTGCCCGCAGCAGATCGAAGAGGCATTGATGAGCGGTGTCACCACCATGATCGGTGGCGGCACCGGACCGGCTACCGGCACCAACGCGACCACCTGCACCTCCGGGCCGTGGCACCTGGCGCGCATGCTTCAGGCTGCCGACGCCTTTCCCATGAACATCGGTCTCACCGGCAAGGGCAACGCCAGCTTGCCGGAGCCGTTGATCGAACAGGTCAAGGCCGGTGCCATCGGCCTCAAGTTGCATGAGGACTGGGGCACCACACCCGCGAGCATCGACAACTGTCTGAGCGTGGCCGACCGGTTCGACGTGCAGGTGGCGATCCACACCGACACCCTCAACGAATCCGGTTTCGTCGAGACCACGCTCGCCGCCTTCAAGGGCCGCACCATTCACACCTATCACACCGAAGGTGCCGGTGGCGGTCACGCACCGGACATCATCAAGGCCTGCGGTTTTGCCAACGTGCTGCCGAGTTCGACCAACCCGACCCGGCCGTTCACCCGCAACACCATCGACGAACACCTCGACATGCTGATGGTCTGCCATCATCTCGACCCGAGCATTGCCGAGGATGTGGCCTTCGCCGAAAGCCGCATCCGCCGCGAGACGATTGCCGCCGAAGACATCCTCCACGACCTCGGTGCGTTCTCGATGATCAGCTCCGACAGCCAGGCCATGGGGCGGGTCGGTGAAGTCATCACCCGCACCTGGCAGACTGCCGACAAGATGAAAAAACAGCGCGGGCCGCTACCCGGCGATGGCGCCGGCAACGACAACTTCCGCGCCAAGCGCTACATCGCCAAGTACACCATCAACCCGGCGATCACCCACGGCATCAGCCATGAAGTGGGTTCGGTCGAAGTGGGTAAATGGGCAGACCTGGTGCTCTGGCGGCCGGCGTTTTTCGGCGTGAAACCGACGCTGATTCTCAAGGGCGGCGCCATCGCAGCCAGCCTGATGGGAGACGCCAATGCCTCGATCCCGACACCGCAACCGGTGCACTACCGCCCGATGTTCGCCAGCTTCGGCGGTTCACTGCACGCCACCAGCCTGACCTTCATCAGTCAGGCGGCGCAGGAGGCAGGCTTGCCTGAAGCGCTGGGTTTGAAGAAGAAAATCGCTGTGGTCAAAGGTTGCCGCGACGTGCAGAAAACCGACCTGATCCACAACGACTACCTGCCGAAAATCGACGTCGATCCGCAAACCTATCAGGTCAAGGCCGATGGGGTTCTGCTGTGGTGTGAACCGGCTGAGACATTGCCGATGGCCCAGCGTTACTTCCTGTTCTGAACCGACAACCACGACACGAGCAAAGGCCTCGCACACCCTGTGTCGAGGCCTTTGTTTTTTCCGTGATTACTGAACGGATTCAATCCGCAGCCGATCCAGCTTGGCCCGAATCATCGCTTCCCGTGTCAGTTTTTTCAGCAACTGCGTAATCTGCAGATCGATGTCATCCAAGGCTTGAACATACTCCTCGTCAGTCATCAGCTTGCCGTTCGCAAAGTCAGTTTCACTTTTGCCCAACTCACTGCACAACCCCTTGATTTCCGCCTCCACCGCCGCCTTTCCCTCGGCGGTGAGCCGCGTACCATCGGCCCGACGCTGCAATGCATCCTGCAAATCGGTGGTCGCGTCGATCCTGCGCTTCAAGCCGTTCAATTCCTCGCGGTAAGTAGTCTCCAGCCAGGTTCGCCAGAGCGGTTGCTCGAAGAGGCGATCAATCAGCAGATCACCTTCCTCCAGCGCCTTGATCCGCTGGAACGCTGCTTCGGTCATCTCCTTGCTCACACCGGCGATTTTTCGAAACTGCATGCCCCGCGCCTGCCACGGCAAATCCAGTCGCTCTGCCAGATCGGTCATGTAGGCCAGGTGCACTTCCACTTCATCGATAGTGCCGATCACATCGCCATTGGCGTCGTAGCGACGGAACCGTTCGCCGTTAGCCAGCCGCGCAGACACTCGCTGACGGGCAATGGCACCGAGCTCATCGAGCCGGGACTTGCCAAGGGCCAGCTCCAGCAATTGCGCCTCAATCAGGTCCGCACGCACCAGGGCGTAGGCTTCGTGCACCATCACCTGCACGCCCATGGCATTGAACAGTTGCGTGCCGCCATCCACGCACTCGGTGGGCGTTGCCGCCTCGTTGAACAGCTTGATTCGCAGTTCGCTGTCGCTGGCCATGGCTTCGAGCATGCGCCAGACCTTGGTCGTCAGTTCCGTCTGATAGGCACCGCCGTCCTTGAAGTCGGCGGATTGGGTGAGCTTGCGCAGCTCATTGAAAAACGGCACCGAACCAAACTCGTCTTCAACGTCGTTCCAGACTTCCTGCTTTTCCTGCCATTGCCGCTCAGTCATGCCCATCCACCAATCCGCGCTGTCGAGCAGACCTCGGGGTGGGTATGGGCGGTCCGGGTCCATGCCGACCGACTCGATGTACAACCTGAGGGTGTCGAGGTTTTCCGGTGATATCCAGTGCGGCTCCCGACTGATCACCGTGCGTGCCAGCAGCTCGGCGCGAAACGATCCGGGCGCGACTTGCGGTATCCGGCTGATCGGATTGCGGCTCAATTCAATGAAAATACTGCGTGGTCGCGACTGGGAAAACAGACCGACAGGCCAACTGTCCAGTCCGGTATCGCTCAATACCAATACCTGCAAATGCGGCATCCGGCTGACATCAGGAATGAGCTTCAGCGGGTTGCCGCGCAGCGCCAACGACCTCAGGCGTGTCAGATTCTTCAGGCGATCAACTGCCACTGGATCCAGCTCGATTCGGTTGTCGTTGAGGTACAGGTCGGTGAGATGACGCATGTCCTTCAGTACCGGCGGAAAAGCGCTCAGCAGATTGTCTTGCAGGTTGAGGTAGCGCACCTGATGGAACGGCTCGAGGAACGACAGGTTCCCAGAACGCAACTGCCCACCGCGCAGGCTCAGGCTGGTGACATGATCGAAGTTGGCCTCCAGTCTCGGCAGGGTTTCCAGCAGTCGGCTCAGCCTGGGAATGTTGTCCAGACTCAACGCCTGCGGCCGTACTACCCCGAAAGCCTCGATGCCCTCCGGCCCGGTGCGCTGCCAGCATTGCCTGAGCACTTTGTAGATGTTGTTTCGCGCAAGCCACTCCGCAACGCCCGGCGGGGTAAAACGAGCGGATTGCGTCGGCGAATTCATCCAGCGTTGCAGGGCACGGTTCAATTGGTTGAACTCGGCCTCCAGCAGGGTCAGCCGCGCATGCACCGTTCCTTCGCCCTGACCGAAACCCGCCAGCAGTGCCTCCACTTCCTCCGAGGTAAAATCCGGATACAGTGCAAGAGCCCGTTGTCGCAGCCCCACGCCTTGCGATGCTTGTCGGGCATAGCCACGCATGCCGCCACGCAAGCGCATGAGGCTCGGGTCGTAAGCCGGCCTGGTGATCGGGTTGTCCCGCAGAATCGGCTCAAACCGGGATCGATCCAGCGGCTGCGCCCTGACCGCTTGCTCAAGGCGTGAAGACTCATGGCTTCCAAAGCCAAGCGCTGTGCGCTCAGAGTCGGGCAAGGCATGCAGCACCGCCGCGTACAGATTGTCCGCACCGTGCAGATGTTGATCGAGCGCATCACGCGCCTCGTAACGACCATGCTCATTCAACACCAATACCTTGCGGATCGTTGCATCCTCTGGACCGAGACTGTCAGCCAGCGGACCTTCAAATGAGTACTCGCGGATTTCCAGACGCAAATCCGCCGGCCAGCCCGGCAGATTGGCCAGAGAATGCAGTTCCAGGCGCGCGGTGTCGGCGTTATGCAATGAGTCGAAGTAGAAGCCTTCATAAGCTCGCGTCACCCGCAGCTGATATGCAACCTCCCGGGCTTGTTCAGTCAATCTCAAGGGAACGCGCTGTTTTTCGCTCAGGTGTCGCACGTCCGATGGCTGCGCATCACGCAGCAGTTCTTCCGCCTGGGCGGTCGCGAGTTCTGCACC
Source organism: Pseudomonas sp. PDM32 (assembly GCF_019219225.1). Taxonomy (NCBI): domain Bacteria; kingdom Pseudomonadati; phylum Pseudomonadota; class Gammaproteobacteria; order Pseudomonadales; family Pseudomonadaceae; genus Pseudomonas; species Pseudomonas sp. PDM32. The sequence continues at coordinate 113,849 of NZ_JAHUWE010000007.1, forward strand.
ATCATTCTTGAGCAGGTTCACCAAGGGGTCGGCCGAACGCGTCCGACTTGCATACAGTCCATCGAACAAACGCCTTTTGTGCAGGCGTGCCTGCCCCGCCAGTTGCTCGCGCATTGCTACGACACGCACCTGCCGGTCCCCGGAGTACCGCTGTCCGAGTACATCGCGCAGGGCCTGTTCATCGAGGAACCCGACAACCCGTTCGGTCAACTCACCGGCGAGCAGATCCTGCCGGCTCATGCGCAAGGTCTCGGCCGGCAGCGCATCGGCGTAACCCTCCTTGATCGACGCACCTGACAGGTCCGGGTCGTCGAAGATTTCGATGGCTTTACCGTCGGGCCATCCCGGCAGCTCAGTCATGAAGCGTGGCAGAAAACCGGCCCATTCCTCATCGACCCGGTTCGCCAGGATATGCGCTGCGCAAGCGTCGGCATCGGCGTGGGTCTTGTAGCGTTTCAGGGTGTCGAGCAGCAACGCGGGCGGGGTTTCATGTTCGACATGAAGTCGGCGCAGCACGTTTTCATGCACGCCGCTGGCAGTCAAAACCTGTTCCAGGGTCTCATCGGAAAGCCCCTGCACCGAAGCGCCCAGGCGCCTGAGTACTACACGCCGATCCCATTCGAGCGGTTGATCGAGTTCGGTCTTCCAGCTGCCGGCACCGTTGTGCTCCAACAGCGGCTGATAGGCCTCGGAGCGAGTCGGGTGTTGCAGCCGATGCTGGCCGGTTTCCGGGTCTTGCCTGACGGCATAGCATTTGTCATCGAGGCGCAGCAGGTCCTGTTCCTGATGACGGTACAGCCCTGTGTCACCGGCCTTCGCCCCATCGGGCAATGTGATCGGTTGCTCATAGGGCGCGAGGTCAGGGTTCCACAACCGCTCCTTGCCGCCGACTTCCACTGGCTTGAGCCCCTCGACAAATGGCGACACCTTGATCGGTGCGACAGTAGTGCCGGGCAACACATGTCCGGCGCCCATCAGTGCCAGTTGCGCGAAGTTGATCAAGACCCCGTTGAAGTACGCCGAAGCCTGTTCCTTGTCACCCTTGCTCCAGTCCTCGACGCCTTCGGCAACCTCGGCGAGCATTTGCGCGACCATGATGCCGAGCATGGCTTCGCCCAGCCCGGGCACCAGCATTGCGGCGAAATTGAAAACATTCCAGCCGATCGACAGGTAACTACTCAGGCGCTTGAAGCGTGCGTTGGCATCCTCGTCACCGGTCGGTACGGCGATCAGCCGGGCATCGGCGATGGCCTTGTTACGCCGTTCCACAAACAGGGTGATCCACAGATCATCCGCGATCTGGTTGGTCACCGGTTCCGCATCGGGATTTTCGACCGCCGTTTCACGCCACCACGGCCCCATGTCCAGCGGTTCGCGCTCATGCCAGGTGTAGGTCGTGAGACGCTCCTTGACCCGGGCGAAAAACAGTCCCTTGTCCTTCTGCGCCACAAACCGGCTGAAAAACGCTTGGTAGTCGGTACTTCTCAACTGCCCCAGGAGCGCCTTCATGAACGCGGTCAGCGAGGGATACTCTTTCAACGGATGGTCAGGATCATCGGGCACATAGGCGATCAACGGCCCGGTAACACGGCTCTGTTGATAGATATCCTCGCGGCGCAACAGCTCATCGCTCAACCCCTGCGGCCCATTGGCGAAGAAGGCTTGCAGCAGTTTGAATTGATCGTATTCCCGGCCCGGAAGAACCGGGACGCGGTGCGACCAGTCGATCCAGAATTTCAACAGGGCCGGTGTCAACGCTTCAATTTCGCGTTTTATTTGCGATGGCTCGCTGACCGCGCTGAACAACACGATACCGGTCAAGCGAAACCCCATCAGCGACAATCGATGACTCTGTAACGGCCGGTCGTAGAGCGTGATGTTTGCCTGCCCTTCACGCACCTGGCCCAGTTTGAAGTAGGCATGGTCACTGATATCGCCCTTCAATCGGGCAATCAGTGCGGCCACATGAAAGGCCGCCTGTTCACTGGCCACCGAGTCTTGTTGCAAGGTTCGCTGTGCTTGCGGGGCGTCGGGCAACAGGACGGACTTGATGTGCCGCTGGTATTGCCCGCCGATGTCCAGGCTGCGACACAACGCGGCAAAATCCGGCAGGGCAATGGCCGACTCCAGGCTCAGACTGCCCCGGTTGTCCTTGCGGTAAATACCGGAACTGTCTCGGAACGCCCCTTCGACAGTTTCAGCTTCCTCGAAGTTGTGCAGTGCAGCCTCCAGCAAGGTCGACTGGCGGACGCGACTGGCGCCGGTGTCGATGCCGAAGATGATCGTACTGGGCACCTCGAGCTGCACGCTGAGTTCGTCGGCGCGTTCAACCGAGTTGAAATTCGCCTGCAACATCTCCCTGAGCAGCGGTTCGGCGAAGGCCTCAATGTCGTGTTGCAAGCTGCCCAGGGTTTTGTCCAGTATGCCCTGCGCGCGCCAGCGCTCCTCGATCAACTGCTTCAGGTACTGGCGGTCGATGGCCCGTGCGCCGCTGTACCACTCGGGCATCGCCGGCTTCAGGGTTTCGAGGGATTTTAGCCTTGCAGGCGGGGCATTTTTCAGGGCACCCGGTATCCCGTCGAATACGCGACGGTAATGCACGCCCTGGTGTTCGACGCCTGTGGTTTCAATCGTTTGCTGTGAATGGCTTCCATGCAATTCAGACACTGTTACATCACCTTGATGGCTGGATTTGAACTCACAGCTTCGCCAACCCGCCCGCCAAACAAAAGCCAAAAAAACCGTTGGGCCGCCCCTGAAAAAAGGCCTCCACCGATCGAAATTCAAAGAGCCTTCAATACATAAGTACCGCCATAGAGACCTGGACTTATGCCACCGAACGAGCGGTCGTGTTTTTTCCGGCAAAGGGACTACTATTCGATTCGCTGTCCCCGATTCATGCTCAGGTAACCGCCATGCGTCTTTCCGAATTCATCGTGCTACAGGTTGATCGCATCGTCGATGAGTGGGAGCAGTTCGCCAAAACCATCACCCCGGCCGCCGAATCCATGGACAGCGCCGCCTTGCGCGACCATGCCCGGTCGATCCTGCTGGCCGCGGCCCGGGACATGTGCAAGCCCCAGACACCCTCCGAACAAGCGGCCAAAGCACGCGGCGAGGGCCCGGAGAAAACCCCGAGCCTCGACGAGGCCGGTGCCAGCCATGGCGAGTTGCGCCATACCGTGGGTTTTGATCTGGTGCAGATGACCAGTGAGTTCCGTCATTTGCGCGCCTGTGTCATCCGTCTGTGGGTCAACAGCCTGCAATCGCCTGACCTGGCCTACTTCCAGGACATGATCCGCTTCAACGAAGCCATCGACGAAGCCCTGGCCGAATCCACCGCCGCCTATGCCGAAATGGTCAACCGCTCCCGGGACATTTTCCTCGCGATCCTCGGTCATGACCTGCGCGCGCCCCTGCAGGCGGTGAGCATGTCCACCGAAATCCTGCTGCGCAAAGCCGCACTGGAAGGTGATGCGCTCAAGTGCGCGATCAATATCCAGCGCAGCACCGGACATCTGGCGGTGATGGTCGGGGATTTGCTGGAACTGGTGCGCAGTCGCCTGGGCAAGCACCTGCCGATCGAACCGGCGCCCATGGACCTGGCTGAAGCGGCACGGGACGCGATTGCGAGGGCCTGTGCCGGTCAACCGGAGTGCGATCCGACCCTGACGGTACAGGGTGACACCCGCGGTACCTGGGACCCGCGCAGGGTCGATCAGATGCTGCAAAACCTGATCGGCAATGCCTTGCAGCATGGCTCGAGCAAACGTGAAGTGACCTTGACCCTCAAGGGCGAGGCCGACAGCGTTCGGCTGACGGTGCAGAACGACGGAGTCCCCATCCCCGGTGATGCGATCCCGACCATTTTCGACCCACTGGTGCGCAGTGCCAGCGAAGAACTCGGCGAGCCCACTACCAGCCTTGGGTTGGGGTTGTTTATCGTCAAGGAAGTGGTCGACGCCCATCAGGGGACGATTGAAGTCAGTTCCAGTGAAATGGATGGCACGATCTTTACCGTGGTGTTGCCGAGGACAGTCTAGACGCCTGCTGAGGGGCGGCTTTTGTGGCGAGGGAGCTTGCTCCCGCTCGAGCGCGAAGCGGTCGCAAACTCTATATTTGCGCTGAACCTGTTGAAATGTGCTGACTCGATATTTTGGGGGCCGCTGCGCAGCCCAGCGGGAGCAAGCTCCCTCGCCACAGGTTGGGCGTCACTCTTTTGGTTACTCCACCAACAACCGTCCCAAGCGCTGCTTGAGCATGCGGTTCTCGGCGCGCAGTTGCTGCACTTCTTCAAGCAGGTCCAGCGCCAGGGCGACGCCTTCCCACTCCAGGTCGAGGTCGCGCCGCAGCTTGACGGCGCGCTTGGCGAGGGTCAGCTCATAGTCGTTGAAAACCCAGTCCTTGGGCTGAGCGCCCTGAGGTTCGAGGATGCCGTGTTCGACGATTTCGATCACGTAGACGTCCGATAGCTCGGTCGCCTCACAGAATTCTGCCATGTCCAGTTGAACGATCAGGGGACTGCTCATTGTCAGTGACTCCTTGGTTCTAAGGGATCAAAAATGCTCTCGCGGGTCGAATGCGGCTTTTTTCGCCAGCTCCTGCCACAGGGCCTTGATGTCATCGTCGGATTTCTTCGGCATCACGGCTTTCAATTGCACGAACAGGTAACCGCGCTCACCGGCCTTGTTCATCAGGCCATGTCCCTTGGCGCGCATGCGCTGGCCGTTCTGGCTGCCGGCCGGCACCTTGAGGTTGATCTTGCCGGTCAGGGTCGGCACGGCGACTTCGGCCCCCAACGCCAGCTCCCACGGAGCCAGTGGCAATGTGATGATCAGGTTATCGCCTTCGACATCGAATTTCGGGTGCGGTGCGAAACGGATCGTCAGGTACAGGTCGCCATTGGCGCCGCCACCCACACCCGGAGCGCCCTGTCCCTTGAGGCGAATGCGCTCGCCGTCGGCCACACCGGCCGGAATCTTCACGTTCAGGCTTTTGCTGGTGTTGCTCACATGCTGGCCGGCCGCGTTGTACTGCGGTACCTGGAAGGTCACCTTCTTCGATTCGGTCGACAGTGTTTCTTCGAGAAAAACCCCAAGTTCCATTTCCACGTCTTGCCCTCGACGTCCGGTGCTGCGACGCGACTGTCCACCCCCACTGAAACCAGGCCCACGGTTGCCGAAGATCGAACTGAAGAAGTCCGAGAAATCGCCCGTGTCCTGGCCACCGCCACCAAAACCGCCACGGCTCTGCCAGCCCGGCGGTCCCTGGAACGGCTGGCCGTGCTGGCCATAACGGCGCAGATCATCGTATTCGGCGCGTTTGTCGGCGCTTTTCAGCGCCTCATAGGCTTCCGAGGCGTCCTTGAACTTGGCCTCGGCGTCCTTTTCCTTGCTGACGTCGGGGTGGTATTTGCGCGCCAGCTTGCGATAAGCGGCCTTGATCGCCTTATCGTCTGCGGTCGGTTCCACACCGAGAATCTTGTAATAGTCTTTGAAGTCCATCGCGGGAATCACCATCCGTTATCAAATCGCGCCACGGGCCACAGCATGCGCTTGTTTGCAGCCGTTGGTTTGACCGATCTCAAATTTGTGACCGGGCGGCGCAGCAGAAGTTTATCGGCAGCCGGCGGGGCTTCTTGCAAGCACGCCCGCCGCTGTCCGGTTGATGCAGGGTAGTTTGGGGGGGATGCCCCATCTTTCAAGGCATTGTTTGCGAAGAATTAGCAGATAACCGGCCTTCGAATCTGGCGCGCACTGGCATACACTGCGCGGCCGTTTTTTAACCGGAACCTGAAAGACATGAACAACGCATCTCCAGCCCGTGCCGTGGGTATCGACTTTGGCACGTCCAACTCCACCGTCGGCTGGCTGCGCCCCGGCGTGGAAACGCTGATCGCGCTGGAGGACGACAAGATCACCCTGCCGTCAGTGGTCTTCTTCAATATCGAAGAACGTCGCCCGGTGTACGGCCGGCTGGCGCTGCACGAGTACCTGGAAGGCTACGAAGGCCGCCTGATGCGCTCGCTCAAAAGCCTGCTGGGCTCCAAGCTGATCAAGCACGACACCAGCGTCCTGGGCACGGCCATGCCGTTCAAGGACCTGCTCGGGCTGTTCATTGGCCAGCTCAAGAACCGTGCCGAGGCCGCCGCCGGTCGGGAATTCGAAGAAGTGGTGCTGGGTCGCCCGGTGTTCTTCGTCGATGACGACCCGATGGCCGACAAGGAAGCCGAAGACACCCTGGTCGACGTGGCGCGCAAGATCGGCTTCAAGGAAGTCTCGTTCCAGTTCGAACCGATTGCCGCGGCATTCGACTACGAGTCGACCATCGAGAAAGAAGAGCTGGTACTGATCGTCGACATCGGCGGGGGCACGTCCGACTTCTCCCTGGTGCGCCTGTCACCAGAGCGGCGCGCTGTGGATAACCGCCAGGACGACATCCTCGCCACCGGCGGCGTGCATATCGGCGGAACCGACTTCGACAAGCAACTCTCGCTGGCCGGCCTGATGCCACTGTTCGGCTACGGCAGCCGGATGAAGAGCGGTGCCTACATGCCTACCAGCCATCACATGAACCTGGCGACCTGGCACACGATCAACTCGGTGTACTCGCAGAAATCGCAACTGGCCCTGGGCAGTATGCGCTACGACATCGAGGACACCGGCGGCATCGATCGCCTGTTCAAGCTGATCGAACAGCGCGCCGGCCACTGGCTGGCGATGGAAGTGGAAGAATCCAAGATCCAGCTGACCCACGCCGACAACCGCCACGTGCCGCTGGACCGCATTGAAGCGGGCCTGAGCGTGGACTTGAGCCGTGCGCTGTTCGAGTCGGCCATCGACAACCTGCTGGAGCGGGTGCGCAACAGCGTCACCCAATTGCTGACAGACGCCGATGTTCGGGTCGACCAGGTCGACACGGTGTTCTTCACCGGCGGCTCAAGCGGCATTCCGGCGCTGCGCAACAGTGTTTCGGCGATGCTGCCGAAGGCGCGGCATGTGGAAGGGAATATCTTTGGCAGTATCGGCAGTGGCTTGGCGATCGAAGCTGCGAAACGCTACGGGTCGATGGACTGATCCAGAATCTTTGGCGCGCCCTTCGCGAGCAAGCCCGCTCCCACAGGTCATGCACTGTCCTTGTGGGAGCGGGCTTGCTCGCGAAGAGGCCAGCTCAGCCAACAAAGACTCAGCGGATCAAACCATCCCCACCTGCTTCAACTCACTCTTCAGATACGCGTAGTAAATCGGTCCCGCCACCACCCCCGGCAGGCCGAACGCGGCCTCGAACACCAGCATCGCCAGCAGCAACTCCCACGACTTGGCACTGATCTGCCCGCCGACGATACGCGCGTTGAGGAAGTATTCGAGCTTGTGGATAAAAATCAGGTATCCCAGCGCCGCAACGGCGACCCAGATCGACAGCGACAGACCGACGATGGTGATCAAGGTGTTCGACATCAGGTTGCCGATCACCGGCAGCAGACCGAGCAGGAAGGTCAACACGATCAGGGTTTTGGTCAGCGGCAGCTTGATGCCGAACATCGGCAGGATCACCGCCAGGAAAATCCCGGTGAAGAAGGTATTGAGCAGGGAAATCTTGATCTGGGCGAACACGATGTTGCGAAACGCCTGAACCAGCAGATGCAGACGATCAAACAGCGCCGCCGCCAGCGGTTTGCGCTTGGTCAGATCCGGCACACGCTGCAACGCAATGATCGCGCCCAGCACCATGCCGATCAGCAAGGTCACGAACATGTGTGCCGCATCCTTGCCCACCAGTTGCAATTCGCTCAGGTGCTTGCTGACCCACTCGCCAATCGCCACCCGAAACTCAGCGGCACTGGCCGGTAGATAGGCGTCGATGAACGGCGGCAGTTGCCCGCGTGCGCGGTCGACCACCCCCATGAATTTGTCGAGGGAAGCGCCAGGGTTTTCCGCCTCGTGCAACAGGAAGCTGAAGGCACCGGCAAAGATCAGCGACAGTACGCTGACAATCAGCGTCCCCAGCAAGGCCACCGCCAGCCAGCGCGCACGCCGGCCTTCGATCAGCCGTTGCAGTTGCGGAGTGAGCATGTTGACCAGTTCGAACACCAGCAACCCGGCGAGCAGGCTCGGCAGCAACCGCAGCGGCAGGACCAGCAGCAGCCCGCCAAAAATGATGACCCAGCTGATGACCAGCAAAACTTGACGCTGAGAAAACGTTGGCATACAGCCTCAAAAACGAACGGCGTAAAAAGGATTGGCAGTCTGCCAGCGATCCGGTGCGAGCACTAGGATTGTGTGGGTCGACCTTAGTGGGATGGCAGCTCGAGTGCGGGTCCCATCGCGGATCGTCGTACACATATCTGAAAATCGCCATCAATCAAATGTGGGAGCGGGCTTGCTCGCGAAGGCGTCGTGTCAGTCAACTTCAATGCTGTTTGAGGCACCGCCTTCGCGAGCAAGCCCGCTCCCACACTCGACTGAGTTGATCCCTGTGAATTATTTTTTCTTCAGGCAATCACTCATGAACGCCTTGCGCTCATCACCCTTGAGGGCTTTGGTGGCGGCGTCGGCGTTGCAGGTTTTCATTTTCTCCTGCTGCGGCGTCAAGGTCTTGCCGGCATCGTTTGCCGCCGGAGTAGCCTTCAGGCAGGTGCTCATGAAGGCTTTGCGCTCGTCGCCCTTGAGGCTCTTGGCCGTGGCGTCGGCGTTGCAGGTAGTCATCTTTTCCTGTTGGGCTGTGGCGGCGAAGCCCTGGGAACAGAGCAGCAAACCGATCATCAACAAAGGGACACGCAAATTCTTCATGGAGTTTTCTCCTTGTTGCCACACCGAGGGGCGCGGCCTCGTACTGGAGTGTAGACAACCCCTGTTACACCTTCCTGTTCTCCAGATGGCTGCGCCGATACTGCTCCGGCGTACATCCGGCCTGGCGCTGGAACATCGCGATAAACGCCGAGCCGGTGCTATAGCCCATGTCGAAAGCGATTTGCTGAATGCTGCGCGGGCTGTCCAGCGCTTCGATCGCTGCCAGAAAACGCAGGCGCTGGCGCCACTCGCCGAAACTCATGCCCAACTCCCGCACGAACTGCCGCGCCAGGGTGCGTTCACTGACATGGATGCGTGCGGCCCATTCCGACAATGGCCGGTTATCCCCAGGCTCGGCCTGCAACGCTTCCAGAATCCCCAGCAATCCGGGGCTGCTGGCGTAGGGCAAGTAGCACTCGTGCACCGGGGCCTGTTGCAGTTGATCCACCAATACCTGGGCCAGACGCTGGTCCGCATCGCACTCGGGAATTTGCACGTCCCGGGCGGCGAAATCCTTGAGGATCGCCTTGAGGATGTCGCTGATGGCCAGGGTACAGGCTCGCGACGGCAGTTCGGCGCACACCTTGGGCGCCAGGCACACGGCGCGGTAGTTGACCGGTTGATGGCTATAGAAACTGTGCTCGATCTGTGGCGGCACCCACACCGCGTATTGCGGAGGCGACATGAAGCGGCTGCCCTCAACGTCCATGTGTAGTACGCCGTGGGCTGCATATTCCAGCGTCCCCCAGGGATGTCGATGGGGGGCGGCGTATTCGTGGGCGTCAAAATCGGCGTAGCGGAAGTACACCGCCGACGGCAGTTCGCTGAAATCCAGCAGGTCGATGTGTTTACTGCTCATGCTGTCCGTCATCAGGGGCGAGTTGTCCGGATCGAAGTATAGGCTTGCATCCAGACAAGCGGATAATTGCACTTCATTAACGTTCTGGTTTTTCCCGATGCAATACGCTTATCCCCTGCTGGCCATTTTCATCTGGGCCGGCAATACCGTGATCACCAAAATGTCGGCCGGGGCGATCTTCCCCGCCGAGATCGGCTTCTACCGCTGGCTGCTGGCCGGTTTGCTGTTCACGCCCTTCATGCTCAAACCGGTGCTCGCCCATTGGCCGCTGATCCGTCCGAAACTGGGCAAGATCTTTGTCCTCGGTGTTCTTGGCATGGCGGTCTATCAAAGCCTGGCGTACTTCGCCGCGAGCCTGACCTCGGCCACCAACATGGGCATCATCCTGTCGCTGATGCCGCTGATGTCGCTCGCGATGGCGATCATCAGCCTCGGCCAGCGCCTGACTCTGGGTGCCCTGGCCGGTGCGGTGCTGTCGTTCGCTGGCGTCCTGGTGGTGGTGTCGTCCGGCAGCCTGGGCGCATTGCTCGAACACGGGGTCAACCTGGGCGACGCGATGATGCTGATCGCCACCCTGGCCTACGCGGTCTACAGCACCCTGTTGAAAAAATGGCAGCTGAAACTGCCGCCGCTAGTGCTCCTGTATCTGCAGGTGCTGGTGGCCGTGGTGGTGCTGTTTCCGCTGTTCCTCGCCTCACCGAAAGTCGGCCCGACCCTGCAGAACATTCCGCTGGTGCTTTACGCCTGCCTGCTGGCTTCGATGGTCGCGCCGTTGGCGTGGATGCAGGCGGTGGTACGTTTGGGGCCGAGCCGGACCACGCAGTTTTTCAATTTGCTGCCGTTGATTACCGCATTGATTGCAGCGGTGGTGCTGCATGAACAACTGGCGATGTACCACCTGGTGGGTGGTGTGTTGACGTTGGGCGGGGTGATTGTTTCCGAGCGCTGGACGACGGTGTTGGGGCGCAAGGTCGGTGTTGCCTGATTGAAAAGATTGCAGCCTGCGGCAGCTCCGACATTTGGAATACGTTCCCCTGTAGGAGCTGCCGCAGGCTGCGATCTTTTGATCTTATAAACCCGCCGCTTGCAGTCGCGCCGCATGCTCGACAAACAACCGCACCGGCGCAGCCCCCTTGCCCACCAGCCCCAGCGACTGATTGACGATATCGAAGTGATCCAGCGGATACTCATCGCCAATCACCGTGCCCAGGTGCGAGCTGTAGCGCCCGACCATGCCGTCGCAATGCCCGGCTTCACGGACGAAGGTTTTGGCGAATAACCGGCAACTGCGGTTGGTACCGTCCAGCAGATTGCGCCCGCGATCGGTGATGCCCGGCTGCAAAGTGCCGGACCAGGAGTAATAGCGCACGCCATTGACCTCTTCCGGCCCGTGACCGCCCCAGGTTTCAGGCAAGCCCTGTGGATAACGTTGGTTGAACAGCGCCACGCCGGCGCTGGTGAGGGAGAGATGGGACGCATGGATATCCACCGGCAGCTTCGGCCCTCGGTAACCGGTATCCAGCCACCCCATCAGCGCGCTGACCATCCGCAGCAAAAAACACAGCAGATGACCACGGACGCTGTCATGGGGGTAATGCTTGTGCAGATAATCGGCAAGCTCCGAACCATGGTTCGGCCCGGCCACCGAGGTCACCGATGCCACCAGGTCCGGGCGTTTGGCCGCGGCGTAGCGGGCGGTCAGTGAGCCCTGGCTATGGCCGATCAGGTTGACCTTGTCGGCCCCGGTTTCCCGCAGGATTTCGTCGATACGCGCCAGCAATTGCTCGCCGCGTACCTCGTTCGAATTAAGCGGCGAGACCTGCACAGCGAACACCACGGCGCCACTACGATGCAGCGCCTCGACGATCCCGTACCAGTACGGATAAAGCACCAGGCGGATGAACCCGAGCATTCCCGGGACCAGCACCAGCGGGTAGCGCGGGGCAGAACCTTGCGACATGGGTGGACATCCTTGTGGTCGAATGGTGACACAAGCGGAATGCAAGACATCCGCCAAGCTACGCCTGCGAAGATGACAACTCGACGACAAGTCTATGTCATCCGCCCTACTTCAACCCCGCCACGCCCGCCACGATCAGCCCGACCGAGACCAGCTTGATCACGCTCAGGCTTTCCCCCAGCAGCGCGAACCCGAGAAACACCGTGCCCAGCGAACCGATAGCGGTCCAGATCGGGTACGCGATGCTCACGGGTAACTCGCGCATGGCCAGGGTCAGGAAGTAGATCCCGCCCACAGCGGCCACCACCGTGATCAGCGAAGGCCAGAGCCGGGTGAAGCCCTCGGCGTACTTCATGCCCATGGCGAAGGTGACCTCGAACCCGGCGGCGACCAGCAGAAAAAGCCAGGCCATCTAGAACTCCCCGGCCAGCGCCAGCAAGCGCTGCTCAGCCTCGGCGGCAGAGATTTCAAAGCTGCGTTCGGCAGACTCCTCGCCCTCGGCAGCGACCACTGTGACATCGGTGATGCCGATGAATCCGAGCACCGTGCGTAGTAGCGTGTCGGCATGGTTCATGGCTTCCAGCTCGCCACCCGGGCCAAAACCGAAGCCGCCACGGCTGGTGATGATCAGGGCTTTTTTGCCCTGCACCAATGGCTCGTACTGGGCCACGCCATTGTCCAGGGTGTGATCGAAGGTCACCCCCACCCGCACGATCTGATCGATCCAGGCCTTCAAGCCACTGGGAAGGCTGAAGTTGTGCATCGGTGTGGAAATCACCAGCACATCATGGCCGAGCAGTTCGCCGACCAGTTCGTCGCTGAACGCCAGGTCGGCCTGCATCGACAGCGGCCGAGCGTCGGGCTCGGGGTAAAACGCGGCGGCCACGAATGCCTCGTTGACCGGCGGGATCAGCGCCCGACCTACTTCGCGCCGGGTCAGTGACGAGTGTGGATGACGGGCCTGCCAGGCCGACAGAAACATTTCGGCCAAACGCCGGGAGTGCGAACGATCGCCACGGGGGCTGGCATGAACGGCAAGAATTTTACTCATCTGAACCTCCTCAGGGACTAAACTCAAACGGCTTGTGGCTTGCAGCTTGAAGCTCGCGACTGCGCCCCTTCAAATGAGTAAAAATCAGCCAAGGTGAATCCATTTCACCTGTGGAGTGTTCAATGTTCGCCTCGCTGCCCTTGACCGCCCTGCGCGCCTTCGAATCCGCCTCACGCCTGTTGAGTTTCAAGGCCGCCGCCGAAGAACTGTCCGTCACCCCGACGGCGGTGTCCCATCAGATCCGTTCCCTGGAGAGCTGGCTCGGCGTGTCGCTGTTCGAACGCCTGCCACGCCAGGTGCGCCTGACCGAATGCGGCGAACGGCTGTTCCAGAGCCTGCACGGGGCGTTCCTCGAAGTGGCGCAAAGTGTCGATACCCTGCGCCCGCAACGCAGCGGTGCGAACTTGACGGTCTCCACCACCGCAGCCTTCGCCGCGCTGTGGCTGGTGCCGCGCTTGGGGCGCTTCTATGCGCGCCACCCGAACATCAGCGTTCGCCTCGACACTCATTGCGAGGTCATCGATTTGCATCAGGACGCCAGCGTCGATCTGGTGCTGCGCTACAGCCTCGACGACTACCCCAACCTGTATGGCCAGTGCCTGTTCGATGAGTCCTTCGGCGTCTACGGCTCGCCCGAACAAGTGGCGCTGGCATTGAATCGTGCCCCAACGCTGATCAGCGTGCGTTGGCACAACTCGAAACTCTATGCCCACGGCTGGGAGGCCTGGTGCGCTCGCTCCGGCGAAACCTGGCTGAGCAGCTCGCCCGCCGTACGCGAATACGACGAAGAGCACTACGCCCTGCAAGCAGCCATTGCCGGGCAAGGCCTGGTGCTGGCGAGCAATATTCTTGTATCGGAAAGTGTGGCCAGTGGGTTGCTGGTGCCGTATCGGGGTGACGTCCAGGTCGATGGCGCCGGGTACAGTGCACTGTGCGTGCCGGGGCGCGAACGTCATCCGCCGGTACGGGCGTTTTTTGGGTGGTTGCGTGAGGAGGCGTTGGCATCCGGTCATTCAATACGATGAATGTTCATCGACTACCGACGCAAATAACGACAGCGACAATAGTTAGCAGACACCAAACATACTGATCACTAACTTAAACCAGACCAACCCCCCACACGAAATAGTAACGTACGATACTTATCAAGTTACAACCACACCATGGACTAAACTCTCCCACCCCTTATATTCAACTGACAGACAAGAAGTCTGGAAAACATATTAAGGACTAAGCAATCATGCACATTGAACAACAACTTGAATTTCTGGACAGCCTGCCCGCCTTGCCTGCTCGGCGTGCTGCCTACACTCAAACACTGCCGACCATTCGAAGCGTCTCCGACGACCTTCCAGTCGATCCAAACAAGGAAAGTGGCACCGTCGGCCCGGACATGATGAACATCTATGTACCCGGCGTATCGGTGCAAAACCGTGAAGATGTCGACAACTGCAAATTACTGATGCAAAACGCTGCATCGCAAAAATACGACATGGTTAAAGAGTTGCATCAGTGGTACAACTTTTACACCGAAGGTCTGCGTAACCTTGGATGGACGATCAACAAGATTCACGCTCAGGACGTAGTCATTGAAAGAGCCGGCCTTACCATGGACGCCGTCGCTTTTGACATACTTAAGACTCTGGTCGGGGGAAACGCTCCTCGCTTGGCAGCACTGGCTGGTAAAGCCGTGGAGGGAGTGAAAGGTGAGGACGGCCTGATCCAGATCTACAATCGTAACGCTCAAAAAGGTTATCAAGCGGTGTTTGATATTTCCCCTGTCTGGCAAACCCGGGAAGGCTCTCCGATGATGATCCTTAGCTGTACAAGTGTGGATGTCAGGGAAAGTACTCGCGGTATTCTCTGGTGGAAATCGACAACTAAATCCACCGCCGTAAAATCGCAGGCAACGCCGGTTTACCTCAACACTCAAGTCTATGCGCGAGTGCGCAACAAAGTACTTGAGAAACTGGGCAATGCTGCTGACCAGTACCTCGACAATATCCCGGGTTTTCAGTAACACATAAACTTCAGATTTGCACTGGGACCGCCCCATACTGACGGTCTCAGTGCCACACTTACCTCACTTTTTTGCTTGAGGCCAACATGAAATCATTATTATCCGAGATTTACATCGTCGATGGCAATATCACACTTTTTTTAGGCAAACACTCCGATCAATTCAAAAAGGACATTCTTTACTCCAGCCTACTGGGACAACTACTCGCTGATAGCACTCCAGATAAGTGGTTTACATCGTACAGAACTTCAATTGAAAAATTTTACTGGGTACTTAATGGCTCAAAGAATCATCCCCTTCCAAAAAGTTCATCCAGCCTGTTCAGCATTGCATCCACGGTACTGGCTGATACATTACAAAAAGAGCAACTGCAACAACTGAGCAGCGCGCTTTCAAACATTGCACAACTACCCAGCGAAGCACCTGCCCTCAAGGCACTCCTGAACAGATTTCAAACAGAAATCGCGCCCAGCCACGGAGAGGGCTCGCATACCGTGAGCACGCTGTTGACAATCGTCTGCGAAAACAAAAAAACCATCTCACTTCAAATTTCCCTCGAAACGACTCGCTCCGTAGACATCGCCTTTCTTAGGCAACCGCTCCCTGAAGCGGTCATACAGGGCGATATTGAGACCAGCTTATGGACCACCTATTTGTCCGAAGACAAGTACGCCAAAATCAGAACTCAGATTGTCGGTAAACTTGGCAGCAAGCCTCAGACTCACCTGTTCCAGATTTTTGAATCAGATCCAGAAATCTGAGCCCGCGTTGAAAAGCCTGCGGCATGCCGCCCTCCAGCACTCAAAAGGTTCGGGCTGCAGGGCTGCAGGTCTTCAGTCCTTCACCGTCTTCGGTGCCTTGCCGGCCTTCATCTGCTCCAGCAACGGTGCGCACTGGTTCGGCTCACCGCCACTTGGTGCAACCAGCGCCAGCAACCCCGCTGCCGGGGCGGCGATCACACCCAGTGCAACCATCCCCGCGCCGCGCAACATTAGTGGCACCGCTTTCACACCGGCATCAGGTTTGATGAACTTGCCGCGCACATACAGCGGCGAACGCAATGAAATCAGGCGCCATCCCTTGGATTCCGGGGTGATGGTCAGGTCCAGTTGTTCCGTCGCCATGTTAGCAGTGCCGTCGATGTAGACGATGGCGTTCTCGGTGTCGAATACGAACAGCCGGGTGGTGGCCAGGCCGGACTGGATACCGAAGTCGGCGGCCGCGCAGTTGATCTTCACTTCCTTGTCGCCAAAGATCTTGCCCACCACGTAGTTGCCGACGTTCAGGCCCGCCAGCTCCATCAGTTCGCGACTGATGGCGCCATCGTTGATCAGCATTTTCAGATTGCCGTTGGCACTGCCCAGCAGCCTGGCCACCGAATTGCCGCGACCGGTGATATCTGCGTCGCCATTGAGCTCGCCAAAACTGGTTTTCATCGGCTCAAAGCCGGGGAACAACTGTTTGAGCTTGAAGCCCCGGGCCGTAAGCTTGGCGTGGCCTTCCAGGGGATCGTTGTGGCCGTTCAGGCGAATCTGCGCATCCAGCTTGCCGCCGGCCACGCCGAAGCGCAGCGGTTCGAGGCTGAGCACGCCATCGGTGAGCACCAGATGGGTGTAGAGGTCGTTGAATGGCAATTTTTCGCTGTGTACGATGCGCTTGCCGGTGAACTCGACATCGGCGTCCATATCGCGCCAGCGATCTGTCTTGAACTCTTCGACCGGCAGCACTTTGTCCGCCGGTTGTTTGCTGTCACCGCCACGGGCCTTCTGTTTGGCGTTGGAATCGGCGCCGATCAGCGGCGCCAGGTCAGCGAACAGCAATTGATTGGACAGCAGCGAGCCGCTGAGTTTTGGCCGTGGCTGGCTGGCCATGTAGGTCATACTGCCGTGGATGTCACTCTCGCCGATCTTGCCGTTGAATTCTTCATAGCGGAACACCGCGCCACCCGGCTCGTGCAACTTGGCGATCAGATGGCCGTCGGTGGCATAGGGTGGCGTGTCCGGCAGGATCACGCCGGTCAGCGGGTAGAGGTTGCCCAGGCTGGTGCCAGCCAGTTTCAGGCGCAAGTCCAGGGCGCCGAGATTCAGCGGATCGGTCAGGGTACCAGCCAGTTCGACGCTGGAATCGGCGATCTTCACCTGTGCCTGAAGCGGAAACGGGCGTGCCGCGTCCTGCAGCGCCAACAGCCCGCCAATCTTGCCCTGGCCCGCGAGTTTCTGGCCGTGGTACTGGCCGTTGACCTTGAGGGCGAACGCATAATCCTGGGGTGACGAGCCCTTTTCCTGCACGGCTTTCGCCGCTTTGTCGCCGACGATATCGCTGAACGGAATCGGCTTGCCCAACGGATCGATCAGCACGTCGAGCTGCGTCTTCAGGTTCTGGTCGTCGAGGGTGACGTGGCCCTTGTCGAAGCCGATCGCCCCGATATCCACCACCCAACTGGAAGGCTCGGCGTTCGGGTCTTTGGGGTCGAACTTGAACGTCCAGTTTGCGCGCCCGTCAGCCAGGCGTTGCAGCTGTGCATTCGGCTCGGCAACGTCAATACGCGGGATCACCACCCGCTTAGCCAACAAAGCCAGGGGTGAAATGCGCAACTCGACACGCTTGAGAGTGGCCATCTGCGGTTGCTTCGACCAGTCCGGGTTACCCAGGCTGATGTCCTCGGCCACCACATGGGGCCACGGCACCCAAGCGCGCCAGCCGCTTTCATCGGGCTCGGTCTGCCAGACCACCGACAGATTGCCGTTGATGGCAAAAGCGCGGTGCAGTTCTTCGGAAACCTTGGCGTTGAGCGGCAGTTTGATCCGGTTCCAGTCGAAGAACACGATGATCAGCACCAGCAACGCCAACAAGGTAAGAAAGGTGGAAAGGGTCCAGACAAACGTCTTTTGGGTGCGCGTCATTGCACAGGGCTCCTGATACGACTGAGCGCCCCGACTGCGGCGCACAGGTGAAACGGTGAGCCGGAAGCGGCTCGCCATGAAGTCTACGACTGATAAAAACCCGGCAGGTTTAATCGATCGACGGATTTCGCCGAATTCAGCCAGTCAGATACTGACCCATCAGTCGAGCAGCGTTACCGGCCCCGCACTTCTACACGTCAAAGATGGGTCGAAAATACCCAAACCGGTGCAAGACAACCCGCCGGAAACGCCCGGCCTAGAGCCTCCCCAGCAAACAATCAATTCCGTTGATTATTACCATTGCGTTTATGAACTTTTATATCGACTTATCGAGAGTAGCATTGCCCTCGTACCCACTTTTTCGCACCCCCGAGGAGCACAACAATCATGAAACGCCAATTACTGCTTAGCCTTTCACTCTCGATGCTGGCCAGCACTGCTTTTGCCCTGCCAGCAGCTGACCAGGCCACCCCACAAGTGAAACAAGACCACTCGGTGTTCAGCCAGACCGTCGCCGCCGATGGCTCCGACCGTACTCCTCAGGGTCAAACCCTTGCTGAAGGCGGTAATGATCGCCTGAAAGAAAAAGGCCTGATCACTCAGGATGGCTCGGACCGTACTCCACAAGGCCAGACCCTGGCTGCCGATGGTTCGGATCGCACCCCACAAGGCCAGACCCTCGCCGCTGATGGTTCGGATCGCACCCCACAAGGCCAGACCCTCGCCGCTGATGGTTCGGATCGCACCCCACAAGGCCAGACCCTCGCTGCTGACGGTTCGGATCGCACCCCACAAGGTCAAACCCTGGCCGCCGACGGTTCGGATCGCACCCCGCAAGGTCAAACCCTGGCTGCCGACGGTTCGGATCGCACTCCACAAGGTCAAACCCTCGCTGAAGGCGGTGGTGACCGTGTGATCGAACGCAACAGCACCCTGAGCTAAGCCCCATGGCCGCCCAGAAAAAAAGCCCAATCCCCGGATTGGGCTTTTGACTTTTCAGCACTGCGCTTTATAGATGCCGCACCTCCCCGCTTGATCCCTCACAGTCGTTCGACGCCGGCAAAGCCGATTTGCTAGAGTGCGCCGCGTCCTTGTCCAGAAAACGCCCTTGCGATGCTGCCCCGCGCCGAACAGAAACAACAGACCCGTAATGCCCTGATGGACGCTGCCCGGCGCCTGATGGATGGCGGCCGAGGATTCGGCAGCCTGAGCCTGCGTGAAGTCGCGAAAACCGCCGGCATCGTACCGACCGGTTTCTACCGCCATTTCGCCGACATGGATGAACTGGGCCTGGTGTTGGTCAGCGAAGTCGGCCAGACCTTCCGCGAAACCATTCGCCTGGTACGGCACAACGAATTCGTGATGGGCGGCATCATCGATGCCTCGGTGCGGATTTTTCTCGACGTGGTCAGCGCCAACCGCTCGCAGTTCCTGTTTCTCGCCCGCGAGCAATACGGCGGTTCGCTGCCGGTGCGCCAGGCCATTGGCCGTCTGCGTGAAGGCATCAGTTCGGACCTGGCGGCAGATTTGTCACTGATGCCGAAACTGCAGCACCTGGACATCGCCGACCTGAGCGTCATGGCGGACCTGATCGTCAAAAGCGTGTTCGCCACCCTGCCGGACATCATCGATCCGCCCGCCGAGGCCTTGCCTGAGCACCTGACGCCCCAGGCCAAGATCACCCAGCAACTGCGCTTCATCTTTATCGGCCTCAAGCACTGGCAAGGGCTCGGCAGTACTGAGTAACCCTGTGGGAGCGGGCTTGCTCGCGAAAGCGCCGGCACATTCAACATTCATGTGACAGACACTCCGCCTTCGCGAGCAAGCCCGCTCCCACATTAAACACATCGCTTCAACTTGGTGCGCAACTCAAAAACAACGCACCAACTTCAACCAAAAACCCACTCAATCGATCCCCCTCCTACGCCTCCGTCAGCCATTTCCTACACATCATGTCGATTGGCAAGCCCCTTGCTCTAGCCTAAGCATCGTCCATTGCTGGAAGCCTTCCGATGCTGGTGATTCATCGCAGAATCGACCCCCGACCCGTTTGGGCCGCTGAACTGCACCTGACGTTCGAAGCCCGCAGCAAAAGCCGTTTGCGCTGTTTCAGTGCCGAGGGCGAAGACGTCGGGTTGTTTCTGGAGCGTGGCCAACCGCCGCTGCATGACGGCGAATGCCTGCAAGCCGAAGACGGGCGGATCGTGCGCGTCTGCGCCCGCCCCGAACAACTGCTGCACGTCACCTGCGCCAATGCCTTCGAACTGACCCGCGCGGCCTATCACCTGGGCAACCGCCATGTCGCCCTGCAAGTCGGCGACGGCTGGTTGCGCCTGCTCGACGACTACGTGCTGAAGGCCATGCTCGAACAACTCGGTGCCATGGCCTCGAACATCGAAGCACCGTTCCAGCCGGAACATGGCGCCTACGGCGGTGGCCATCATCATTCGCGCCACGGCGATGAAGACTTCAACTACGCGCCGAAACTGCATCAGTTCGGCGTACGCCCATGAACCCGGCCTGGGCGCTGCTGCGCCTGGCCAGCCCGCAATTGCCGATTGGCGGCTACAGCTACTCCCAAGGGCTGGAAATGGCTGTGGATAACGGCCGGGTAAACGACCCCGACAGTGCGCGACGCTGGATCAGCGATCAGTTGCTGTTGAACCTGGCACGCTTCGAAGCGCCGCTGCTGCTCGCCCATTGCGTGGCCGCCAGCGAGGACAACTGGGGCCAATTGCTGCAACGCTGCGAGGAACACCGCGCCAGTCGCGAAACCCGCGAGCTGCATCAGGAAAGCCGGCAAATGGGTTACTCGTTGCAGCAATTGCTCAATGGCTTGCCGGAACTCGACACACCCGCCCGCGCCTTCCTCGAACAATGCAGCGAGCCCCATTTGGCCCTGGGTTGGGCCTTGGCCGCGCGCGCCTGGCAGATCAGCCCGCAGGACGCCTTGGCTGCGTGGCTATGGAGCTGGCTGGAGAACCAGTTGGCGGTGCTGATGAAGACCTTGCCCCTGGGCCAGCAAGCCGCCCAACGCCTGACCAGCGAACTGTTGCCGCTGCTTCAACAGGCTCAACAGAGCGCCACCCGAATCGATCCCGACCACTACGGCAGCGCCGCTTTCGGCCTGTCCCTGGCGTGTATGGCCCATGAGCGCCAGTACAGTCGTCTGTTCCGTTCCTAGGGCCTGTTATTTTGGAGAATCACATGAACACACAACCCCTGCGCGTCGGCATCGGCGGCCCGGTCGGCTCCGGCAAAACCGCCCTGACCCTGGCCCTGTGCCTGGCCCTGCGCGAGCGCTATAACCTGGCCGTGGTGACCAACGACATCTACACCCGCGAAGACGCCGACTTCCTGGTGCGCAACGAAGCCCTGGCACCGGAACGCATCATCGGCGTAGAAACCGGCGGATGCCCGCACACCGCCATCCGCGAAGACGCTTCGATCAACCTTGAAGCCGTGGATCAACTCAACCGCCGTTTTCCGGGGCTGGACCTGATTCTCGTGGAATCCGGTGGCGACAACCTCTCCGCGACCTTCAGCCCGGAACTGTCCGACCTGACGATCTACGTGATCGACGTTTCGGCCGGCGACAAGCTGCCGCGCAAGGGTGGGCCGGGGATCTGCAAATCCGACCTGCTGGTGATCAACAAGATCGACTTGGCGCCACTGGTCGGCGCCTCGCTGGAGATGATGAACAGCGACACCCAGCGCATGCGTAACGGCAAGCCATTTGTCTTCAGCAACCAGAAAACCGGCCAGGGTCTGGAACAGATCATCGCCTTCATCGAACGCCAGGGCTTGCTGACCGCGGCCTGATCACCCCTTCAACAAGGAAGCTTTCCATGACACTGAAACGCATTCTCGGCGCCCTGGCCCTGCTGCTGGCGCCAACCCTTGCCTTCGCCCATCCTGGGCACGGCGACAATGGCTTGATCGCCGGTATCAGCCACCCGCTTGGCGGTCTCGATCACCTGCTGGCGATGCTCGCGGTCGGCCTGTGGGCCGCACAGCAGCAAGGTGCTGCGCGCTGGGCGCTGCCATGCACCTTTGTCGGGACCCTGCTGATTGGCGGGGTTCTGGGCTTTGAAGGAATGAACCTGCCCGCACTGGAGAGCGGGATTGCCGCTTCCGTATTGGCCCTGGGGCTGGCGGTGGCGCTGGCTGTGCGTCCACCGCTGGTAATGGCGGTGGGTGCGACAGCGTTGTTTGCGCTGTTTCATGGTGTCGCACATGGGCTGGAACTGCCGGACATGTCGAGTCCCTGGACCTATGCCGCAGGTTTTGTCGCCGCGACGGCGGTGTTGCATGCGGTAGGTTATGCGCTGGTGAGGACCTTACCGCAGGCGGCAGCACCGCTGGTTCGACTGGCGGGCGCGGCTTCGGCGGCGACCGGGGTGTGGTTGTTGGCGGGTTGATTTTTTGTCTCCTGTGATGGCCCCATCGCGAGCAGGCTCGCTCCCACATGGGTCCCATGTACTACGATCCCTTGTGGGAGCGAGCCTGCTCGCGAAAGCGGCCTGACAGACACAGCCTCTCTCAAGCCAGCCTCTCTGCTAACATGTCGCGCAATCGCCCCTGCCGTGACGACGCCAGCCAATGCCACCTGTTCCCCGCTCCGCCTCCAAGCCTGAATTGACCGCCCTGTTCGCCTCGGTGCAACAGCACTTCCTGAACGTCATCGTGCCGCTCTGGCAAGGTCCGGGCTGGAATGCCGACATGGCGTTGCCCTACGAGGCGCTGGATGCCGAACACCAACCGCTGCCACCGCAACGCTACCGGGCCATGGCCTGTGCGCGGCAGCTGTATCTTTTTGCCAGCCTGATCGGTCAGGTGCCGGGCGCCGAAGAGCGCGCCGCCGCGTTGTTCCGCTCGTTGCAGCGGCACTTCCACGATGCCGAGCACGGTGGCTGGTTCTACAGCGTCGATGCACAAGGGGCGCCGCTGGATCAGCGCAAGGACCTCTACACCCACGCGTTCATCCTGTTCGCCTGCGCCCATTACTGGGACAAGGTCCGCGAGCCATTGGTCGAGTCGGTACTCAACGCCTCGCTGGAAGTGATCGCGCAGCGTTTCGCCACGGACGACGGTCTGTATGAAGCCACGCTCGACCGCGACTGGGCATCGCTGGGCAGCGGCCCCTTGCAAAACCCGCTGATGCACCTGGCCGAAGCATTCCTCGCCACCCTGTCGGTGCGTGAAGATCTCGACGCGCAACACGCACTCATCGAGTTATGCACAGCCATGCACGCGCGCTTCATCGATCCGCAGCACGGCGTGTTGATGGAAAAGCCGCTGGGGTCTGTGGATAACTGGTTTGAACCGGGGCATCAGTTCGAGTGGTATTTCCTGCTGGAGTCCTCGGCGCTGCTGCGCACTTCAACCCTGCATGCCGATCTGGAAAGAGCCTTCGCCTTTACCGAGCAGTTGGGCGTCGATCAACAGACCGGTGCGGTGCGGGCCATGCTCGACCTCGAGCCAGGTAGCGGCGTCCGGGACGCCACGCAGCGCATCTGGGCCCAGGCCGAATACCTGCGCGCCCTGACGCTGCGTCCGGACAGCGAAGCGGATGTAATGCGTCAATTGCAGGCGTTGCAGCAGCGTTCGCTGCATGCAGGAGGCTGGTTTGAGTGTCGTGATGAGCACGGTGAAGTCAGCCGCCGCGACATGCCGTCGACCACGCCTTATCACCTGGCGACCTGTTATCGCGGGCTGGCGGTATATCTCGGCTGACTGTTTGATTGCTTTCGCGAGCAGGCTCGCTCTCACAGTAGATTGCATTTCAATGTGGGAGCGAGCCTACTCGCGAATGACCTCAAAGAGGTCACCGAACTGTCACTCAATCCACTTGCGATCCCCGGTAAAGCTGATGGTCAGCCATCGTGCGGCATCCGGCTCGCCAAGCTTCGCAGAAATTTCCTCGCGCAGACTGTCCAGTTGCCCCACGCCGTCCAGCCAGTAATCCTTCGGCAATACGATGTGGATCTCGATAAAACACGCCCTGCCGTGCTTCTGCACGTAGGAAATGTAATCGTCGAAACCATGCTCCACCTTCGCCACCTCCATCACCTGACGCACCTTTTCGTCCAGCTGATCCGGGACGATCCCCAACACATCGCGCAAGGCCGGTCCGAGGATTTTGAGCGCCGGGGGGAGCATGCCCAAGGCCAGCAGAATCAGGATCATCGGGTCGACATACACCGCCCACTTGTCGTAACCCTGAGTCTTGAGCAGCAGCGCGATGAGGAAACTCACCAGCAAGCCCGCCGACAGCATCGCATCCACCAGCCAACTGATGTTGTCGAACTGGATTAGCGATGAGTTAAGCGTACGGTTGCGATGGCGGACGTAGAAAAAATAAATGAGCTCGACGACGGTAAACACTGCCGCATAGACGATTACCAGCCCGAGCTCGACCTCGCGGCCACCATTGATGATGCCAAACACGCCGTTGAGAAAGGCGTAAATGGCGACCAGGAAAATGAAGGAACCCTCGATCACCAGCACCATGGGTTCCAGGTGCCAGGAACCGAACTGGAAGCGCTGGTTGCTTTCCTTGGCGATCAGCCGGGCGGTGATCAGCATCAGGACCTTGATGAAAGCTGCGACCAACGAAAAGAAGCCATCGAACAGGATGGATTGGGCGCCCGACACAAAACCGGTGATGATCCCGGCGAATGTCACGGCGAGCATCAGGAAGGTCGATTGTTTGAGCAGCGACTGCTCGCCTCGATTACTCACTGGATCTCCTCTAATACCTCTAGACCGCCGGGTGTGGCGGGGTTGTTGGGTGAGGAGTCTAGCTGATGTCCGGCTTGGACCGCTCTTGTGGCGAGGGGGCTTGCCCCCGCTCGACTGCGGAGCAGTCGCAAACCGGTGGATGAGTTACATCTGAAACATTGATATTTATGGTTTTAGGGCTGCTGCGCAGCCCAACGGGGGCAAGCCCCCTCGCCACAGTTAAGACTTGCGCTCGATCGCAAACCCAGCCCAGGTCTGGCTCACCGGCATCAGTTCCAGGCTGTTGATGTTGATATGCGCAGGCGCATTGAGTACCCAGAAAATGGTCTCGGCGATGTCTTGCGGCTGGATCGGCTCGGCACCGGCGTAGGTGGCGTTGTAGCGCTCCTGGTCACCGGCAAAACGCACCAGCGAGAACTCGCTCTCGCACAGGCCCGGTTCGATGTTGCTGACCCGCACGCCTGTGCCCTGCAGGTCGCAGCGCAGGTTCAGGGAGAACTGTTTGACGAACGCCTTGGTCGCGCCATACACATGGCTGCCCGGGTACGGGTAGTTGCCGGCGATGGACCCCAGGTTGACGATGCCGGCGCCACGACCGTGGGCAATCAGGCGTGGCAACAGCAGACGGGTGCTGTACATCAGGCCTTTGACGTTGGTGTCGACCATGGTGTCCCAATCGTCCAGGTCGCACTTGGGTGCCGGATCGACGCCCAGGGCCAGCCCGGCGTTGTTGATCAACCCACGCAGTTTGGCAAAGGACGGCGGCAGATTGGCAATCGCCTCCTCCATGGCCTTGCGATCACGCACATCGAGCACCAGGCCATGGACTTCGGTCTGCTTCGACAGCTCGGCGCACAGCGCATTGAGGCGCTCCTCACGACGGCCTGTCAGCACCAATTTCCAGCCTGCGTCAGCAAAACGACGGGCACAGGCTTCACCAAAACCGGAGGTCGCGCCGGTAATAAACAGGGTGTTGGACATCGTGTTCTCCTTGCTTCGGCTGATCGCCAGCCATTGGAATGGTAAATCAGCAGGCAGAATGCCCGGCCTTGCCCATAGCGGCAACCGCCCTTTCTGTACAAAAAACGAACAATCATCGCAAGCCCTCGGCCAGCCTGGCTTGCAGCCATGTGCGCGCACGTTATCCACAGGCCGGTCCACAGTCTTTGGGGGCAAGTGAAAAAGCTGCGAGCCGCTGTCCACAAGGCTTTGCACGGTTTTTTGAAACTTTTTTGCTTGACCCTCCATAGCCTGCCGTGTAGCCCCTGGGGATTTTCATGACTGACGGGTCAAACCAGCGATGGCGCCAAGCCAGTAACCACGGCCTTCAGCCGGGTCTTTCCAGAGTTTAATCACAGACTTATCCACAGGCTTGTCCACGCTGATTCCACCCGCTTTCATCTCGAACAAAAAGGTTGACAAAGTGCTCTTCAAGTTGCGCAAAAACACCTGATCAAAAACTGAACACACCTCTGCAGGCCACGATTTAAAAGGCCTCCAGCCAGCTACTCCCACGTTATTCACAGCCGGCTCCACAGCAAACGGGGACAAGTCAAAACCGTGACAAAACAACTATTTGCAGCGGCTTTATGTCGCGCTTCGGGAGCTCTTGAATATTGTTTTCCACAATTTCCTGCGATCCCTGTAGGAGCGAGCTTGCTCGCGATGGTCGCGAACGATAACGCGGGAAACCAGACACCCCACAGCGTTCTCCGGTTTATCGCGAGCTCGCTCCTACAGGGAAACTGGCGGTGTTTGGAGATGAAAAAAAGCCCCGGCGATTGCGCGCCGGGGCTTGTGCATAACCCACTGAAACTCAGTGCCCGCCGAGATAAGCGTTACGCACATCCTCGTTGACCAGCAGCTCCTTGCCGGTACCGGTCATGCGGATTTCGCCGTTGACCATCACGTACGCCCGGTCCGACAACCGCAGGGCGTGGTTGGCGTTCTGTTCCACCAGGAAGATGGTCATACCGGTCTTGGCCAGTTCTCGCAGGGTCGCGAAGATCTGTTTCACCACGATCGGCGCCAGGCCCAGGCTCGGCTCATCGAGCAGCAACAACTTGGGCCGGCTCATCAGGGCGCGGGCGATGGCCAGCATCTGCTGCTCGCCTCCGGACATG
Source organism: Pseudomonas sp. PDM32 (assembly GCF_019219225.1). Lineage (NCBI taxonomy): Bacteria > Pseudomonadati > Pseudomonadota > Gammaproteobacteria > Pseudomonadales > Pseudomonadaceae > Pseudomonas > Pseudomonas sp. PDM32. The sequence goes on from NZ_JAHUWE010000007.1 coordinate 140,298, forward strand.
GTCATCGCCCGTTGGGTACGCCGCTCTTCAAGCCGTGGGAACAGCTCGAACATGCGTTGCATGTCTTCCTTGGCGTACTTGTCACCGATAGGGATGGTGCCCATCAGCAGGTTTTCCTCGACTGTCATGTCAGGGAACACCCGCCGCCCTTCCGGCGACTGCGCGATGCCGTTGGAGGCGATGTAGTGGGAAGACTTGTGGGTAATGTCCACGCCCTGATAAAGGATCTGCCCGTCGGCGGCCCGTGGCTGGCCGAAGATCGACATCAGCAGGGTCGACTTGCCGGCGCCGTTGGAGCCGATGAGGCTGACGGTCTCCCCTTCGTTGATGTGCAGCGAGACGCCTTTGAGGGCCTGGATCGGGCCGTAGAACACGTCCAGGTCCTTGAGTTCGAGGATGGGTTTGCTCATACCACCTCCTCTTCGTCGGCGCCCAGGTACGCGGCAATCACTTTCGGGTCGTTGCGGATGTCGTCGGGACCACCCTCGGCGATGACGATGCCGTGGTCCAGCACCACGATGTGGTCGGAAATGCTCATTACCATGCCCATGTCGTGTTCGATCAGCACCACGGTCAGATCGTGCTCATCGCGCAGCAGCCGGATCATCGCGCTCAGCGCTTCGGTTTCCTGAGGGTTGAGGCCGGCGGCCGGTTCGTCGAGGCAGATGATCTGCGGACGGGTGCACATGGCGCGGGCGATTTCCAGGCGGCGCTGCTGGCCGTAGGACAGTTCACCGGCCAGGCGGTTGGCGCAGTCCACCAGATCCACCACTTCCAGCCAGTAGAAGGCATGGTCCAGCGCATCGCTTTCGGCCTTGCGATAGCCCTTGGTGTTGAGGATGCCGGCCAGCATGTTGCGGTTGACCCACATGTGCTGGGCCACCAGCAGGTTTTCCAGCACCGACATTTCCTTGAACAGGCGAATGTTCTGGAACGTCCGCGCCAGGCCGGCACGGTTTACCAGGTGGGTGCCGCCGAACATCTTGTAACGCAGCCGGGTGATGAAGCTTTTTGGCGAAACGAAATCGGTCGGCTTGAACGATTCGCCCAGCAACTGGATGACGTTGGTCTTTTGCCCGCGCACGTTCAGTTCGATCTTGCCGCCGGAGGCCTTGTAGAACCCGGTCAGGCAGTTGAAGACCGTGGTCTTGCCGGCGCCGTTGGGGCCGATCAGGGCGAAGATCGAGTTGCGCTTGACCTTCAGGCTCACATCATTCAACGCCTTGATGCCGCCGAAGTGCATCATCAGCTTCTCTACGGAGAGTACGACTTCGCTCATGGCGCTACTCCTTTACGCGGCGTCACACCGGTACGGCTGATCCGAATCAGACCGCGCGGTCGCCAGATCATCATCAACACCATCAGGATGCCGAACAGCAGCACGCGGTACTCGGCGAAGCCACGCAGCAGTTCCGGAGCGACGGTCAGCACGAAGGCTGCAATCACCACGCCGATGGTCGAACCCATGCCGCCCAGTACCACGATGGCGAGGATCAACGCCGATTCGAAGAAGGTGAACGAGGTCGGGTTGACGAAGCCCTGGTAAGTGGCGAAGAACACCCCGGCCAGACCGGCCGTCGAGGCACCGATGGTGAATGCCGAGAGCTTGACCAGTACGTGGTTCAGACCCATGGAGCGGCAGGCGATTTCGTCTTCGCGCAGGGCTTCCCAGGCGCGGCCGACCGGCATGCGGGTCAGGCGATGCTTGATGTACAGCACAGCCAGCACCACCAGGAACAGTACCGCGTAGATGAAGTAGTACTTCACGTCGGGGTTGTAGGCGATGCCGAAGAACTCATGGAACGGCACGCCGCCGTCCTTGGCTCGCTTGCCGAACTCCAGGCCGAAGAAAGTCGGCAGCGGTGCCGGCATGCCGTTCGGGCCGCCAGTGAGCGACAACCAGTTGTTGAGGATCAGGCGGATGATTTCACCGAAGCCCAGGGTCACGATCGCCAGGTAGTCACCGTGCAGGCGCAGCACCGGGAAACCAAGGATGCAACCGGCCAGGCCGGCGGTGATCGCCGCCAGCGGCAACACCGTCCAGAAGCCCAGCCCGAGGTATTGGTAGCCGAGTGCCAGGCCGTAGGCGCCGATGGCGTAGAACGCCACGTAACCGAGGTCGAGCAGGCCGGCCAGGCCGACCACGATGTTCAGCCCCAGCCCCAGCAGTACGTAGATCAGCCCGAGGATGACCACGCCCAGCAGGTAGGAGTTGGAGAAAAACGGCAGTGCCACGGCGATGACGATCATCAGCGGGATGATCCAGCGCAGCCGCGACTTGTAGTCCGGCGCCAGCACATGCACCCCGGAGCCTGTCGTTTCAAAGCCTTCGAGGATTTTCAGACCCTTGGCTGTCTGCAGGAACAGGCTCAGGGCAAAACGCCCGGCCATGACGATCGCCACGATCCACGCCACCCGGGTGGTTTCCAGGTTGAAGCCATAGCCATCGAGAACGACGCCGACAATCGGCCCGAACACAATCAGGGCAATGAGGCCGGCAAGAATCGCGTCAACCAGACTTTTTTTGATATCAATGGTTTTTTTAGTGGTTGAAGACATCGCTTACACCTTCGACACAAGAGGACGGCCGAGCAGGCCTTGAGGCCGAAAGACCAGAACGAGGACCAACAGCGAGAAGCTGAAAACGTCTTTGTAGTCCGAGTTCACCAGACCGGAAAACAGCGACTCGGAAATCCCGAGAATGATCCCGCCGAGCATCGCGCCTGGCAGTGAGCCAATCCCGCCGAGCACCGCGGCGGTGAACGCCTTGATCCCGATGATGAAGCCGGCATAGAAGTCGAATGTGCCGTAGTTCATGGTGATCAGCACGCCGGCCAGGGCCGCCATCGCTGCACCGATGATGAACACGTAGGAAATCACCCGGTCGGTGTTGATCCCCAGGATCGAAGCCATCTTGCGGTCTTGCTGGGTTGCACGGCACATGCGGCCGAGCTTGGTGTACTTGATGATGTAGGTCAGCGCGGCCATCCCGACAAACGCGGCGACCAGAATGAAGACCTTGGTGTAGGTCAACTGAACGAAACCGGTACCGATATCCACGCGCCATGCACCCGAGAGCAATGTCGGAACGCCTTGTTGCTTCGCGCCCTGGGAGATCTGTGCGTAGTTTTGCAGGATCAGGGAGATACCGATCGCACTGATCAGCGGTGCGAGTCGAGTGGAGTTGCGCAGGGGTTTGTAGGCGACACGCTCGATGACCCAGCCATACACCGCCGTGACGACGATGGTGAAGATCAGTGTGCCAAGCATCAGCAGCGGGAAGGATTCGATACCGAAGTAAGCCAGCAGAGCCAGACTGATTGCCGCGAGGTAAGCGGAAATCATGTAAACCTCGCCGTGGGCGAAGTTGATCATGCCGATGATGCCATAGACCATTGTGTAGCCGATGGCGATCAGGCCATAGACCGACCCGAGGGTCAGGCCGTTGACCAGTTGCTGCAGGAAAATACCATCCATAACGCAATCTCACGCAATGAGAACCTGCACATGTGGCTGTGCGGTTCTTCTAAGGAAAATACAGATATACGTCGGAGCAATGACAACCAGGATCAACCCGGCCACCACCGCCCCCTGTAGGAGCGAGCTTGCTCGCGAAGAACCTGAGGACAACGCGTTGAACCAGCAAGCACGCGTTATCGTTGACGTTTTTCGCGAGCGGGCTCGCTCCTACAGGGAATCAGTGGGGTTCAGGTGTCGAGTCAGCCCTTACTTCTGTTTTTCCAGCTGGTGGTATTTGCCGTCCTTGTCCCACTGGTAAACCACGTAGTCGGAGACTTTCAGGTCGCCCTTGCTGTCCCAGGTCTTCTCGCCCATGACGGTCTTCACCGGGTTCTTCTTCAGCCATGCGGCCGCTTCTTCGCCCTTGTTGGACTTGGCACCGTTGAAGGCTGCCGCCAGGGCCTGGACCGAAGCGTAGGCGTACAGGGTGTAGCCTTCAGGCTCGGTACCGGCCTTGCGGAAGGCGTCTACCACGGTCTTGCTGTCTGGCAGCAGGCGTGGGTCGGCGCCGAAGGTCATCAGCACGCCGTCAACGAATTGCGGACCGCCAGCGGTGGTCACCAGTTCGTCGGTCACGATGCCGTCGTCGGACATGAACTTGACGTCTTTCAGGCCTTGCTCACGCAGTTGACGCACCAGAGGACCGGCTTCCGGGTGCAGGCCACCGAAGTAGACGACGTCAGCGCCAGCGCCGCGGATCTTGGTCACGATGGTGCTGAAGTCTTTCTCGCCACGGGTCAGGCCTTCATACAGCACAGGCTTCACACCACGCTTCTCAAGCTGAGCCTTGGTGGCATCCGCCAGGCCCTGACCGTAGGTGTCCTTGTCGTGCAGCACGACCACTTTCTTGCCCTTGAGCACGTCGACGATGTAGTCGCCGGCCACGATGCCTTGCTGGTCGTCACGCCCGCACATACGGAACATGGCGCTCAGGCCACGCTCGGTCACAGCCGGGTTGGTGGAGCCAGGAGTGATTGCGATGATGCCTGCTTCGTCGTAAATCTCGGAGGCCGGGATGGTCGACGAGGAGCAGAAGTGACCGACCACGCCGGCGACTTTCTGGTTGGTCAGGTCTTTGGCGACCGTCACAGCCTGTTTCGGTTCGCAGGCGTCATCGCCCTTGACCAGTACGATTTTTTCCCCGTTGACCCCGCCCGACGCGTTGACCGCATCGGCCGCCGCTTGTGCACCCTTCATGTACTGTTCGCCAAATGCCGCGTTGGCGCCTGTCATTGGTCCCGCTACGCCGATCTTGATGTCAGCCTGAGCAAACGCAGAAACACCCAACGCAGTTGCCACTGCGAGGGCCAGAAAGCCTTTCTTGTAAAACGTCTGGGACATGAGGTGGTGCTCCATGGTTTTTTTTAATTGGCACTGCGACTTCACTGAATGCTCAGAGCAAGGGCCGTGCCATCGGTTTTTTATTCTTAAAAAAGTCGCTGCTTTCTTGTTATTTCGACTGTTTCGGACCCATTTTCATTGGGCGTGCAACCGTCTAAACCGCGGAAGGTAAAACCATTATTTTTTTGAGGCGCAACCCGCCTGCGCCATCATTGCAACCGTGGCTTTAAACGACGTGCAACCAGCCTGTAACAACGTGCGTCACCGAAGTGCACACTGCTGGTGCGAGACTGCTACAACCCGCACCACTACAGGCTAGCTGCAGATCGAAAAAGCGCCGCTTGCGCCCTGCAAAAATCAACATTCAGATCACGATCCGCAGGCACTGGCCTGCGTGATACAGCGAGAATCCCGCCTCGTACAGACAGCTGCGCAACCCCACCCCGGCCAATGGCTGCATGGGCGCGAAAGGAATCGGTAGCGCTTGAGGATTTCCGTTACACAGGTATTCGGCAAAGGCCTTGCCGACCACCGTACCCGTGGTCACGCCCCGCCCGTTGTAACCGGTGACGGCCACCAAACCGGGCGCTGGTTCGAACAGGCGCATCAAATGATCGGGGGTGAAGGCGATGCGACCGGTCCAGGTGCACTCCCATTCCACTGGTTTGAGGTAGGGGAAATAGTGCTGCTGCACCCGGTCGGCCCAGGCCTTGAGGAACCAGGTCGGCTTCTGATTGCCATTGCCCAGGCTGCCAAGCAACAGGCGACCGTCTTTATCCCGACGGATACTGCTGAGTACCTGTCGAGTGTCCCAGGAACCCTGGCCACCGGGCAGAATTTGCCGGGCGGCTTCTTCGGTCAGCGGCACCGAGGCCACCTGATAGTAATAACCGGGGAAGAAATTGCGCCGCAGTTCCGTCCAGTCGCCTTCGGTGTAGGCATTGGAGGCAATCACCACTTTCTCGGCCATCACCGAACCCTGGGCGGTTTGCACCGACCAGCGCTGGCCCTGACGCTCGAGCCGGGTGACCGGGGAATGATCGAACAATTGACCGCCCAGGCCGATGGCCGCCTTGGCCAGCCCGGTGGTGTAGGCCATCGGGTTGAGCGTGCCGGCGCGGCGATCGAGCAATGCCGCGGCGATCTTTTTCGTGCCGGTGGCTTGCTCGCAGGCCTGACCGGTGAGCAACTCCACCGGCGCACCGCGACGCTTCCATTGTTCTTCACGACTGCGCAAGTCGGCTTCGCCACGGGCGTTGTGCGCCATGTGCAGCGTGCCTTCGCGGCGCAACTGGCAATCGATGTTGTATTTGTCGACAAGGCTGAACACCAGGGATGGCGCCGCGCCCAGCATGCGGTTGAGCTGGCTGCCGACCTCAGTGCCGAACCCTGCTTCGATCTCGTCCGGGGGAATCCACATCCCGGCATTGACCAGCCCGACATTGCGCCCCGAACCACCATGGCCGGCACGATGGGCCTCCAGCACACAAACGGTCTTGCCTTGCTCCAGCAGATGCACCGCCGCCGACAAACCGGTAAACCCGGCGCCGATGACGCAGACATCCACCGTGACCTCACCCTTGAGGGCCGAATTGTCCGGCCTCTGCGGCGTCAGTTTTTCCCACAGACACTCTTCGCGTAACGGCATTGCCAGACTCCAACAGAAACCTAACAAACTCATCATTCCCCTGTAGGAGCTGCCGAAGGCTGCGATCTTTTGATTTTGTTTCAAAAGATCGCAGCCTTCGGCAGCTCCTACAGGGGATCATCTACCGGATCAGTCGAAGGTGATCCCTTGAGCCAACGGCAACTCCAGCGAATAGTTCACGGTGTTGGTCTGGCGGCGCATGTAGCCGCGCCATGCATCGGAGCCGGACTCACGACCGCCGCCGGTTTCTTTCTCGCCACCAAACGCGCCACCGATTTCCGCACCGCTCGGGCCGATGTTGACGTTGGCGATGCCGCAGTCGCTGCCCACCGCCGACATGAACTGCTCGGCTTCACGCACGTCGGTGGTGAAGATGCACGAGGACAGGCCTTGTGGCACGGCGTTATTCAGGCGCAGCGCTTCCTGGAAGTCGGTGTAGCCGACCACGTACAGGATCGGGGCGAAGGTTTCGTGGCAGACCACATCGCTCTGCTCAGGCATTTCGACGATGGCCGGCGACACGTAGTAAGCGTTCGGGAACTGGTCTTCCAGCTGACGCTTGCCGCCGAAGACTTTGCCGCCTTCGCTCAACGCCTGCTCCAACGCATCCTGCATGTTGTCGAAGCTTTGCTTGTCGATCAGCGGGCCGACCAGATTGCCTTCCAGCGGATGGCCGATACGCACTTTCGAGTACGCGGCTTTCAAGCGGGTGACGATTTCTTCTTTCACCGATTCATGAGCGATCAGTCGACGCAGGGTGGTGCAGCGCTGACCGGCGGTGCCGACGGCGCTGAACAGAATCGCGCGAACAGCCATGTCCAGGTCGGCGCTCGGGCCGAGGATCATGGCGTTGTTACCGCCCAGTTCGAGAATGCTGCGGGCAAAGCGCGCGGCCACTTTCGGTGCCACTTCGCGGCCCATGCGGGTGCTGCCGGTGGCGCTGATCAGCGCTACGCGCGGGTCGTCCACCAAGGCTTCGCCGGCATCGCGGCCGCCGATCACTACCTGGCACAAATTCGCAGGCGCATCGCTGAAGTTCTTCACGACGCGATCGAACAGCGCCTGGCAGGCCAGCGCGGTGAGCGGGGTCTTTTCCGAGGGCTTCCACACCACAGGGTTGCCGCACACCAGTGCCAGCGTGGTGTTCCAGGCCCAGACCGCGACCGGGAAGTTGAAGGCACTGATCACCCCGACAACGCCCAGCGGGTGCCAGGTTTCACGCATATGGTGGCCAGGGCGCTCGGAGGCGATGGTCAAACCGTACAGTTGACGCGACAGGCCGACGGCGAAGTCGCAGATGTCGATCATTTCCTGAACTTCACCCAGGCCTTCCTGAGTGATCTTGCCGGCCTCCCAGGACACCAGCTCACCGAGGTCGGCCTTGTATTCGCGCAGCACTTCACCGAATTGACGCACCAACTCACCACGGCGCGGTGCCGGAACCTTGCGCCACAGTTCGAACGCATGATCTGCGCGACTGATGTGCTGCTCGACCTCAGCCGCGCCTTCCCAGTTCACGGCGGCGATCCTGCTGCCATCGACCGGCGAATGCACCGGCACTTTGCCGTTCTGGTACAGGGCCGGGTTCACACCTAGACGATCAAGCAATGCGGCAACCATGGGTCACTCCTCAAGCAAAAGACAGAACACGTGCAGCCGGAAAATCACGGCTGATCAGAGCTGTAGTTTTAGCTGCCCGGAGGTTACTCAACAAACGACCTTTAAGAGAGATATCATTCCGTTTATTCATGCAGTGCATTGCTGGCAATAAGAAACAAGAACCAAGGACCGCCCATGCTGAATAAACGCTACCTGCCATCGATCGCTGCGTTGCAGTGCTTCGAAGCCGTCACCCGGCACTTGAGCTTCACCCGGGCTGCCGAAGAGCTGAACCTGACCCAGAGCGCCGTGAGCAAACAGGTCGCGCAACTCGAGGAGTTGTTGCAGCACCTGCTGTTCCGCCGGGTGCGCCGTCGCCTGCAGATGACGCCGGCGGGCGATCTGTACCTGGTCGAGGTGCGAAAAATCCTCACTCAGGTCGAGATGTCGACCCATTACCTGCGTTCCTACGGCGGCGAAACCGAAGTCCTGCGGGTTTCGACGCCACCCACCTTCGGCGCGCGCTGGCTGGTACCGCGCCTGAAAGGCTGGCGTCTGCGACACCCATCGATCCATCTGGACCTGTGCAGCGAACAGGAAGCCGACGACCTGCTGCAAGGTCGCAGTGACCTGGCGTTCTACTTCGGCCAGGGCTCGCGGCCCGGCACCGAATGCCTGAAGCTGTTCGGTGAAGAGCTGGTGCCCGTGTGTGCCCCGGGTAGCCTGCCGGACACGCCGTTCACCGACCCGACCCAACTGACCGACCTGGTCCTGCTGCAGAACGCCTCCCGCCCCCAGGCCTGGCATGACTGGTTCGACCACCAGGGCTACCACACCGAGCACAGCTACCACGGCCCGCGTTTCGAAACCTTTTACATGTGCATCCGCGCCGCCCAGGTTGGCTGCGGCGTGGCGCTGCTACCGCGCTTTCTGGTGGAAGAGGAACTGGCCGACGGCAAGCTGGTCATTCCCTGGCAGCATGCAATGCCCAGCAGCGACTCCTATTACCTGGCCTACCCGGAGCATTCGGCGGAAGTGCCCAAGGTGCGGGACTTTGTGAAATGGATGCTGGAGCAAATTGATAGCCCGGATGCCCCACAACATTGAGCCTTTTCACAATCCCTGTGGGAGCGAGCTTGCTCGCGATGGCGTCATTACATTCAATACTTGAATTGCCTGTCAGTCCGCTATCGCGAGCAAGCTCGCTCCCACAAGGATCTGGTGCAGTCTGAAAAATTGCTGGCAATCCCCACCACCGTTGTGCGCCACTAGCTCTATTCAATGTGGAGAACCCCCGTTATGAGCGAGAGTGTGTTTGCCGATCGCATCGTGCAGAACCTGCTCGACACCGACTTCTACAAACTGACGATGATGCAGGCGGTGCTGCACAACTACCCCAACGTCGAAGTCGAATGGGAGTTTCGCTGCCGTAACGGCGAGGATTTGCGCCCGTACCTGGCGGAAATCCGTTTCCAGATCGAACGCCTGGCCGAACTGAGCCTGAGCGCCGATCAATTGAGCTTTCTGGAACGCATCAGCTTCCTGAAGCCGGATTTCCTGCGCTTTCTCGGCTTGTTTCGCTTCAACCTGCGCTACCTCCACACCGGTATCGAAAACGGCGAGCTGGTCATCCGCCTGCGCGGCCCCTGGCTGCATGTGATCCTGTTCGAAGTGCCGCTGCTGGCGCTGGTCAGCGAGGTACGCAATCGTTATCGCTACCGCGAAGTCGTGCTGGAGCAGGCTCGCGAGCAGCTCTACCGCAAGTTCGACTGGCTGAGCGCCAACGCCGGCAGCGATGAATTGTCCGAGTTGCAGGTGGCCGATTTCGGCACGCGCCGCCGCTTCTCGTATCGCGTGCAGGAAGAAGTGGTGAATGTGCTCAAGCATGACTTCCCCGGACGCTTTGTCGGCACCAGCAACGTGCACCTGTCCCGGGAGCTGGACATGAAACCGCTGGGCACCATGGCCCACGAATGGATCATGGCCCACCAGCAGCTCGGCCCGCGGCTGATCGACAGCCAGATCGCCGCACTCGATTGCTGGGTCCGCGAATACCGTGGCCTGCTGGGGATTGCCCTGACCGACTGCATCACCATGGATGCCTTCCTCGGCGATTTCGATCTGTTTTTCGCCAAGCTTTTCGACGGTTTGCGCCACGACTCGGGCGATCCGGTGGTCTGGGCGGAAAAAGCCATCGCCCACTATCACAAGCTCGGCATCGACCCGATGAGCAAGACACTGACTTTCTCCGACAGCCTGACCCTGCCCAGGGCCCTGGAGATATTCCGGGCGCTGCGCGGTCGGATCAATGTCAGCTTCGGCATCGGCACCAACCTGACCTGTGACATTCCAGGTGTCGAACCGATGAGCATCGTGCTTAAAATGGCCGCCTGCAACGGCCAGCCGGTGGCGAAGATCTCGGACGAGCCCGGCAAGACGCACTGCAAAGACCCGAATTTCGTCGCGTACTTGCGACACGTTTTTCAAGTACCTGCCGCCCTTTCAAGTCCATCAAGCAAGGAGTGAATTCATGCAAGCCGTACAGCGTGAGATTGCTGAACAGCTCAAGGTCCAGCCGCCATTCGCCGACGAAGCCGCCCTTGAGGCCGAAGTCGCCCGGCGGGTGACCTTCATTCAGGACTGCCTGGTCAACTCCGGGCTCAAGACCCTGGTCCTGGGCATCAGTGGCGGTGTCGACTCCCTGACCGCCGGCCTGCTGGCCCAACGGGCCGTGCGTGAACTGCGCCAGCGCAGCGGTGATGCCGCATACAAATTCATTGCCGTGCGCCTGCCCTACGAAACCCAGTTCGATGAACACGACGCCCAGGCTTCGGTGGATTTCATCAAGCCGGACGAGCGCCACACCGTGAACATCGGCCCAGCGGTCAAATCCCTGGCCAGTGAAGTGGCAGCCTTCGAAGGCAAACATGCGGTGTCGGTGGACTTCGTGCTCGGCAACACCAAGGCGCGCATGCGCATGGTCGCCCAGTACACCATCGCCGGTGCGGCCCATGGCCTGGTGATCGGCACCGATCACGCGGCGGAAGCGGTGATGGGGTTCTTCACCAAGTTCGGTGATGGCGCCTGCGACCTGGCGCCACTGAGCGGCCTGGTGAAAAACCAGGTCCGCGCCATCGCCCGCAGCTTCGGCGCGCCGGAATCGCTGGTGGAAAAAGTCCCGACGGCGGACCTTGAAGACCTGTCGCCCGGCAAACCGGACGAAGCCTCCCACGGCGTGACCTACGCCGAGATCGACGCGTTCCTGCACGGCCATCCGGTGCGTGAGGAAGCGTTCAAGATCATTTGCGACACCTACAACAAGACCCATCACAAGCGCGTGATGCCGTTTGCACCTTGAGGCGTGAGTGAATGAAAAAGCCCGCTGAAGTGTTGAGCTTCAGCGGGCTTTTCTTTGGCCAAAACATATGTCGATGCTGATGGCCCCTTCGCGAGCAGGCTCGCTCCCACATTGACGGCGCAAACCTGTGGGAGCGGGCTTGCTCGCGAAGCACGATGACGCGGTGTACCTGATTACTTCAGGGTCACGGTGCCTTTCATCATCGAGATGTGGCCCGGGAACGAGCAGAAGAACCCGTACTTTTCACCGGCCGCGAGCTTGGAAACGTCGAAGGTCACCGAATCGGTTTCATTGGCACCGATGATCTTGGTGTGGGCGATCACACGGGCGTCGCCTTCTTTCAGGTAGTTCTTGTCGATGCCGGCGCTCAGGCCGTCGGTGGCGATCGGCTGCATGTCGGCTTCTTTACTCAGCACCCAGTTATGGCCCATGACGTTCTTCGGCAAGCTGCCGGAGTGCTTGAGTTCCACGGTAAACGTCTTGCAGCTCTTGTCGATTTCAATGGCCTTCGTGTCGAAAGACATCTGGTCGGTGGAGTCGACAGTGACTTTGCACTCGGCAGCCATCAGTTGGCTGCTGGCCAGTGTCAACAGGGATACCGCAACAAGTTTGGCAAACATGGTGAATCTCCAAGGCAGGGTTAGCGAAATCGCGAATAAACAGAAGACTGCCTGAAAACTTCGCAAGTTCATATGACTTGAATCAAAAATTGTATACAACTTTCGCGCTATGGCACCGATACGAAATATCTACCGGCCAAGTGTCTGGCCCGGGCCTATCATCAGGCCGTCCCCCTTCAAATGGAATGCCTGTCATGTCGATCAACAGCCTGTTGTGCAGTTTGCTGGCCGCCTACGCCTGCGGCGCCAGCGGTACGTACGAAACGCCAAAACACCAAGTCTAGCCCTTGGAGTGACGCGCGCCTGCCTTTACTCTGTGGCCCTGATCGACCATGGAGCAAGGCATGTCTTTAACATCCGTTTGTGTATTTTGTGGCGCCAGCACCGGCACCCACCCGGCTTACCGCGAAGCCGCCGTGGCCCTTGGCCGGGCTCTGGCCGAACGCAAGCTGACCCTGGTGTATGGCGGTGGCGCCGTCGGGCTGATGGGCATAGTCGCTGATGCGGCCCTGGCGGCCGGCGGTGAAGTGATCGGCATCATCCCGCAAAGCCTCAAGGACAAGGAAATCGGCCACAGCGGCCTGACCCGCCTGGAAGTTGTCGATGGCATGCACGCACGCAAGGCCCGGATGGCCGAACTCAGCGATGCCTTTATCGCGCTGCCCGGTGGCCTTGGCACCCTCGAGGAACTGTTCGAAGTCTGGACCTGGGGCCAGCTCGGCTACCACGGAAAACCGCTGGGATTGCTGGAAGTGAACGGTTTCTACAGCAAATTGACGTCTTTTCTTGATCACATCGTCGGCGAAGGCTTCGTTCGCGGGCAGCACCGTGACATGCTGCAGGTGAGCGAATCACCGCAAAACCTGCTCGATGCGCTGGATGCCTGGCAACCGTCCGTAGCGCCAAAGTGGGCCGAGCAAAAACCCAGCTAACGGCTCGGCACCGATACAGGGCAGAATATGCGCCGCTCAACCTCACCTTCGACCCCAGAGGATCGCCCATGGCTAAACCTAATTATTCCTTCGCCAAACGTCAGAGAGACTTGGCCAAGGAGCAGAAGAAAGAGGAAAAGCTTCAGCGCAAGAAAGCTACAGCTGAAGAAGCGGCACTGAACCCTGAGGGTGAAGTGGCGGCAGAAGACGATGTTGATGCACCGAAAGACTCGGCGCCCGACGCCTGAGAACCTCCGGGCCGGTTGATCTGATCTGGCCCACCGGATCTGTGTAATGGATTGGCAGCTTGGCTGCCGATCCTCACAGACCAATCTGAAATACCCCTCTCCAGAATCGCTATACATTCCCCTTGTAGGAGCTGCCGAGTGAAACGAGGCTGCGATCTTTTGATTTTTTTTCGAAGATCAAAAGATCGCAGCCTCGTTTCACTCGACAGCTCCTACAGGGGCGGGGGCTATTCCAGTGGCATCACGGTTACCCGAACTTCCGGGTCGTGGTTACCTCCTCCCAGGATTACCCCCCGCAAGGGCGACACATCGGAAAAATCCCGGCCCCAGGCCAGGGTGATGTGCTCCAGCGCCGGCTGCACATTGTTGGTCGGATCGAAATCCACCCACCCCGACACCGGGCAAAACACCGAGACCCAGGCGTGGGACGCATCGGCACCGATCAGCCGTGGCTGGCCCGGTGGTGGCTGGGTCAGCAGGTAGCCGCTGATATAGCGCGCCGCCAACCCTCGGGAACGCACGCAAGCGAGCATCAGGTGAGCAAAGTCCTGACAGACCCCGCGTCGGCGCTCCAGCACTTCCACCAATGGCGTCGCCACCTGGGTAGCTTCGGCATCGAAAGTGAATTCGCTGAAGATTTTCTCCATCAGCGCCTGCACGCCGAGCAACAACGGTCGACCGGGTGGAAAACAGCTTTGCGAGAACTCGACGAAGTTTTTCTTCAAATGCACATACGGCGATTCGAACCGGTATCGGCAGGCTTCGAGCAATTCTGGCGACAACGGCTGGCTGCTGTAGGTCAGCGCGCTTCGTGTGTGTTCCCACGCCGCAGACCCACTGAAGTCCGGCACAGGTCGGGGCAACACTTCGATGGTGAGACTGGCGTTGACCAGCAACTCATCGTGGGGACGCTCAAATGCCAGCCGGGTCAGCGGATTGCCGAATACATCCAGCTCATCGCGACGCGAGGTCGGCTGCGGACTGATCTGCAATTGCCGGTCGGTGCAGCGCTGCCAGGCACAAGGCCGCGGCCACAAATGTGCCAGTTGCTGGGCCAGGGACACCGGGCTGTCGTAGTGATAATGGGTGTCGTGGAAAATCTGGTAGTGGGCGCTCATCAGACGGACACCGTGCGCTGGCTGACATCGTCGACATGGGCGAAATGCCGCAGCGCCAGGCGATCGGAGACTTGCCCGCTGGCATCGGCGATCTCCTGCAACAGTGCGGCCAGCCCTTCGATGGCGGCGCGAACACTGGCGTCGCCGAACAACGGGTTTTCCAGGCACCCCAGATCGAATCGCGCCAGACGCTCGACCAATTGCGGCAGTATTGTTTCACGCGGTACGCCAAAGTCGTCGTTGAGACGCTTGAGGGTGCGCGTCACCAGTTTCAACTGGAACAACACGGCGTGAGGGTTCTGCTCGTCGAGCAACAACAGGTCGAGCACCGGGATCAGTTGCGCGACCGCCAGATAGCGCGAGCGGTAGGTGATGCTGCTGTTGCCCAGTTCCAGCAACCATTCCAGCCCGGCCTGATCGAAGACCCCGGCGCCCCGCAGGAACGCCGCCAGGCTGCCGCTGAGAAATTGCAGGCGTTCGATCCGCCGGCCAATCATCAGGAAACGCCAGCCTTCGTCCCGGGTCATGTCGTCCAGGGCAAAACCGGACAGCGCCGCCAGGGACATCACCAAGCGGTTGAGGAAATCCAGCAACTCGCCGAAGTCCGGTTCTTCGGTTTCCAGCTCCATGGCTTCACGCTGCAACTCCACCAGCGCCTGCCAGTTTTCCCGCGAGAGCTTGCCGCGCACCTGCGAAGCGGCCCACTGCAAGCGTTGCAGGTTGGAGCGCAGGCTGAACGGCCAGTCGTCACCGAGCAATGCTGCCAACAGGCGTTCGGGTAATTCGCCCTCATCGGGCAGCAGCATCAAACGTTCGCCGAGATCGACTGCGGCCTGCAAGGCTTGCGGGTCGTCGCCGTCGACATAGCGCGCGAGCATGATGCGCAGCAAACGGGCACTGTCGTCGCAACGTTCGCAGTAACGACCAAACCAGAACAGGTTTTCCACCACCCGCGATGGCAGATACGGATCGCGCCGCACCAGATCATGCACACCGATATTGCGCTGGGCCTTCCATTGTTCGCCGCTGGGCGCACGATCGCCCAGCACCCAGGTGTCCTTGCTGGCGCCGCCACGCTGCATTGACACCACTTCGGCATCGGCTTGTGCGGCGACCCGGGTCAAGCCACCGGGCAACACCCGATATCCCTCGCGGCTGGCCACCGCATACACGCGCATGCCGATAGCCCGGTGCTGCAGTTGACCGTCTTCGGCTTGCCAGATCGGCGCCTGGGACAATTGCGCAAGTTCTTGCGCTACATAAGCGTATGGCCGTGCCTGCATGCGCTCGGCGAGCTCCTGGCGCTGTTTTTCACTCAAGTCGCGGCCAAATACCGGTGCAAAGCTCTGGGACGGAAACGCCGGTTTGATCAGCAGCTCCGGCAGTTTTTCCAGGGCTTGGGCCAATACCGGCGCTTCACCGCACCACCAGGTGGCGATGGACGGCAGGATCAGCTCTTCGCCGAACAGGAACTGATTGATCTTCGGCAGGAAACCCAACAAGCCCGGCGATTCCAGCACACCACTGCCGAGCGCGTTGGCCACGAGCACCCGCCCTTGCCGCACCGCTTCCAGCAGGCCCGGTACACCGAGGGCCGAATCGGTGCGCAGTTCCAGCGGGTCGCAGAAGTCATCGTCGAGCCGCCGCATGATCGCGTGCACCCGCCGCAGCCCACTCAGGGTCTTCAGGTAGACCGTGGCATCGCGCACCGTCAGGTCGCCGCCCTCCACCAGCGGATAACCGAGCTGACGCGCCAGGTACAGATGTTCGAAATAGCTTTCGTTGAAACGCCCGGGTGTCAGCAGCACTACCAAAGGCGCATCCCCGTCACTCGGGGCCTGACGGACCAGGGTTTCCTGCAAGGTGCGGAAGAACCCGGCCAGGTGCTGCACTTTCATATCGCGGTACAGCTCGGGAAAGGCCCGGGACACGATAGTGCGGTTTTCCAGCGCATACCCGGCACCCGACGGCGCCTGGGTACGGTCCGCCGTGACCCACCAGCGGCCATCGGGTGTGCGCGCCAGATCCACGGCATACAGATGCAGAAAGGCTCCGTCAGGCGGGCTGATGCCCTGACAGGGCCAAAGGAAATTGTTGTGACCGAACACCAGCTCGGCGGGCAGCAGTCCTTCGGCAATCAGCCGTTGCGGACCGTAAAGGTCAGCCAGCACGGCATTGAGCAAACGCGCCCGCTGAGCGATGCCGGCCGACAAGTGCTCCCACTCATCAGCAGCGATCACATGGGGCAGCAGGTCCAGCTCCCATGGCCGGTCAGCGCCCTTGGGGTCGGCATAGACGTTGTAGGTGACACCGTTTTCCTGGATTTGCCGGGTCAGTAGGGCCTGACGCTGTACCAGTTGTGCCGGCGTGCTGCGTTGCAACTGCTCGAACAGCCGGCGCCAGTGCGGGCGCACGGCGCCACTGTCGTCGAGCAGTTCGTGATAGGTGCCCGCCGTCAGCGGGTAGCGGTCAAGCAGGTCAGGCATGGAAAGCTCGGCAGACAGCAATGATCGGTCAGACTAGCGCAGGCTCGTGACGCCCGGATATACGAAAAATCCGAGCGTCGCGGACGGTTTAGAAACGTCGTAAATCGAGCGTCATCGGTAGCTCATCGTTAATGTCCAGATGGGGTACAGGGAGTTTCCCCGGCGTGTGTCCGATGCGGAAGAAGCGCGCCATCCGCCGACTCTCGGCCTCGTTGGCATTGACCGGCAAACTGTCGTAATTGCGCCCGCCCGGGTGGGCGACGTGGTACTGGCAGCCGCCCAGCGAACGCTGCATCCAGGTATCGAGCAGGTCAAATACCAGCGGCGCGTGGACCGGGATGGTCGGCTGCAGGCAGTTGGCCGGTTGCCAGGCACGAAAACGCACGCCCGCGACGAATTCACCTACACGCCCGGTGGGCTGCAATGGAACAGGAATACCGTTGCAGGTCAGCAGGTAACGCTGGGGCGGCAAGCCGCTGAGCTTGACCTGCAAACGCTCCAGCGACGAATCCACGTAACGCACCGTGCCGCCCATGGCGCCCTCTTCACCCAGCACGTGCCAGGGCTCAAGTGCCTGGCGCAGTTCCAGGGCAATACCACTGACGGCGTAATCGCCCACCTTGGGAAAACGGAACTCCAGATGCGCGGCGAACCATTCGGCCCGCACCGGATAGCCGGCGGCGTTGAGGTCGACGATGACATCGGCAAAATCCTGCTCGATAAAGTGCGGCAACAGGAAGCGATCGTGCAGTTCCGTGCCCCAGCGCGCGAGTTTTGGCGGTGCATAGGGCTCGCGCCAGAACCGCGCCACCAGCGCCCGCAGCAACAATTGTTGCGCCAGGCTCATGCGGGCATGGGGCGGCATCTCGAACGCACGCAGCTCCAGCAATCCGAGACGCCCGGTGGCACCGTCCGGCGAATAGAGTTTGTCGATGCAGAACTCGGCGCGGTGGGTGTTGCCGGTGACATCGATCAGCAGGTTGCGCAGTAGTCGATCCACCAGCCATGGCGGACATTCCTCACCCGCTTCAGGCATCTGCGCGAAGGCGATTTCCAGTTCGTACAAGGCATCGTTGCGCGCTTCGTCGACGCGGGGCGCCTGGGACGTCGGGCCGATGAACAGCCCGGAAAACAGGTAGGACAGCGATGGATGGTTGTGCCAGTAGCTGATCAGGCTGCGCAGCAGATCCGGGCGACGCAGAAACGGCGAGTCCCCCGGGGTCGCACCGCCCAGCACGAAATGGTTACCGCCGCCCGTACCGGTGTGCCGACCGTCGATCATGAATTTCTCGGTGGTCAGGCGGGTCTGGCGTGCTTCTTCGTAGAGGAACTCCGTTCGCTCGACCAATTCATCCCAGGTCGCGGACGGCTGCACGTTGACCTCGATCACCCCCGGGTCCGGGGTGATGCGGAAGTTGCTCAGGCGTGGATCGCTCGGCGGCTCATAGCCCTCCAGCAATACCGGGCACATCAGTTCTTCAGCGGTGGCTTCGATGGCCGCGACCAGTTCGAGGTAATCCTCGACCCGCTCCAGCGGCGGCATGAACAGGTACAACCGGCCTTCCCGCGCCTCGGCACAGAAGGCCGTGCGGGTCAGCCAGTCGGCGGACTCGTCGATTTTGGGCGCGCGCTCTTCTGTGACGGCTGCGCCCTGGCTCGGAAGTTGGCCAGTGTCAGGCAGCGGCGAGAAATCCTGATTCGGGTCTTGCGCATGAATGAATGGATATTCCGCCGCTTTCACCCAGGGTTGCGACCCCAGCGGCAAGCGATAGCCCAGCGGCGAATCCCCCGGCACCAGTCGGCAGTGCTCGTCGCGCAGATACCAGCGGCCGCTCTGCCACTGATCGCCCTTGGCGGTGCGCGCCAGCGGAAGGACCTGGCCAATCACCTTATCCAACCCCTGGCTGAATACCTTGCGCAGACGTGCCCGCTCCAGCGGTTCCTCCAGACGGGAATCCTCGGCGCTGACGTTTTGCGGCAGCATCCCTTCGCGCCAGAGGTAATAGAAGTTGTCTTCGTAGGCTGGAAAAACGAAGCGTGTCGGAATGTTCAGGCGTTCGGCGACACTCGCCAGAAAACGTCCGGCCAGCGCGCCATCGGCACCGTAGTCTTGTTGTTCGTCGGCAATCAGCGCGCTGTTGCGCCAGATCGGCACACCGTCGCGGCGCCAATAACAATTGAGCGACCAGCGCGGCAGTTGCTCGCCGGGGTACCACTTGCCTTGCCCGAAATGCACCAGTCCATTGGGCGCGTAGTGTTTACGCATGCGCTGGAACAGATCGGCGGACAACCGTCGTTTATCCGGCCCCAGTGCCGCGGTATTCCATTCGGCGCCGTCCGGATCATCGATGGACACAAAGGTCGGTTCGCCGCCCATGGTCAGGCGCACATCGCCCTCCAGCAAGTCGGCATCGATCTGTCGGCCCAGGGCTTGAATCGCCAGCCACTGGTCGTCGGTGTAGGGCTTGGTGACCCGCGGCGCTTCCCAAATCCGCTCCACGGACATTTCGTGGCTGAATTCGCACGCGCAGGGCTCCACCAGGCCACTGATCGGCGCCGCAGAAGAAGGATCGGGACTACAGGCCAGCGGAATATGTCCTTCACCGGCAAACAGCCCGGAGGTAGCGTCCAGGCCGATCCAGCCGGCACCGGGCAAGTACACCTCGCACCAGGCGTGCAGGTCGGTGAAATCCACTTCGGTGCCCGACGGGCCGTCGAGACTTTTCACGTCGGCGGTGAGCTGGATCAGGTAACCCGACACGAAGCGCGCCGCCAGCCCGAGATTGCGCAGCAGTTGCACCAACAACCATGCCGAGTCACGGCAGGAACCGGAGGCGTGTTCGAGGGTGTGTTCCGGCGTCTGCACGCCGGGTTCCATGCGAATCAAGTAGTCGATGTCTTCGCTCAGGCGCTGGTTGAGTGCGACGAGGAAGTCCACGGCAGGCAACGGTGTGCGGTCGATGCCGTCCAGATAGGCCTTGAATTTCGGCGTCAGCGGCAAGGTTTCCAGGTACGGCGCCAGTTCCTTGCGCTCATCTGCGGCATACGTGAAGGGGATCTTTTCCGCGTAGGGTTCGAGGAAGAAGTCGAACGGATTGAAGATCGCCATCTCCGCCAGCAAATCGACCTCGATCCGCAGTTCTTCGGTTTTCTCCGGGAATACCAGCCGCGCCAGGTAATTGCCCTGAGGGTCCTGCTGCCAGTTGATGAAGTGCTGCTCGGGCGAGACTTTCAGCGCATAAGACAGAATCCGCGTGCGGCTGTGGGCGGCGGGACGCAGGCGAACAATCTGCGGGCCGAGCTCGACAGCGCGGTCATAGCGGTAATGCGTGACATGGTGCAATGCGACATGAATCGACACGGCGTGCCTCCTGCGAGCCTTGAGCGTGTGGGAAAGCGCGCAAGACTTATGCCATCCCGCATTGCTGGCGCTTTCTTCGGTTGCCTGAGGCAGTACAGCACCAAAACCGGGCGGTGCAGAGAATTGGATTGCAAGAGTTGCACGTATTTGTGGCGTTCAGTTGCATAGTCGCCGCCAAAACCGGCCTCTTCGCGGGCAAGCCCGCTCCCACAGTGTCCGAGTCGAACACAATTTTTGCGAACGCCTCTAAACCTGTGGGAGCGGGCTTGCCCGCGAAGAGGCCAGCAGCCCTGCACACCCTCCAAGCCCGGAATGCAAAACGCCAACCCGAAGGTTGGCGTTCTGTTCAGCGGGCGAGGCTTATCGCGGGACGACGGGCTTGCGAGCCGGCTTCGGCCCCTTGCCCTTGGCCGCGTCCTTGCGTTCCTTGGCCGCCTGCTGGTTGCGGGCGAACGCCGCCGCCTTGGCCTGTTCGCGCTTGTCCCACGGGTTGCCGCCATCGCTGGCACGCGGTGGCAGGCCGGTGTGCTGGGTGAGGATCTTGGTGGTCTTTTCCTTGGCCACTTTATGGCTGCCAGCCGGCGTCGAGTTCTTGCGACGGGCGCTCTGGTAGCTGTCAGTCGACGGCTGGTGCAAAGGAATCAACTGGTTCTTGCCCGGCCCGATCAGGTCGGCGCGGCCCATGCGGGTCAGTGCTTCACGCAGCATCGGCCAGCCTTTCGGGTCGTGATAACGCAAGAACGCCTTGTGCAGACGACGCTGCTCTTCGCTCTTGACGATGGTCACCGCGTCACTCTTGTAGGTGACCTTGCGCAGCGGGTTCTTGCCCGAGTGGTACATCGCGGTGGCGGTGGCCATCGGCGACGGGTAGAACGCCTGCACCTGGTCGGCACGGAAACCGTTGCCCTTGAGCCACAGGGCCAGGTTCATCATGTCTTCATCGGTGGTGCCCGGGTGGGCCGCGATGAAGTAAGGGATCAGGTACTGCTCCTTGCCCGCTTCCTTGGAGTACTTCTCGAACATGCGCTTGAACTTGTCATAGCTGCCGATGCCCGGTTTCATCATCTGGTTGAGCGGACCTTCCTCGGTGTGTTCCGGGGCGATCTTCAGGTAACCACCAACGTGGTGGGTCACCAGCTCTTTAACGTATTCCGGCGACTCGACCGCGAGGTCATAACGCAGGCCGGAAGCGATCAGGATCTTCTTCACACCCGGCAATTCACGGGCACTGCGGTACAGCTGGATCAGCGCCGAGTGGTCGGTGTTCAGGTTCGGGCAGATGCCAGGGAACACGCAGGATGGCTTGCGGCACGCGGATTCGATTTCCGGGCTTTTGCAAGCGATGCGGTACATGTTCGCGGTCGGGCCGCCGAGGTCGGAGATCACACCGGTAAAACCGGGAACCTTGTCGCGAATTTCTTCGATTTCGCGAATGATCGACTCGTGGGAACGGTTCTGGATGATCCGTCCTTCGTGCTCGGTGATCGAGCAGAAGGTACAGCCGCCGAAGCAACCACGCATGATGTTTACCGAGAAACGGATCATCTCGTAGGCCGGGATCTTTTCCTTGCCGTACGCCGGGTGCGGAATGCGCTGATAAGGCATACCGAACACGTAGTCCATTTCTTCGGTGGTCATCGGAATCGGTGGCGGGTTGAACCAGACGTCGACTTCGCCATGCTTCTGCACCAGCGCACGGGCGTTGCCCGGGTTGGTTTCCAGGTGCAGCACGCGGTTGGCGTGGGCGTAGAGCACCGCATCATTGCGGACCTTTTCCACCGACGGCAGACGGATCACGGTCTTGTCGCGGGTCATGCGCGGGCTAGCCAAAATCTGCACGACCTTGGCTTCCTGCGGATCCTCGACCGGACCTTTTTCCTGCTCGATGGCGCAGGCAGCGGTGTCCTGGGTGTTCACGTACGGGTTGATGATCTTGTCGATCTTGCCCGGACGGTCGATGCGCGTGGAATCGACTTCGTACCAGCCTTGCGGCGTATCACGACGGATGAATGCGGTCCCGCGCACGTCGGTGATGTCTTCGATCTTGTGACCGTAGGACAGACGCTGGGCGACCTCGACGATCGCGCGCTCGGCGTTGCCGTAGAGCAGGATGTCGGCGCTGGCGTCGATCAGGATCGAGTTGCGCACTCGGTCCTGCCAGTAGTCGTAATGCGCGATGCGACGCAGCGACGCTTCGATGCCGCCGAGCACGATCGGCACGTGCTTGTAGGCTTCCTTGCAGCGCTGACTGTAGACCAGGCTGGCGCGGTCCGGACGCTTGCCCGCCAGGCCACCCGGCGTGTAGGCATCGTCGGAACGGATTTTCTTGTCCGCGGTATAGCGGTTGATCATCGAGTCCATGTTGCCGGCCGCGACACCGAAGAACAGGTTCGGCTCGCCGAGCTTCATGAAGTCGTCTTTGGACTGCCAGTTCGGCTGGGCAATGATCCCGACGCGGAAGCCCTGGGACTCCAGCAGCCGGCCGATGATCGCCATGCCGAACGACGGGTGATCGACGTAGGCATCACCGGTGACGATGATGATGTCGCAGGAATCCCAGCCGAGCTGATCCATCTCCTCCCTGCTCATGGGCAGGAACGGCGCTGGCCCGAAACATTCGGCCCAGTACTTGGGATAGTCAAATAACGGCTTGGCTGCTTGCATGTCGATAACCGGTGTTGGCTTTCATTGAATTTCGCGGGCGCGGAATATAGCACAAATTTTGACCAATTCCGACGGCTGTGGTCGGAAATTGGTGGGAGATGCTATAGCGCAATACCTTGGAGCAACACACAACCCTTGTGGCGAGGGGGCTTGCCCCCGTTGGGTTGCGAAGCAACCCCAAATCCTGAGCCCCCCCATTCTCCAGATGAAACGAGTTGGCTGGTTTTACGACTGCTTCGCAGCCGGACGGGGGCAAGCCCCCTCGCCACAGGGGCCCTGCGTCAACAGTTACTCGTCATCGTCGAAGTTATAGCTGCCCGGCGCCAGGTTCTCGAATCGGGTGTACTTACCGATAAAGGCCAGGCGGATAAAGCCGATCGGCCCGTTCCGCTGCTTGCCGATGATGATCTCGGCAATGCCCTTGTGCTCGGTTTCCGGGTGATACACCTCGTCGCGATACACGAACATGATCACGTCGGCGTCCTGCTCGATCGCTCCGGATTCCCGCAAGTCGGAGTTCACCGGGCGCTTGTTGGGCCGTTGTTCCAGGGAGCGGTTGAGCTGCGAGAGCGCCACCACCGGGCAGTTGAATTCCTTGGCCAGGGCTTTCAGGGAACGGGAGATCTCGGAGATCTCGTTGGTCCGGTTGTCACCGCTGGAACCCGGGATCTGCATTAGCTGCAGGTAGTCGATCATGATCAGGCCGACATCGCCGTGTTCGCGCACCAGACGACGGGTCCGGGCGCGCATTTCCGACGGGCTGATGCCCGCGGTATCGTCGATGAAAAGCTTGCGGTCGTTGAGCAGGTTGACCGCCGAGGTCAGGCGCGGCCAGTCGTCGTCTTCCAACTGACCGGAACGCACCTTGGTCTGGTCGATGCGGCCGAGGGAAGACAGCATACGCATGATCAGCGATTCGCCTGGCATCTCGAGGGAGTACACCAGGACGGCCTTCTCGCTGCGCAGCACGGCGTTTTCCACCAGGTTCATCGCAAAGGTGGTTTTACCCATGGACGGACGGCCGGCGACGATGATCAGGTCGGCCGGTTGCAGGCCGCTGGTTTTCTCGTCGAGGTCGGTGTAGCCGGTGGACAGGCCGGTGATGGCGTTGTCGGTGTTGAACAGGGTGTCGATGCGGTCGATGGCCTTGGTCAGCAACTCGTTCACACCCACTGGGCCACCGGTTTTTGGCCGGGCCTCAGCGATCTGGAAGATCTGCCGTTCAGCTTCATCGAGGATTTCTTCTGCCGTGCGCCCCTCAGGATTGAAGGCGCTGTCGGCGATTTCGGTGCTGATGCCGATTAATTGACGCAAGGTCGCGCGCTGGCGAACGATCTGCGCATAGGCCTTGATGTTGGCGACGGACGGCGTGTTTTTCGCCAGCTCGCCGAGGTAGCCGAGGCCACCGACTTGCGAGGTCTGACCTTCCTTGTCCAATTGCTCGGCAAGGGTCACGACGTCGATCGGCGAGTTCTGATCGGCCAGTTTGGCGATCGCACGGAAAATCAGGCGGTGGTCGTGTCGATAGAAATCGCCGTCGGAGACTTGATCGAGCACACGCTCCCAGGCGTTGTTGTCCAGCATCAGACCACCGAGCACGGCCTGTTCGGCCTCGATGGAATGCGGCGGCACCTTCAGCGCGGCGGTTTGCAGGTCGTATTGCTCGGGAGCTAAGATTTCGTTCATGGCCACTTGGTTTTTTTTTGGAAAGCAGGAATGTAAAAACTGGGATGCCAGAAAGACAAAGGGCACGACCTGTAAACAGGATCGTGCCCGATGTTACCGGCAAGCACCCGAGGGTGCCAGCCGACAAGTGCTGCTTAAGCTGCTACCACGACAACGCGTACGGTGGCTTCAACTTCGGCGTGCAGGTGCACGGCTACGTCGAATTCGCCTACGTTGCGGATGGTGCCGTTCGGCAGACGAACTTCGCTCTTCTGCACTTCAACGCCGGAGGCGGTCAGTGCGTCAGCGATGTCGTGAGTACCGATCGAACCGAACAGCTTGCCTTCGTCGCCAGCGGTGGCAGTGATGGTCACTTCCAGCTCGGCCAGTTGGGCAGCGCGGCTTTCAGCCGATGCTTTGCGATCTGCTGCAGCTTTTTCCAGCTCAGCGCGACGCTCTTCGAACGCAGCCAGGTTGGCTGGGGTCGCAGCGGTAGCTTTGCCGTAAGGCAGCAGGTAGTTACGACCGTAACCAGCCTTAACGTTCACTTTGTCACCCAGGTTGCCCAGGTTGGTGACTTTTTCCAGAAGGATCAGTTGCATGTGAAAATCCTCTTAACTTTTAACCTTCACCGTTCGCGTTATCGGCATCTTTCGGTGCCGAACGACCGCGAAAATCAATCAGGCTGTCGACGATGGCCAGGACCACCAGCAACGGATAGATCAGTTGCATGAACAGCAACAGCGTCACGTACAACCCCACCAGCCAGAACCTGGCCAGTCGCTTCTGCGCCACCAGCCCGTGAATCAGGGCCAGCCCGGCGAACACCAGCGGTACACTGCACAACGGCGTCAACATAGCCATCTGTGAACCGAGATTCGGCCCCAGAAGCATGCACGCCAGCAGCAACATCGCCGGCAACAGCGGGAAGCGGATGGCGCGAAACTCGCGACCAAAACCGCCAGGGTTGTACAACAACGCCTGCCAGTAGCGCCCGACAAGCAGGCTCAGCAAGCTGACGATTTGCAACAATGCCGCAATCAGGCCGGTCAGGACCGGTGCAATCAGGGACGCGAAACGCGCTTGTTCGTCTACCGACAACTTCTGGTAGACATCGCCGAGTAGCGACGGCATGACTTTGATCAAAGCCTGCGCCAGCATCTCGATCTGGGGAGCAAAAGCTGTCCCCAACACCACTGAAAACACCACTCCCATCGCTATGCTGACCAGCAGCACGCGGTTCCAGGACTCGCTTGCGCGCAAAACCAACGCAAGGCTCGCAGACCCCAGCAGCACCAGAAGTGCCCGTGGGTCGTCGGAGTAAAGCCACCAGGCCAATGCCGGCAGCAGTCCCAGAGCAAGAACGCCCAGGGCGTCCCTCAATCCGCGCCGCAGGAGCACAAGGCATCCGGCGGCAGCACCCAACCAATACAACAACGGCAATGCCGCGCATCCAGCCACTACCAGAGTGGCCTGCATACGGCCGCGCATGATGAACTCAGCTATGGCCCGCATGCATTCAATCCTTTGCTACGTGTCGACTGCCCGGTCTCAGCGGCCGTGGCTGTCGGTGTAGGCCAGCAGGGCCAGGAAGCGGGCGCGCTTGATAGCGGTGGCCAGCTGACGCTGATAACGAGCTTTGGTACCGGTGATGCGGCTTGGAACAATTTTGCCGGTCTCGGATACGTAGGCTTTCAGAGTGTTGAGATCTTTGTAATCGATCTCTTTCACGTCTTCAGCGGTGAAGCGGCAGAATTTACGACGACGGAAGAAACGTGCCATTTGATAGGCTCCTTAAAAGGTCCGTGGATTACTCGTCAGCGTTATCGCTGTTGTCGCTGTCATCACTGTCAGCGCTTTCAACGCCTTCGTGCTCAGGACGGTCGCGACGCTCACGGCGCTCACTGCGGTTTTCTTCAGCCTTGAGCATCTCGGACTGGCCGGTAACGGCTTCGTCGCGACGGATGACCAGGTTACGGATCACTGCATCGTTGTAGCGGAAGTTGTCTTCCAGCTCGGCCAGGGCCTTGCCAGTGCACTCAACGTTCAGCATCACGTAGTGAGCCTTGTGAACATTGTTGATTGCGTAGGCCAGTTGACGACGGCCCCAATCTTCCAGACGGTGGATTTTGCCGCCGTCTTCTTCGATCAGCTTGGTGTAACGCTCAACCATGCCGCCGACTTGCTCGCTTTGATCCGGGTGGACCAAAAAGATGATTTCGTAATGACGCATGAATGCTCCTTACGGGTTGTAGCCTGCCGCTCAAAAGCGGTCAGACAAGGAGTGAATGACACTTATGGACTTGCGGACGCTAGACACGTTGGTGCCTGCCATCACAGCAAGGGGCGCAATTGTAGAGAAGGGGCGAGAGAGGCGCAAGGTAATTGGTGATTATTTGAACAGCCACCAAATTCATGCCACACCGCAAAACACTGTGGGAGCGGGCTTGCTCGCGAATGCGGTACGACATTCAACATCTTTGCTGAATGTTACTCCGCTTTCGCGAGCAAGCCCGCTCCCACAGGGACTGCAACCGGATCAGGATTTCTTGGCGGCAGCCTTGGCTTTGACGCTGCGCTGGCGCTGCGCTTCGAACAGGCAAACGCCGGTCGCCACGGAAACGTTGAGACTGCTGACGCTACCGGCCATCGGCAGGTTCACCAGATAGTCGCAATGCTCACGGGTCAGGCGACGCATGCCCTTGCCTTCGGCGCCCATGATCAGGATGGTCGGACCGGTGAGATCCTGGTCATACAGGCTGACCTCAGCTTCGCCGGCCGTACCGACAACCCACAAGCCACGCTGCTGGAGCTTTTCCAGGGTACGCGCCAGGTTGGTCACGGCAACCAGCGGAATCACTTCCGCCGCGCCGCAGGCAATTTTTCGTACAACCGGAGTCAGCGTGGCTGACTTGTCCTTCGGCACGATCACTGCCAGCGCGCCCGCCGCATCGGCGGAACGCAAGCAGGCACCGAGGTTGTGCGGATCGGTCACGCCGTCGAGCACCAGCAACAACGGTGCACCGTCGGTGCGATCGAGCAGTTCGTCGAGCATTGCCTCGCCCCAGACCTGGCTTGGACTCACGTCCGCGACCACGCCCTGGTGCACACCTTCAACCCAGGCGTCCATTTCGCGGCGCTCGGCCTGGCCGACCTGGACCCGGTTTTCATTGGCCAGCTCAATCAGCGTCTGGACCCGAGGATCATTGCGGCCTTCGGCCAGCCAGATCTGCTTCACGCGTTTCGGGTGATGACGCAACAACGCTTCTACAGCATGAACGCCGTAGATCTTTTCCAACTGACTCATGGCTTGGCCTTAGGTTTACGCGCCCCGCCACTCTTGGCTGGAGCCGAGCCCGCTTTTGGCGGGCCTTTACGATGTTTGCTCGGTTTGGCTGGCTTGCCGCCGACGGCCTTGTCAGGCGCCGACCGGCTGGTCTTTCCCCCAGACGCCGCTTTACCGCCGCTTTTCGCACCGGCCAGCAACGCCTGTTTCATTTCACGACTTTTGCGCACTTCGGCGTTTTTCGCCGCGGCATCGCTAGGGCGATAGGCTTCCACCGCCTTTTCCTTGGCAGGACGGCGACCGGTTTTCGCCGGGGCCGGTTCTGCGACTGTTTTTGTAGAGAGGGCTGCAGGTGCTGCCGCTTCCGTACCGCGCTTTTTGCGGCCGATCGGTGCGCTGATGGTTTTTTCGGCCATCTCGAAGTCGATCTTGCGCTCGTCGAGGTCGACGCGCATGACTCGCACTTCTACGGTGTCGCCCAGGCGGAAGCTGCGACCGGTGCGCTCACCGGCCAGGCGGTGGTGCACAGGATCGAAGTGGTAGTAATCGCCCGGCAGCGCGGTGACGTGCACCAGGCCTTCGACGTAGATATCGGTCAGTTCGACGAACAGACCAAAACCGGTCACGGCAGTGATCACGCCCGGGAACGATTCGCCCACGCGATCTTTCATGAACTCGCACTTGAGCCAGTTCACCACGTCGCGGGTCGCTTCGTCGGCACGGCGTTCGCTCATCGAGCACTGCTCGCCGAGTTGCTCCAGGGCCGCTTCGTCGTACGGATAGATGCGCGCCTTCGGAATGGTCATCGCACCGGCACGGCGAACGTGAGGGGTGTTCTGCTTCGAATGGATCACGCTGCGAATCGCCCGGTGCGTGAGCAAATCCGGGTAGCGGCGGATCGGCGAGGTGAAGTGCGTGTACGCCTCATAATTCAGGCCGAAGTGCCCCTGGTTATCGGCGCTGTACACAGCCTGGCTCAACGAACGCAGCATGACGGTCTGGATCAGGTGGAAATCCGGACGATCCTTGATACCAGCCAGCAATGCCTGGTAATCCTTCGGCGACGGACCGTCCTTGCCCTTGTGCAGGGACAGGCCGAGCTCGCCGAGGAAGGCGCGCAATTTTTCCAGACGCTCCGGTGGCGGACCATCGTGAACACGGTACAACGCAGGAATTTCGTGTTTTTTCAGGAATTCGGCGGTGGCCACGTTGGCCGCCAGCATGCATTCCTCGATCAGCTTGTGTGCATCGTTGCGCACGGTCGGACGGATTTCGGCGATCTTGCGCTCGGAACCGAAGATGATCCGGGTTTCCTGGGTCTCGAAATCGATCGCGCCACGAACGTGACGGGCCGCCAGTAACACCTTGTAAAGCGAGTACAGCTGCTTGAGGTGCGGCACGACGTCGGTGTATTCGCCGCGAAGCTTGCGCGCCTCGGTGGCTTTCGGCGTTTCGAGCATGGCACTGACTTTGTTGTAGGTCAGGCGCGCATGGGAGTGGATCACCGCTTCGTAGAAGCAGTAGTCGGTCATTTCGCCGGATTTGGAGATGGTCATCTCGCAAACCATGGCCAGGCGATCGACTTGCGGGTTCAGTGAGCACAGGCCGTTGGACAGCTGCTCAGGCAACATCGGAATCACGCGCTCGGGGAAGTACACCGAGTTGCCGCGAACCTGCGCTTCGGCATCCAGTGCCGAACCAAGCTTCACGTAGCTGGATACGTCGGCAATCGCCACGTACAGCTTCCAGCCACCCGAGAACAGGCGCAGCTTGCCAGGACGGGCTTCGCAATAGACCGCATCGTCGAAGTCGCGGGCATCTTCGCCGTCGATGGTGACGAACGGCAGATGGCGCAGGTCGATGCGCTTCTCTTTGTCTTTCTCTTCGACTTCCGGCTTGAGCTTGCCAGCTTCCTTGAGCACGGCGTCAGGCCAGACGTGAGGAATGTCATAGGTACGCAGGGCGACGTCGATTTCCATGCCCGGCGCCATGTAGTTGCCCACGACTTCAACCACGTCGCCTTGCGGCTGGAAGCGTGGCGTCGGCCAGTGAGTGATCTTCACTTCGACGAACTGACCGATCTGCGCGTTGGCATTACGGCCCGGTGTCACCAGCACTTCCTGCTGGATCTTCGGGTTATCCGCGACGACGAAACCGATACCGCCCTCTTCGAAGTAGCGACCGACGATGCTTTCGTGAGCACGGGATACCACTTCGACGATCATGCCTTCGCGGCGACCACGACGATCCAGGCCGGAAACACG
This sequence comes from Pseudomonas sp. PDM32, assembly GCF_019219225.1. Classification (NCBI taxonomy): domain Bacteria; kingdom Pseudomonadati; phylum Pseudomonadota; class Gammaproteobacteria; order Pseudomonadales; family Pseudomonadaceae; genus Pseudomonas; species Pseudomonas sp. PDM32. Next base: position 170,407 of record NZ_JAHUWE010000007.1, read on the forward strand.
CGCCAGGGCGCGGTCACCGTCGAACACCAGACGCATCTGCGCCGGGCTCATGAACAGATCGTCACTGCCGTCGTCCGGCACCAGGAAGCCAAAGCCGTCGCGGTGACCGCTGATGCGGCCCAGGATCAGGTCAAGCTTGTCCACCGGCGCATAAGTGCCGCGACGGGTATAGATGAGTTGAGCATCGCGCTCCATGGCGCGCAGGCGGCGGCGCAGGGCTTCGATCTGGTCTTCTGTGGTCAGACCAAACTCTTCGACCAGTTGCTCGCGGTTAGCAGGCGAACCCCGATCAGCAAGATGCTGAAGGATCAGTTCGCGGCTAGGAATAGGGTTTTCATATTTTTCCGCTTCACGAGCGGCCTCGGGATCGAGGGACTGCCAATCGGCCATTAGAGAGTTTTCACCTTGTCTATATGCGGGTTAGTTTGGCATAGGCGTAATGAAACGGGAAATTTCAGGCTAAGACGACCCATCTAAAGCCCTGTATCGACACCGCAAAGCTGTTTTGAAGACCGCTGGCGAAATTTTCCAGGTTTTTTTGATTCCGGGGGTTTACAGTTAAAAAGACGCTCCGTATAGTGCGCGCCATCGACGACGGAGACGTTGCCGATACTGCCCAGATGGTGAAATTGGTAGACACGCCAGCTTCAGGTGCTGGTGACCGCAAGGTCGTGGAAGTTCGAGTCTTCTTCTGGGCACCAATTTCGAGCTTGAGATTAGTTCAATTTCAAGGCTCACACAAAAACCCGCGAAAGCGGGTTTTTGCATTCTGGACCACTGGTTTATTAATTTTTAAAATCAGGGGTTTACAGATCAAAACGCTCTCCGTATAGTGCGCCACATCAACAGCGGCAACGCTGAAGATGAATGCCCAGATGGTGAAATTGGTAGACACGCCAGCTTCAGGTGCTGGTGACCTTACGGTCGTGGAAGTTCGAGTCTTCTTCTGGGCACCAATTCAAATTCAAGGTTACGGCCTTGAATTTCACAAAAACCCGCGAAAGCGGGTTTTTGCGTTTCTGACCTCCAGAAGTGTTCTCTACCGCCCTTCTGTAGGAGCGAGCCTGCTCGCGATGCACGCCCAGACAACACTGGCATGCAGGCACCCCGCGTTATCGTTGAAAACCATCGCGAGCAGGCTCGCTCCTACAGGGTCATCGGCAGCCTGTACCAAAAGGAAATCCAACCCGCAAGGCGCATTTGAGAAACAATATCGTTTATCATTGTTGCAAGTTTTTGCAATGCGACAGTGAGGAACCCTGCGAATGATGTTTCGAAATACCCTGCGCCGCGGCTTGACCATCACCCTGCTCGGTCTGGCTCTCGCCACTCCCCTCACCCAAGCCGCCGACCCGGTTTCCCTGACGCTCTACAACGGCCAACACAAAGAAGTCGGCGACGCGGTCGCCAAAGCCTTCGAAGCCAAGACCGGGATCCACGTCAATGTACGCAAAGGCAGCAGCAACCAGCTCGCCAGCCAGGTCGTCGAAGAAGGCGATCGCTCCCCTGCCGACGTGATCTACACCGAAGAATCGCCGCCACTGAACAAACTTGGCGAACAAGGCCTGCTGGCCAAGGCGGATGACGCCACGCTGGCCGTTCTGCCCAAGGAATACGTCGCCAGCAATGGCACCTGGATTGGCGTGACTGCCCGGGTGCGCGTCGTCGCCTACAACCCCAAGCTGATTGATGAAAAAGACCTGCCGACCTCGGTGATGGAATTCTCCGATCCAAAATGGCAAGGCAAGGTCGGCTTCGTGCCCACCAGCGGCGCCTTTCAGGAACAAGCCGTGGCCATCATCAAAGTGCACGGCATGGACGCTGCCGAAGAATGGCTGACCGGGCTGCGCGCATTCGGCAAGACCTACAGCAACAATATGGTCGCGCTCAAAGCCGTGGAAAATGGCGAAGTGGCCACCGTACTGGTCAACAACTACTACTGGTTCGCCTTGCAGCGTGAAAAAGGCCAGCTCGATTCGAAACTGCACTACTTCACCGGCGGCGACGTCGGCGGGCTGATCACCGTGTCCAGCGCAGCCGTGCTGAAATCCAGCAAATACCCAACACAAGCACAGCAATTGCTCGCCTACATGGCCAGCGAAGAAGGCCAGCGCGTGATCACCCAGACCACCGCCGAATACCCGCTGCACAAAGGCATGGAGTCTGATCGCGGGCTCAAGCCATTCAGCGAGCTGCAAGCACCGAAAGTCACGCCAGCCGACCTGGGCAACGCCGAAGAAGCCCTGGATCTGGAACGTGATGTTGGCCTGAACTGATGAGCGCATCGCTTTCCGCGCATGGCGGGTACATGCCACGGCGCAAGCGGCCGTCGATCTGGCTGGTCCTGCCGGTTTTGCTACTGGTGGTGCTCAGCCTGCTGCCGCTGGCCTATGTCGGGCTCAAGGCCTGGCAAGCAGGCTGGGCCGAGGCGCTGCATTTGCTGTGGCGCCCCTATGTGTTCGGACTGCTGCGCAACACCCTGGCCCTGATGGTCGGCGTGACGCTGGCCTGCGGCGTGATCGGCCTGTCGCTGGCGTGGCTGCTGGAGCGCAGCAGTCTGCCGGGGCGACGCCTGTGGGGCGTGATCCTCTGCCTGCCCTTCGCCGTACCGGCGTTTGTCAGCAGCTTCACCTGGGTTTCATTGAGCGCTCATTTCGAAGGGCTCGGCGGGGCGATTCTGGTGATGACGCTCTCTAAATACCCGCTGATATTCCTGCCGGTGGCGGCGACCCTGCGCAATCTCGACCCTTCACTGGAAGAGTCGGCGCGCACGCTGGGACAGAACCGCTGGGGCGTGTTCTTCAAGGTCACCCTACCCCTGCTATGGCCATCGCTGCTCGCCGGTTCCTTGCTGATCGCCCTGCACATGCTGGTGGAATTCGGCGCGCTGTCGATCATCGGCCTGCAAACCTTCACCACGGCGATCTACCAGCAGTTCGAGCTGGAATTCAGCAATGCCAACGCGGCGATGCTCTCCGCCGTATTGCTGATGCTCTGCCTGGCGCTGCTGTGGCTGGAGCTGCGCGTGCGCGGCAAAGGTCGACACGTGCGCACCGGCCAGGGTGCGGCGCGACGCGCGGAGCAGGTTCAACTGGGGCCGTGGGCAATGGCAGGACAGCTTTATTGCCTGCTGCTGGCAATCGTCGGCAGCGGGATTCCGCTGGGCATGCTGGCTTACTGGCTGGCAGTCGGATCATCGGCGGCCTTTCCAATGGCAGCCATCGGTGAAGCATTGCTGTCATCCCTCGCGCTGTCGCTGGGTGGCGCTGCGTTTTGCCTGGTGCTGGCGGTGCCGGTCGGCCTGCTGGTCGTGCGCCATAAGGGCCAACTGGCGATCTGGGCCGAGCGCTTGCCATATCTGCTGCATGCCCTGCCGGGACTGGTCATCGCCCTGACCCTGGTGTATTTCGCCCTGCACTACGTGCCGATGCTGTACCAGACTTCGGCATTGCTGCTGATCGCGTACGCACTGCTGTTTCTGCCGCTGGCCCAGGCGCCGATCCGCACCGCCCTGAACAAGGCGGCACCGCAGCTTGAAGAAGCGGCACGCACGCTGGGCGCCTCGTCTTTCAGCGCTTTCTGCCGAGTGACACTGCCGATCATTTTCCCGGCACTGGGCGCGGCTTTTGCCCTGGTGTTCCTGGATGCGATGAAAGAACTGACGGCGACCTTGCTGTTGAGTCCGACCGGGCTGAATACATTGGCAACGGAAGTTTGGGCACACACCGCGAATGTGGAATTTGCGGCGGCGGCGCCTTATGCGGCGTTGTTGATCGTGGTGTCGGGGTTGCCGGTTTATCTACTGACGACGCGGATGTATTTGAGCCGCTGACAAAGCAAAAGATCGCAGCCTGCGGCAGCTCAGGAAAACGCGTATTTCCATGTAGGAGCTGCCGCAGGCTGCGATCTTTTGATCTTTTAAGCCCTGAACTGCCCCAGGCTCGCCTTCAACTGCGCCGCCAACCCATCCAGCACCTTACCGCTGGCCGTGGTTTCCACCACCGCCTGAGCCGCTTTCTCGGCCTGTACATGAATGGTCTCGACCCGACCTCGCACAGCCTGCGCCCCCTGAGCCTGATGCGCCGCAGCCTGGGTCGCCAGTCCAATCGCCGCATGCACCTGCTCGACCGACGCCTGCACCGACTGCTGCAACCGCGCACTGTCACGCAGCACCACTAAACCTTCGTTGGCCTGGCGTCCGGCCTGACCGATTGCTGCGACCGCCTCACGCGCACCCTGCTGCAACGCCACGATGTGCGCCTGGATATCGCCGGTGGAGCTCTGCGTCTTGCTCGCCAGTGCCCGCACCTCATCTGCCACCACCGCAAACCCGCGCCCGGTCTCGCCGGCACGCGCCGCTTCAATCGCCGCGTTCAGCGCCAGCAGGTTGGTCTGCTCGGCGATGCCGTGAATCACCGTCAGCACCACCTCAATCTGTTCGCTTTGCTGCGCCAGACGCTCAATCACCTGAGCGCCGGTATTGACTTGCCCCGCCAGCTCCTCGATCAGGCTGCCGACTTTCGCCGAGGTGCGGGTGTTTTCGTCGGTGGCCTGACGAATCTCCACCACCTGCTTGAGCGCCGCCTGCATGGCGTGGCTTTCCGACTGCGCCTCATCCGCCATTTGCGACAGGGCACGCAAACTCTCCGCCACTTCGTCGCGCTGCATGCCAGCCGCTGCGTCCGCACCCGCGTTGCGCAGGGTCATGGCACCAATCTCGACGCCGGTACGTTGAGCCACATCGCCCGCCTCGCGCACGATCGGCTGCAACTTATCCACAAAGCGATTGACCGCCGAGGCCATGTCGCCGATTTCGTCCTTGCTGTTGATCTGCACACGCTTGGTCAGATCGCCCTCGCCCGCGGCCAGGTCATCCATGGCAACGATCAGCATTTTCAGGCGTTTGACCACTCGACGACCGAGCACCACCGCCAGCAACAGCAGGACACCAAAACCCACGACTGCCAGACACACGCCGATGCGCCAGCGCAATGTTGCAGCGGCTTCCTGTACGGTGCTGGTGGTGTTGGCTTTCATTTCAGCCGCTGTGGACTGCGCGGACTGCAGACGCGCGCGCATCGCCGTTGCGCTGTCGGCAGCCGCGCCTTTGAGGCTGTCGCCGACCAGTTGATCGCTGCTGGCGATCAATGCCGAGAAGCGCTTGTCGAGGGCTGCGAGATCAGTCTCCACGGAAGCCGTCGAGACCCCCATCAGGACCTTGCCGATTTCCACGCCATTGGGGTTGATCGAGGCCTCGATGTAGAAGACCGAAGGATCGTTCTTCGCTGCATCCAGCACCTTGTCGAGCGCCCGCTCGCCCTGGCCTTTTTCCAGCAGTGCCTTGTTGATCGGGTTTTCCCGGTTGAGGTAGCGCGTCAGGTGCTGACCGGTAGCGTCGTCATACACCACGAACAACACATTGGGATTGCGCTGGGCCCGGCGGGCGAATTCGGACAGCGTCGGAACGTCGTTGTCCCACATGGCGCGGGGCGCGACCGAAGCCAGAAGCTGCGCCATATCGTTGGCGGAGTCCTTCAGGTCCTTTTCCAGGGTCGAACGCAGTTGCGCCTGCTCTTCCTCAAGACGCGAGGACAAACCGGCCGTGAGGCGCTGACGTGTACTGGTAGAAAGGCTGTCCAGACTGGACGTGACTTCACGTCCGGCCTGCTCAAGCTCGGCGGAAAGTTTTTGACTGTCCGCGCCCAGGCGCGTGCCGAGATCGGCTTCAAGCGCGGTCACCGTGCTCCGGGTCAGAGCAACAGCCACCAGCACCTGCACCAAAAGGGCGATACCCAGGGTAACGAACACAGGCCGCAACAAACGGCTTTGTAACAGTGAGAGAACGGCCGACACTGTGAATCCCTCTACTTGGACGCCATTAATTTGATGGCATTCTTTTTGAAGATATTTACAGCAAAGGTCATGCCGTCCTGCAGGCAAATACGACAAAGGCCCCGATTAAGGAGCCTTTGTGTTTTACATCAACGACTTATCAAGCAAACGGATGACGCAGAACGATGGTTTCGTTGCGGTCCGGGCCCGTCGAAATAATGTCGATCGGTGCGCCGATCAGCTCTTCAACGCGCTTGATGTAGGCACGGGCGTTAGCCGGGAGCTCTTCCAGGGTCTTGGCACCCACGGTCGACTCGGTCCAGCCCGGCACTTCTTCGTACACAGGCTGCAGGCCCACGTAGCTGTCGGCATCAGTCGGGGCAACGGCCTTGCCTTCTGCGTCTTTGTAGCCGACGCAGATGTTGATGGTTTCCAGACCGTCGAGCACGTCCAGCTTGGTCAGGCAGATGCCCGAGATGCTGTTCACATCGATAGCGCGACGCAGGATAACAGCGTCGAACCAGCCACAACGACGAGCACGGCCGGTAGTCGCGCCGAACTCGTGACCTTGTTTGGCCAGGTGCGCACCGACTTCGTCGAACAGCTCTGTCGGGAATGGACCCGAACCTACACGCGTGGTGTACGCCTTGGTGATGCCCAGGATGTAGTCCAGGAACATAGGGCCGACACCCGAACCGGTAGCAACGCCGCCAGCGGTGGTGTTGGAGCTGGTCACGTACGGGTAGGTACCGTGGTCGATGTCCAGCAGGGAGCCTTGGGCGCCTTCGAACATGATGTCTTTGCCGGCGCGACGCAGGTCGTGCAGCTCGGCCGTCACGTCCAGCATCAGCGGCTTGAGCAGCTCAGCGTATTCCTTGCACTCGGCCAGAGTCTTGTCGAAGTCGATGGCCGGCTCTTTGTAGTAACCCACCAGCATGAAGTTGTGGTAATCCACCAGTTCACGCAGCTTGTCTTCAAAGCGCGGCATGTTGAGCAGGTCGCCCACACGCAGGCCACGACGTGCAACCTTGTCTTCGTAGGCCGGGCCGATGCCGCGACCGGTGGTACCGATCTTCAGCTCGCCACGGGCCTTTTCACGGGCCTGGTCCAGCGCAACGTGGAAGGACAGGATCAGCGGGCAGGACGGGCTGATACGCAGGCGCTCGCGCACCGGCACACCTTTTTCTTCCAGCTTGGTGATCTCGCGCAGCAGGGCGTCAGGTGCAACCACCACGCCGTTGCCGATCAGGCACTGCACGCCTTCGCGCAGCACGCCCGACGGGATCAGGTGCAAGACGGTTTTTTCGCCATCGATCACCAAAGTGTGACCTGCGTTGTGGCCACCCTGGTAGCGCACTACGGCGGCAGCATGTTCGGTCAGCAGATCAACGATCTTGCCTTTGCCCTCATCACCCCATTGGGTGCCCAGGACTACGACATTCTTACCCATAACACTTGTCCTCATTCGCGCAAACTTGGTGCCGGCGGCAGCCGGCAGGAAAACTCAAGAAGCCAGTGGCGATACTTGCCAAAGCCCGTTCTGCTGAATCAATTGCCGGTCGCAGTCCGCTTCACGGGCGGCGGCCAAAGGTTGTCCAGGCAAGGCCTGAACGACACGCTGACCCTCACTGCGCAACTGGCAAACCTGCTGCCAGAGTGCCGCATCCGTACTGTCAGGCATCCAGATACCGCCAGACGGTAGCTCGATCTCAGCACGCCCCAGGGTCACCAGGGTTTTCAAATCGGTGGAAAAGCCGGTCGCCGGACGGGCACGACCGAAGTCGGCGCCGATGTCGTCGTAACGACCGCCCTGGGCAATGGACTGGCCAACACCCGGCACGAACACGGCGAACACCACACCGGTGTGGTAGTGATAGCCACGCAGCTCGCCCAGGTCGAAATACAGCGGCAGCTCAGGGAAACGCACGGACAACCGCTCGGCAATTGCCAGCAGGTCATCCAGCGCCGCCAGAACCGGGGCAGGCGCCTTGGCCAGACGCTCGCGGGCCGCAGCCAGCACTTCACGACCGCCACACAGGTCGACCAATGCCCGCAGCATGCCCGACAGATCGGCAGGCAAACCTTCGGTCAAGGTAATGACCTCGTCGATGGCCTTGCGTTGCAAGGCATCGAACAACTGCTGCTCGACTTCACCAGACAAACCGGCCGCGCGGGCCAGGCCGCGATAGATGCCGACATGACCGAGGTCCATGTGCACATCCGGCACATCGGCCAGTTGCAGCATGGCCAGCATCAGGCTGATGACTTCGACGTCGCTGCTCGGGCTGCCGTCGCCGTACAACTCGGCACCCAGCTGAATCGGGCTGCGCGAGGACGACAAGGCACGCGGCTGAGCATGCAGCACGCTGCCGGCATAGCACAGGCGACTCGGACCTTCGCGACGCAGGGTATGCGCATCGATGCGCGCCACTTGCGGCGTGATGTCGGCACGGAAACCCATCTGGCGGCCCGATTGCGGGTCGATGACCTTGAAGGTGCGCAGATCCAGGTCCTGGCCCGCGCCGGTCAGCAGGGATTCCAGGTACTCGATATGGGGAGTCACGACAAACTCGTAACCCCAGCTCTGGAACAGATCCAACACCTGACGACGCGCGACTTCAATACGCGCAGCTTCCGGTGGCAGTACTTCTTCGATGCCATCTGGCAGGAGCCAGCGGTCTACCGTTGCCATTACGCCTTCCCCTATCTCCGGGCGACCAGCCTGTCGGCGAGCCTTGAGTGAAGCAGAAAATGATCGGCTTGCGCACAAACCACGCGCATGAGCGACGGAGCGAAAAGCCCTTCTACCGGCTTCGCCAACCACTTTCCTCGAAAAACTGTCGAGCCAATCGGCCCGGCATCTGCTTTAAAACAGCAATCAAACATGCAGACGCAAAAAAGCCGGGAATTTCCCGGCTGCCGCATCATACACACGTTTTCCCAAAGGATCACCCCGCCAGAGGTTTTAGCCGCCCGGCGGGGAGATAAATCAGGTCAACGCCGTATCAAGGCTTGGCTTTTTCCAGGTAGTGGAAGAAGTCGCTGCTTGGGTCGAGGACCATGACGTCGGATTTGTTCGCGAAGCTTTCACGGTAGGCACGCAGGCTACGGTAGAACGCATAGAACTCCTGATCCTGACCGTAGGCCTTGGAGTAGATCGCAGCGGCCTGGGCATCGCCGTCACCGCGAACCTCTTCGGATTCACGATAGGCTTCAGCCAGCAGCACGCGGCGTTGACGATCGGCGTCGGCACGGATGCCTTCGGCCAGCTCGTTACCCTTGGCGCGGTGCTCGCGAGCTTCACGCTCACGCTCGGTGCTCATACGTTCGAACACGCTGCGGTTCACTTCTTTCGGCAAGTCGATGGTCTTGACCCGCACATCGACCACTTCGATGCCCAGTTCTTTTTCAGCCATCTTGTTCAGCGAAGCCGTAATGTCCGCCATCAACGCATCGCGCTCACCGGAGACCACTTCGTGCAAGGTGCGCTTACCGAACTGGTCACGCAGGCCCGATTCCAGACGACGGGACAGACGTTCATCGGCGATCTGCTTGAGGCCGGAAGTCGCGGTGTAGTAACGCTCTGCGTCCTTCACACGCCACTTGGCGTAGGCATCGACCATCACGGCTTTCTTTTCCAGCGTCAGGAAGCGTTGTGTCGGCGCATCCAGCGTCATCAGGCGTGCGTCGAATTTACGCACCTGGTTAACGTAAGGCACTTTCACATGCAGGCCTGGCTGAACATCGGTCTGGACCACGCGACCGAACTGCAGCAACACCGCACGCTCGGTCTGAGCCACGATGTAGAAGCAGTTCCAGGCAGCGATCGCCACGACGACGCCGACAATAAGGGCGATCAGCGATTTATTGCTCATCAGCGACTCTCCCTGGTACGTGCTTGCTGTTGCTGCAGATCAGCTGCCGCACGCGCATTCGCTTCATTGCTGGTGGCTGCCGCACTGGTCACCGGAGTGCCGGTGTTGCGACCACTTTCGACCATCTTGTCCAGCGGCAGGTACAACAGGTTGCTCTGGCCGTTCTTGTTGCCGGTCACGAGCACCTTGCTGGTGTTGCTGAAGACTTCCTGCATGGTGTCCAGGTACAGACGCTGGCGGGTGACTTCAGGCGCCTTGCGGTACTCGGCGACCAGCTTGGTGAAGCGATCGGCCTCACCCTTGGCGCGCGAGACGGTCTCGTCACGGTAACCATTGGCATCCTCGAGGATGCGCTGGGCCTGACCACGGGCTTCCGGCACGACGCCGTTGGCATAGGTTTCGGCCTGGTTGCGCGAACGCTGTTCGTCTTCCCGGGCACGGATCACGTCATCGAAGGCTTCCTGGACTTCGCGCGGTGCCGCTGCGCTCTGAACGTTGACCTGGGTAACTGTGATACCGGTGCGATAGGTGTCCATGAAGCGTTGCAGACGCTCCTTGATCTCGCTGGCCATCAACTCACGACCTTCGGTCAGTACCTGGTCCATGGCGGTGGAACCCACCACATGGCGCAAGGCGCTGTCGGTCGCGTGCTGCAGGCTGATTTCCGGCTGATCGACGCTCAGCACGAAGTCCTGCAGGTTGCTGATCTTGTACTGCACGGTCAGCGGCACTTCGACGATGTTCTCGTCTTCGGTCAGCATCTGGCCCTGCTTGGTGTAGGCACGCTCACGCGTGACGTTTTCCATGTACTTCTTGTCGATCGGCGGGAAATAGATATTCAGGCCCGGACCCACGGTTTCGTAGTACTTGCCGAAGCGCAGCACCACGGCTTGCTCCTGCTCGTCGACGACATAAACCGCGCTGTACAGCCAAACGGCGGCCAACACGACCAGGCCGATGCCGAGCAGGCCGCCAAAGCCGCCACTCTTGCCCGGACCACCGCCGTCGTCGCCACCACGTTTCTTCCCACCACCGAACAAACCGTTCAGGCTTTCCTGCAGCTTTCGGAAGGCCTCGTCGAGATCCGGTGGCCCCTTGCGGTCGCCGTTGTTACGACGCTTGCCACCCCAAGGATCCTGATTATTCGAGTTGCCACCCGGCTCATTCCAAGCCATAGCGCTCTCCATCTGATAAAGCAAAGACGCACCCACGGCGCGCCGACCAATGCTACAGAATGCCTGTCACCACGGCACAACCGCTTTCTCAGGCTTTTATTGCAAAGTGTGTTGCTCGATAAACTCCGTCGGCACAACGCCTTCACGGCTGACCAGTCGATTGAGCTCCGAGCGCGGTAATCGAACGGCCAGCAAGCTGACACCTTCTTCGTCGTATTCTTCTTTCTGTACCGCGCCCAGCTCGAAAAACTGTGCACGCAGACGCGCAAAGCGCTGAGGCAAGCGCAAGGTACCGACAAACAAATCACTGCCCAGCAACTCGGCAATGGCTTGCTCAAGCAATTCCAGACCTATGCCATCACGTGCCGAGAGCCAGACCCGCTGGGGCCTGCCGTTTTCGTCGCGCTGGATTTGTGGCTCAACGCCTTCAAGCAAATCGAGTTTGTTATAGACCTCGAGGATCGGCAAGTCCTGGGCACCAATCTCGCCCAGCACCACCATCACCTGCTCGATCTGCAACATGCGATCCGGTTCGGCCGCATCGATCACGTGCAACAGCAGGTCGGAGTTGCTCGACTCTTCGAGCGTAGACCGAAATGCTTCGACCAGCTTGTGGGGCAAGTGGCGAATGAAACCCACAGTGTCGGCCAGGACAATCGGCCCCAGGTCGTCCAGTTCCAGACGGCGCAAGGTCGGGTCCAGCGTGGCAAACAACTGGTCAGCCGCGTACACGTCGGATTTCGTCACGTTATTGAAGAGCGTGGATTTGCCGGCGTTGGTATAGCCCACCAGGGACACGGTAGGAATATCCGCACGGGAACGGCCGCGTCGCGACTGTTCGCGCTGACTGCGCACTTTTTCCAGGCGGCCCTTGATCTGTCGCAGGCGAACCCGGAGCAAACGGCGGTCGGTTTCCAGCTGGGTTTCACCCGGGCCACGCATGCCGATGCCGCCACCCTGACGCTCAAGGTGGGTCCAGCCACGAACCAGCCGGGTGCTCATGTGGTCAAGCTGGGCCAGTTCTACCTGGAGCTTGCCTTCATGGGTGCGGGCGCGCTGGGCGAAAATATCGAGAATCAGACCGGTGCGGTCGATCACGCGACACTCGAAGACACGTTCGAGGTTACGTTCCTGACTGGGTGTGAGGACGTGATTGAAGATGACCAGGTCTGCTTCTTCGGCATGGACCAGATCGCGTAGCTCCTCGACCTTGCCGCTGCCAATCAGAAATTTGGCGGTTGGCCGATGACGCGGCACGTTAAAAAACGCAACGGTCTCGGCGCCGGCCGAATTAGCCAATTCCTGAAACTCCTGCGGATCTTCGCGCGCCTCAGGGTCCTGTCCATCCAAGTGAACGAGGATCACTCGCTCACCACCACCGTGGCGCTCAAAGAACAAAGGAGACTCCTATCAGGCGTTACCTGGCTCAGCGTCACCTGCATCGGATTCGGTTGCGCTAGGCAGACGAATTGGACGAACCGGTACCACTGTAGAGATAGCGTGCTTGTAGACCATCTGGCTTACGGTGTTTTTCAGCAGGATGACGAACTGGTCGAACGACTCGATCGTTCCTTGCAGTTTGATGCCGTTGACCAGGTAGATGGACACCCCAACTTTCTCTTTACGTAAAGTATTCAAGTAAGGGTCTTGTAGCGAATGCCCTTTTGACATGTGCCGCACTCCTTTAAGGATTCAATATAAAAAATAGGTAAACAGATGGCTTTAGCCGCCACACCCCCAAGGATAGACGGCAATTGCAAGGACTCAGCTCAATATGGAGATGGTCCCAAGGTATTTCAAGGCGCGCGGCAGATTGTCGCAATCCAGACTGTCCAGCCAATGCAGGTCAGTCCAACTGCGCAGCCAGGTGAACTGGCGTTTCGCCAATTGGCGCGTGGCAATGATTCCACGCTCCTGCATCTCGGCTGACGTCAGCTTGCCATCCAGGTAGTCCCAGACTTGGCGATAGCCTACTGCACGTATAGACGGCATCCCGGCATGCAGGTCACCTCTATTACGCAGGGCTACGACCTCGTCAATGAATCCCTGTTCCAACATTAAAGTGAATCTTTGTTTAATTCGCTCGTGCAGTACCTGGCGATTTGCCGGGGCAATAGCCAAGTTCGCGACAGTATAGGGCAATTGTTGCTGTCCCGAAGCGGCTGCTTCGGTACTTTGCACAGATTGTTGCAAGCGTAGCGCAGTCATGCTCTGACCGCTTACCCGATAAACTTCCAGCGCTCGACTCAGACGCTGCGGATCGTTCGGATGAATACGCGCGGCAGAAACCGGGTCGATCACTGCCAACTGGTCGTGCAGGGCTTGCCAGCCAAGGCGTGCAGCCTCTTCTTCGATCTGTGCACGCACTTGCGGGTCGGCGGCCGGCATTTCCGCCAGACCTTCAACCAAAGCCTTGTAATAGAGCATCGTGCCGCCTACCAGCAGCGGAATTTTTCCGCGCGCGGTGATCTCGGCCATGGCTTGCAGGGCATCACGGCGGAAATCCGCGGCCGAATAGCTCTCGGCCGGGTCGAGAATATCGATCAGACGGTGCGGATATTGCGCCAGCAGCTCTTTGGAAGGCTTGGCGGTGCCGATGTCCATGCCACGGTAGACCAGCGCCGAATCGACGCTGATCAACTCGCAAGGCAGGACTTTGGTGAGTTCGATGGCCAGGTCGGTCTTGCCGGCGGCGGTCGGGCCCATCAGGAAAATCGCAGGTGGGAGCTGGCTCATCAACGACCGCGCAAGAACAGTTTGTCCAGATCGTCCAGGCCCAGTTGGGTCCAGGTCGGTCGGCCATGGTTGCATTGACCGCTGCGCTCGGTGTTTTCCATGTCACGCAGCAGGGCATTCATTTCCGGCAGGGCCAGACGCCGGTTCGCCCGAACCGCGCCGTGGCAGGCCATGGTCCCGAGCAATTCGTTCAGGTGCGCCTGAATGCGGTCGCTGGTGCCGAATTCCATCAGGTCAGCCAGCACGTCCGCCACCAGCCGGTTGGCTTCGGCCTGCTTGAGCAGGGCCGGGATCTGTCGGATGGCCAGGGTTTCCGGGCCCAGGCGCTGCAACTCAAAGCCCAGGCGCTGGAACCAGGCGACATGTTCCTCGGCGCAATCGGCTTCACGCTGGCTGACGGCCAGAGACTCCGGCACCAGCAACGGTTGACCACTCAGGCCCTCGCTGGCCATCGCCACCTTCAGGCGCTCATACATGATCCGCTCATGGGCGGCGTGCATGTCCACCAGCACCAGGCCCTGGGCGTTTTCCGAAAGGATGTAGATGCCCTTGAGTTGTGCCAGCGCATAACCCAGCGGCGGGATGTCGTCCTGCCCGGCCGGCAGCGCGACGGCATTGGCCTCGGGCAGCGGCGCAAAAAACTCGCGGTAGGCGGCCTGCGCTTCGGCGACAGGAACACCGGACTGCGGGCGCGGCGTGTATTGATACTGATAACCCGCGCCAGCACCCGAACCTGCCGGCGCATTGAACGACGGTTGGGCCTGAGGCTGTTCCAGCAGCGCATTGGCGGCCAGGCGCATTTCGCCCTGGGGTCCGAATTCACCGGCTTCGAGGCCAGTAGGCCGGACGATGGCCGTGGCAACCGGTGCCGCCAGATGATCGTCCGGTCGCACATCGCCCAAGGCGCGGTGCAAGGTGCCGTAGAGGAAATCATGGACCATGCGTCCTTCGCGGAAGCGCACTTCGTGTTTGGTCGGGTGCACGTTGACGTCGACACCGGTCGGATCGACTTCGAAAAACAGTACGAAGGTCGGGTGCCGACCGTTGAACAGCACGTCGCGATAGGCCTGGCGTACCGCGTGGGCCACCAGCTTGTCGCGCACGGCACGGCCATTGACGAAGAAATACTGCAAGTCGGCCTGGCTGCGGTTGAAGGTCGGCAGGCCGACCCAGCCCCATAGATGCAGGCCGTTGCGCTCAATTTCGATCGGCAGGGCCTGTTCCAGGAAGCCCGGCCCGCAAATCGCCGCCACGCGCCGGGCACGGGCCGCATCGTCATGGGCCTCGTGCAGGCTGAGGATGGTCTTGCCGTTGTGGCGCAGATGGAACGCCACATCGAAGCGCGCCAGGGCCAGACGCCGGATCACTTCCTGCAGGTGATCGAATTCGGTTTTTTCGGTCTTGAGAAACTTGCGTCGTGCCGGCGTGTTGAAAAACAGGTCGCGCACTTCAACCGAGGTGCCCACCGGATGCGCCGCAGGCTGCACGCGCGGCGCCATGTCACGGCCTTCGGTCTCGACCTGCCAGGCCTGATCGGCGTCGCGGGTGCGGGAGGTCAGGGTCAGGCGCGCGACGGAGCTGATCGATGCCAGGGCCTCACCGCGAAAGCCCAGGCTCATGACCTGTTCGAGGTCTTCCAGGTTGCGGATCTTGCTGGTGGCGTGGCGGGCCAGCGCCAGCGGCAGGTCATCGGCGGAAATGCCGCTGCCGTCATCGCGCACCCGCAGCAATTTGACGCCGCCCTGCTCCACATCGACGTCGATTCGCCTGGCACCGGAGTCGAGGCTGTTTTCCAGCAGCTCCTTGATCACCGAAGCCGGGCGCTCAACCACCTCACCGGCGGCAATCTGGTTCGCCAGTCGTGGGCTGAGCAGTTCGATGCGAGCGCCGCTGTTCACGACCTGATTCATTCTTTGGCCGCCAGTTCAGTGCCCGGAATGGTCAGGTGCTGACCGATCTTGAGCTCATCGCTCGACAGGTTGTTGGCACTGCGCAGGGTCGCGGGCGACACCTGATAGCGCACGGCGATCATCGCCAGGGTCTCGCCCGGGTTGACGCGGTGGTCACGCGGCCCCTGCACGATCTTGCCGGAGTCGCGCAGCCAGGCAATGTAAGTGCCCGGCGGCGGGTTCTGCTGGAAGAACTGGCGCACGCCGCTGCTGATCGAACGCGCCAGTGCCTGCTGGTGGCTCGACGCGGCAAGCTTCGAGGCTTCGTTGGCGTTGGAGATGAACCCGGTTTCCACCAGGATCGACGGAATATCCGGCGACTTCAGCACCATGAACCCGGCCTGCTCAACCCGTTGCTTGTGCAGCGGTGTCACCCGGCCGATGTTGCTCAAGACTTTCTGGCCAACGTTCAGGCTGGAGGTCAGGGATGCCGTCATCGACAGGTCGAGCAGCACGCCGGCGAGCATGCGGTCCTTGTCATCGAGGCTGACGTTGCCGGCACCACCGATCAGGTCGGAACGGTTTTCGCTGTCGGCCAGCCAGCGGGCGGTCTCGGAAGTCGCGCCGCGATCGGACAGGGCAAATACCGAAGCACCGAAAGCGGCGGCAGAAGGCGCGGCGTCGGCGTGGATCGAGACGAACAGGTCGGCGCCTTTCTTGCGGGCGATTTCGGTACGGCCGCGCAACGGAATGAAGTAGTCGCCGGTACGGGTCAGTTCGGCGCGGAAACCTTTCATGCCGTTGACCTGCCGTTGCGTTTCGCGAGCAATCTGCAGCACCACGTCCTTCTCGCGCTGGCCTCGGGAGCCGGAAGCCCCCGGATCTTCGCCACCGTGACCGGCGTCGATCACCACTACGATGTCGCGTTTGCCAGCCGGGGCTGGCGGCAATTTGATAGCAGGTTCCGTCGGCGTGACCGGCACGGCGGGCATCGTGGCAACCGACGGTGTCGGCGCTGGAGGAGGCGCGGCATCCGCGGCGTTATCGAACAGATCGACCACCAACCGGTTGCCGTACTGGGCGTTCGGCGCCAGGGAGAAGCTTTTCGGCGTCACCGCCTTTTTCAGGTCGATGACCACCCGCAGGTCGGTCGGCGTGCGTTGAGCCGAGCGCATGGCGGTAATCGGGGTGTTCGATGTGTTGACGTTGAGTGGCGCACCGAGGGTCGCACCATTGATGTCGATAACCAGGCGATCCGGCGCGGTCAGGGTAAAGACGCTGTGTTGCACCGGGCCGGTCAGGTCAAACACCAGACGTGTGTTGTCCGGTGCCCGCCACAGACGAACACTGTTGACCTTCGTATCGGCCACAGCGTCGACGGTCACCGCCAGAAACAACACCCCTACGGCAGCAACCAACGCGCGAAAGCGCATACCTAACCCCATCATTTATTTGGATTCCAATGCCAAAGCGGCACACCAGGCCTCGCCACGCGAGCCCTGGGATAAAATTTTCAGCGAACGCCCGCTGTCTTGCGGGCTAATGGTAATGGTCAGGTCCGGCTTTGGCAAAAAGCGTGCACCTTTGTCGGGCCACTCGATCAGACACAGGGCATCGTCTTCGAAATAGTCGCGGATACCGAGGAACTCCAGCTCTTCCGGATCGACCAGTCGGTACAAATCGAAATGGAAGGCGCGAATGTCGCCAATCTCGTAGGGCTCAACCAGGGTGAAGGTCGGACTTTTTACGGCCCCTACATGCCCCAGGCCGCGGATGATGCCTCGGGACAACGTGGTTTTGCCCATCCCCAGGTTACCCTCGAGGAAGATCAGGCCATGGCCTTGGGTGATTCGGGCAATGCGTGCGCCAAAGTCGCTCATGGCCTGCTCATCGGCCAGGTACAGGGTTACTTCAGACACGGTGCTTGCTCCTCCAACAACTGACGAATGACTGGAATCAGATCACTGGCCGCCAGCCCACGGCCCAATTTTCCTTGTTGCTCGCCGGCATTGGCGTGGAGCCAGACTGCCAGGCAGGCCGCGTCGAAGGGTTCCATGCCCTGGGCCAGCAATGCGCCGAGCAAACCGGCCAGTACATCACCCAGACCGGCAGTAGCCATCGCCGGGTGGCCCTGATGACAGACGGCCAGCCGTCCGTCGGGACTGGCGATCAGGCTCCCGGCCCCCTTGAGCACCACGACCGCCGAATATCTCTTGCTCAATGCATGGGCCGCTGCCGGTCGGTCGGCTTGAACCTGCGCCGTACTCATTCCGAGCAAACGCGCCGCTTCGCCCGGATGCGGAGTGATCACGCAATCCCTGGGCAAACTCACACGCTCCTCGGCCAGCAGGTTCAGCGCATCGGCGTCCCAGACTTGCGGCAACGGTGCGTTAGCGGCGGCCGACAACAAGCTGCGCCCCCACCCCGCCTGCCCCAGCCCTGGACCGACCACCAACACGGAAACCTTTTGCAGCAAATCCATCAGCTGATTGGCCGAGGAAGTGCCCAGCACCATCGCCTCGGGGATCCGCGCCAGCGCGGCCGCGACATGTTCGCTGCGGGTCGCCACCGACACCATACCCGCCCCGCTGCGCAGCGCACTTTGCGCGCTCAGCAGAATCGCACCACCCAACCCGCGGTCGCCACCGATCAGCAACACATGGCCAAATCTGCCTTTGTGGGAAGCCGGTGCCCGCGCCGCTGGACGCGGCAGGTTAGCCGCAGTCAGGCGACGGGCGGTGAAAGCAGCGCCTTCTATCAACCGGGGGTCTGCGTGCAAGTCGTTGAACAGCAGTTCGCCGACCACATCCGCCGCCTCGCCGGTGAATAACCCCAATTTCAAGCCGATGAAGGTCACTGTCAGGTCGGCCCGCACCGCCAGGCCGAGGATGCGCCCGGTATCGGCGCACAGTCCTGAAGGAATATCCACTGCCGCGACCGGCAGCCCGCTCACATTGATCGCGGTGATCGCACCGACATAAGGCTCACGCACCTCGCCACTCAGGCCGGTGCCGAGCAAAGCATCCAGGACGATGCCGCGCAATCCGGATTGTGCCGTCCAGGGCTCGATGAGCACGTTTTCAGACACCGCCTCGGCATGGGCCAAAGCCGCGTCCCCCTTCAGGCGCTGCGGATCTGCCACCGCCAACACCCGGACGGACCATCCTGCACGCTGGGCCAACACGGCCACCAGATACCCGTCCCCGGCGTTGTTGCCATGGCCGGTGAGTACCGTCAGTTCGTTCGCTGTCGGCCATTGCCGCACCAGCGCCCGCCACGTCGCCCGCGCCGCGCGCTGCATCAATTCGAAGCCCGGTGTGCCGGCGGCGATCAGGCTCGCGTCGAGTGCTCGCACCTGGGCGGCACTGTACAGCGCGTCGGGTAATTCATCTTTAGTGTGCGGCATGCGTCTTCGGGCTCCGATGTCTGGCAGAATTATACGCACCTCAGCTCCGGTTTCTCTCGCCTCATGCCTGCTATTACCACAGACCTGCCTGCCCTCGCCCAATCCATCAAGGACTGGGGCCGCGAGCTGGGCTTTCAACAAGTCGGCATCAGCGGGCTCGACCTGGGCGAGCACGAGCAACACCTGGAGCGCTGGCTCGCCGCCGGCTACCACGGCGAGATGGACTACATGGGCGCCCATGGCAGCAAACGCTCACACCCGGAGGAACTGGTGCCCGGCACTTTGCGCGTGGTTTCGCTGCGCATGGACTACCTGGCGGGCGACACCCACATGGCGAAAATGCTCGCCCAACCGGAAAAAGCCTACGTCTCGCGTTATGCCCTGGGTCGCGATTACCACAAATTGATCCGCAAGCGCGTGCAACAACTGGCGGACAAGATTCAGGCAGAAATCGGCCCGTTTGGGTTCCGTGCCTTTGTCGACAGTGCACCGGTGCTGGAAAAAGCCATCGCCGAACAGGCCGGCCTGGGCTGGATTGGCAAAAACACCCTGGTGTTGAATCGCAAGGCAGGCAGTTATTTCTTCCTCGCCGAGCTGTTCGTTGACTTGCCGCTGCCGGTAGACCCGCCCCACGCCACCGAACACTGCGGTCGGTGCAGGGCCTGCCTCGACATCTGCCCAACCAATGCTTTCGTCGGCCCTTATGTGCTGGATGCCCGGCGCTGCATTTCCTACCTGACCATCGAACTCAAAGGCGCGATCCCGCAAGACCTGCGGCCGCTGATCGGCAATCGGGTGTTCGGTTGCGATGATTGCCAGATTGTCTGCCCCTGGAACCGCTTCGCCCGCCCGTCCGGTGAAGGCGATTTCAAGCCGCGGCACAACCTGGACAACGCCGAACTGGCGGAACTGTTCATGTGGGATGAGGAGAAATTCCTGAGCAGCACCGAAGGCTCGCCACTGCGTCGGGCGGGCTATCAGAGCTGGCTGCGCAACCTGGCGGTGGGTTTGGGAAATGCGCCTTCAACGATTCCGGTGCTGGAAGCGCTGAAGGCGCGGCGGGATTATCCGTCGGAGATGGTCAGGGAGCATGTCGAGTGGGCGTTGCGCCAGCATGCCAAACGGCTATCCGGTCAGGAGTGACCACCGATTTGCAGGATCTTCACCTCATGACTGCTTTCATGAATGGAAAATGTGACCCGATCCTTTCCACCCAGGCGCACTGACCATTGGTTGCTGGTGCCACCATACTTTTCAAAATCCGGATTGCTCATGAATGTGCTCGCTGCCTTCGGATGAAGTCCTTGGTCGAGACCATCCCGGAATATCGTCCATTCGCCCAGCTGGGATGGCTTCATTTCGGCCGGTATTGACTCGTCGCCAGCCCCGGTGCGGGTCCATTTCGCTGGAGCGCTTGTCTCACCGTCAGCTGCCAGAGCGGCCCGGGCATTTTTTTTCGCCCCTTTGCCTTTGAGCATCGGTGGCGGTTTCTTTGCCTTGCCTTTTTTCATGCCGCTCGCCATCGCCTTGGCCGCCGTTTTAGGATCGCCGCTCAAACCCGGCTTGAAGGCACCGGCGATTTTGTTGCCGGTCTTGATCGCGCCTTTGCCCAACGCGCCCAGACCACCCACCGCAGACATCCCGCCGGTGGCCAGACTGGCCCAGCCGAGCACTTCGCCGACGCCCGATTCAGGGGCAAGTTCGTCCACGACAATGCCGGCAATCGCCAACGACGTAGACGTAGCGGCGAGTGCCATACACATCAATGTCAGCGGTGTTGCGGCGCCCGCAGTGACGACGCTGAGCGCCAGGCCGGCGACCGCCAGGGTGATTCCCAGCACCGCCTCCCAGACGTGCCCGGTCGGATCCATCCGATTGATCGGGTCGCCTGCGCAATACGCATAGGGATTCAAGCCACCGGCGCCGAACGGACTCAGGCTGTCCGGACTGAGAAAACGCATCAGCGCCGGACTGTAGGCGCGATAGCCATTGCCCAGCAGATACAGACCGGTCAGCGGATCGAGTGGTTCGCCATTGAACCCCAGGAGAGAAAACAACCCGCCTTCCGCCGGACGATGACCATAAGGGCTGTAGGCATGATGGCGACTCTGCGTGCCCTGCCTCTCGGACAGGACGCTCTGTTGCTGATCCACGCCGAACAGCATCACACCGGGATGGCTACCCTGCCGACTCTCGCCGAGCAAAACACCGGTCGGGCGTAACAGGGTGCTGGCGTCAGGTCCGCCAATATCGTTGATTACTTGCCCGTCGCGGTAGAACCGCTTGATCATCGGCCCCGCTGGCTGCGACAACCCGACCAGGCGGTCCCGGGCATCGTAGTGGTAGCTGCGCAGCACATCGCCGACGGCGCTGGCCACAGCGGTCAAGCGCCCGAGCGCATCGTATTCGAGGCGACGCGCCAGTTCGTCCTGGATCAGATGGCCGTTGGCGTCGTAGTGCAGGGTCACCGGCGCCGGGTAATCCGGATGACTGTTGCGGATGCCAATCAGTTGGGTGGGATCCTCGGCGCTGTAGTCGAACGATGCCAGGTTACTACCGCCGGGAAACTCGGTCTCCAGGCTGATGATGTTATCGAACGCATCGAAGGTGTAGCGCTGGGCGATGATCTCATGGCCCCGGGCATCGCGTGGTCGCCGGGAGCCACTGCATGAATAGTGGCTGAGCCGGCCACGCGCGTCATAGGTGAACGCCTCATCGCGCAAGTCCTCGTCGCCCTGCTTCAGAGTCTTCTGCGCCAGTTTGCCGGCCAGGGTATAGCTCGATGTCAGAACGCGCGGGGTTTCATCGCCGATCTGGAATGTACGCGAGACTTCACGCCCCAGATCGTCGTAGGCCAGGTGAGTCACCAGTGAACCCTCGCCAACCGCTGCTCGCGTATCAATGACGCTCAACTGGCCCAGCTCGTTATAGGCAAAAGATGCCTTCAGCGCCCGCTGCTCGAATGAGCGTGGACGTCCCGCATCGTCATAATCGGTCTTGTGTTCGTCACCCAGTACATCGATGCAACTGAGCGGGCGACCGCCCAGGGTATAGGTGTACGAACTGCTCTGCTGGCTGGCCGCGACCGTCGACGTTTCACGCTTGAGACGCCCCGAGGGGTAATACTCGAACCGGGTCTCGCACTCCTGTTCGACGCACCTCGCCAACTCACCCAGTCGGGGATGATAGTCATAACGGGCGAGCAATCCGGTGGCCTGTCGTTGCGTCATCCGCCCCCCCAGGCCGGGTTCGTAACGGAATTCGATCCGCTCGCCATCGGGCCTCTGCTTCCAGGCTGGCTGACTGCTGCCAGCGATATATCCGGCACTGCTCGTGCGGCCGCCGCAGCTGCTCTGGACCAAGCGTCCGAGCCCGTCGAAGCGCTGCTGGCCCACGGTGCGCCCGGCCATTGTCACCGCAACGGGCAAGGGCTCCCGGCTATGGGCCGCGTAGTCGGTCTGCACCGCATGACCATCAGGCAGGACGCTGCGCGTCAGGCGATCGAAAACATCGTATTCGAACGTAGTCCGGTTCCCGAGCGGATCGGTCTGGCCCACGCTACGACCCAGTCCATCGTATTCAAACAACTGCTTGCCAAGACTTTGCTCGCCGGTATCCAACAGTTCGATGCTCACCGGCTTGCCGAAATCATTGAAGAGGGTCACCGATTTGCCCATGCCTTCTTGCCAGGTCGTTTCCTGGCGGCTGACGGGATCGGCATCGCGATGCTCCCGGCGACCATCGGGGCGAATCGTGGTTTTGACTTCGCCCCAATCATCAAAAACAAACCGGGTGTGCAGCGCCCGTGTCTGTCCAGGCCACCAATCGGTGTGCACTTCGCCAGTCAGTTGGCCCAGCCGGTCATGACTCGCGGCATATACCTGGCGAAATTCGCCGGGGCTCGATTGATCAGCGTCTTGCTCTTCGATTTCGATTACCCGACCGATGCCGTCGTAGCTGATTCTTTGCTGTACGCCGTTAGGGTCCGTGATGATGGATTTCGCGGACGAGCCTGGCCCATTGGCCGGTAGATATCGGGTCAGGCGTGTCGCCGCAACATCGCTGCCGGGGGCGATGGTCTCGCTCAGCACCCTGCCGAGGCGGTCGTAAGTAAAAACGATCTGCCCTTCATCCTCGTTCTGCTCCGACAACTTCAAACCGTTGGTTGCCGAAAACCTCAGGCTCGATGTTCTGCGGGCGCCATCGAAGCCGATCTGCAGGGTTTGCAGGTCCAGCGTCGAGGTATCCAGGGTGTAATGAAATTCGGTTGCGGACGCCTGGCCATTGTAGGTGACAGTCTGTTTTTGCAGCAGACCGTGACGCTGGGTGTCCGTCGGCAGATCGACATAGGTCAGATCGGTCTGCGAGCGCAGGGTGTCGTTTTCATCTGATCGCTCATAAAACGTCTCCTGAACGAGGACAACGTGGGAGCCGGCCGCTTGAGGCTCGCCAAGCAATTGATAGCGATAACGGAACTCGGTGGTCGCGGCGCTGGCGAAGCCTGGCGCCGGCAACACGGTTCGGTGCTTTTCGAAGCGTATGAAACCCAACGGGTCGGCGGGACAACCTTCGTCGCCGTTCGCCGGATAAAACTGCGCAAGGGTCACCACGCCGTTCGGTGCGACGTGTCTGAGCAGATTGCCCGAGGCATCGAAATCGGTTTCGGTCACTTCCTCGCACTTGGTTCTGGTCTTGCGATTTTCATGGAGCAGCGTCTGCACTCTGGGCATGCGAAACTGCGCCGGCTGCTGGTCAAACGACTTGTCCGGCTCGACGTGATACTTGATCGTCTGGGCGGTCAACGCCTGATTGCAGGTCGTCACTTGCGAAACCAGCAAATGATATTTGTTGTAGGTGCGCTGGGTGCGACGGTGCACTTTGGCGCCGTCCATCAGTGTTTCCATGGAAGAGTACTGATAGTCCGACGAGCTCTGGTAAAGCGTGTCCCCGTCCCGAGACCAGCGAATATCGTCGTCATCGAAGCCCAGAAAATTGGTCTGCGAAAACTCATAGTTTGTGGTGATGGAAGGTTGCTGCTGCCCCGGGTACAGCGTGTGAGAGATCACATGGGGAATGGACCTGAACGGCGCATCGGGCGGAAGCTGGTGGCCTGCTTCCTCGTACCCGATCAGCTCACGCGCTCCCAAAGGCGATTCGACTTTCGTCAGGCAGGTCAGCGCACCTTTAGGCTCATAAGTCAGGGACCAGGTGCCTTCTTCCGGCAACCTGATGGACGTCACCTCATCGTTGACCAGTTTGAGCGCAAACGTCACCGCACATTCGGTGTCGGGATATTCGGTCAGTGATACCTGGCCAGGCGTCCGGGTAACTGCCAGCAATGTTCGTCGGTCATCGCGCACCTGTGACAGGACCGGCTCGCCGTTGATGGAAATGTAATCGAGCATGATCGCTGCACCGTTGGCAGCAACAATTCTGATCGGCACCGCCATGCCGCTGGCGCCATAAACCTGCAGCTCCTCACGCAACCCGCTTTTGTGCACGACGTCAAAACGCCCGGGGCCGGGACACAGCACTTTGAGCGTTTCCAGCTTCAGTTCGGCAAACACCAGTTGTGTAGACGTCTGGCGTGCTTTGTAACTCTCCCCGCCCGACAAGGTGAGTACACCGCTGACCACATCGTAATGTGTCAGGGGCATCGACCAACCCTTGCCAAAACCGCTGTCGCCGCCATTGAGCGGGCTGAAAAACAACCTGATGGGCAACGTCGGGCCGGTCAACACGCCGCAGGTCACCTCGCCCAGCGTCAGCGAACAGGTGTAAAGCCCCGTACGGGGATCGATGCCACCCGCCAGGAACTCACTGAAATTGAATGCATTGGATTGAATGCTTGCCTGTTTGATCTTCATCTGAAGTCCTTTCAAATGTCATGGCGTAGTATTTTTAAAAGCCTGAACAACGACTTTTGCGAAGACCACTTCAGCCCCTGCGCAACAGAAATTCGCTACTTTCTATATCGATCACCAGCATCAGCTGATGAGTGTTTCCGAATTCATCCAGCACGATAAACTTGAAAGGTTCCAGCCTGACTTCTTCAGGCGAGTATTTATATACAGGTGGCACACCCTTGAAAGCGACAAGTTCGCCATCAGCGCAATCGACTGGTAAATGCTGGCCGATCAAATCAACTGTCTTTACCCCTACGGATGCCATCACTCCGGTAAAAGACCTTGGCACAGGGTGTGACAGAATCAAACCGGTATAGCAGAACTTCACCGGGCGGATTCCAGACTCTCCATATTGACTGGTTTTCCACTCAAGCAATCTGACTTGACGACCACCGGGATAAAGTCCCAAGTCATATTTGAAAAAGTTGTAACCCTTGAAAGAGCCGAGGAGCTTTTGTGATTTCCAGGTAAATTGATCGTGACTATAAGCCGGGCTCCGATCGGCAGTAATCACGACACTCCTGTTGATACGGGAACCATTCGGATTGATGGTCTTGTTACTTCTGTAAACCTGCCCCTGTATCGTCACCTCAGCGGCAATCTGCAGTTGACCCTCTACCGAGGAAGAAACCCAGAACTCCATCGGTGTCCCGGCACTGCCGCCACCGCCGGGAGATTGAACGAATCCGGGCATTTCGTGGGTATACCGGTTTTCGATAAAGCTCGAGTTCCAGCCTGGCAGCGGGTGGCCGTTGTACGCATCACGGGCCAACGGCTCGGCATCGTGGTAGCGAATAAGCCGTGTCGAAATCAAATCCGGGAAATACGCCAGTGGTACCGGCGCACCACTTTCATCAACTGCTTCGACGAACACCCAGACTCGAACTTGCATTCGGCCATTGGCAAACACGCGTTTGGACTCGATACCGGGAACCTCAAAACGCACATCCAGTTGTGAAAGGCTGATCCCGCCTTGAATGGGCATTGCTTGTATAGCGCTCATAAGACTTCCTTGTTATTGACAATAATCGATCATCTACAGTCGCGCCTGACACTTCACCGCAACCTGCAGACCAAATAACAAAAAGTCTTTGACTCCTCAAGCACCCAGTCCGGCGAGAACAGTTTCTTCACTTCGACATTAATGGCAAACGCCTTACCGATTATTTCGACCTAGGCTCACATTGATAAATTACCCAACAAAGAATTCATCATCGGAAGCTTCACTCGAACTACCGACCCCGCTATCGTCCGACTCAGTTTCACTACCCGACTCACTGTCACTCGACAGATCAAGTCCATCGTCAAACTGAATCAACACATGTCTATCAAGGCTTGAATTCTCATCATAAGCGGCAATATTTTCGCGACTCAATTCATTCAAGGGATTGTCGCGAAAGTTGTATGTAACTTTGCGCACATCATCAACTTCAAACAACTCATTTGGCAGTTTCACGATTCGGTTGCCAGACAGGTCGGCATAACGCAACTTTTCCAGATCGAACAAGCCTGCGGGCACCTCCTGCAAATCAGTCCGACTCAACCGCAGCTCTTCCAGGTTTTTCATATGGCCAACGTACGGCGCAACCTCGAGGGGATTGTTGCGCAAATCCAGCTCTTCGAGACCCTCCATATGCGCCAGCCCTTCCGCCGTTGCTTCGCTCAGGCGAAGGTTGCAACTGTCCAGGCTCAGCACGGTCAGCCTGCGCATCTGAAAGGTTTTTACGGGAAATGCATCCAGCCGAATGCCGCGCATGGTGAGGAATTGCAGCCCGGGAAAGCTTTCGAGAAATTTGCCCGCCTGCAGATGGCCGCTGCTGTTGATCAACAGAAATTCGGAGATGTGGCTGAAGTCCGCCGACAATCGGGGAAGGTCGCCAAGGATGTCGATCTTGGAAAAAAAGCGGTGCGTATCGAAGCGGTTTTGCTGCGTCAGTTGACGACGCCAACTGGCCTGGATTTCCTCGGAAAAGGCTGCCCGTCGTTGCCGTTGCACGACCATTTCTTCAGCGCTCAGCGTCGAACCATCCAGCGGATGCACCAAGGGCACATCGGCCGTCCAGGCTCCGAGATCGTTGACCAGCGTCAGGTATTGGTTTTCCAGACGGGCCACCGCCAGCAACGGATCGGCACCTGGCAACTCGCGTCTGAATGTATCGATTTGCTCTTCAGACAGCGTCGGATAAAGCCTTTGCAGACGCTGCACCGTTGACCCTGACGACTCGGGTACGACATCGCCACCACCCAATAGGTAACCCGAACGCCCTACCGCAAGCCCCATCGGTGAACGCAGGCCTGGCTCCAGCGGTGGCTGCCCGAACAAAGCCCGGAGTTCGGCGCGAGCCAGCAACGGTTGCCGCCGGACCGCTTGCATGAGTTCACCGTCCTGACTTGCATGCGGCAACCCCAACGCCAGACGCTGTGCATCCGGCAATGCATGCTGAACAGCGCCGCACAAATCATCTAACCCGTGCAGCTGTAGCCCGGAGCTGTCGAAAGCCTGGTATCGACCTTTGTCCCTGACCAGGACTTTGCGGATGGCGGCCTCGGCAGGACCGATGCTGTCGATCAACGCGCCATCGAATTGACCGGCGCGCACTTCAATACGCACCTGCGGTGACCATCCGCTCAAGGTCTGAAGTTGATGCAATGCCAACCGGTCGGTATCCGGCCCGGTTACAGCCTCCAGATAAAGCCCCTCGCAAGCTCTGCTGAGGCGAACCTCACGCAAATAAAACAATGTCTCTTCGGCCATTTGCCGGCTGATGCCGAGTTGGTTGCGCAGGCGCAGGCGCTCGGGGGTGCCGGCGTTACGCCACAACTCTTCAGCGATGGTTTTTGGCAGATCGGGGAAGACACGTCGTAGTCGCAGCACTTCCTCATCATTACTGTGTTCGAACCTTGCTTCACGCCCCTCGAACAGAGCACTTCGGCTTTCCTCTGCCCAGCTGGCCATTCTGGCCCGCAGCCGCGCGACCCGAATGTCGAATTCTGGCAAAGAATCGCCAAATGCCGCGTTGTCGCCCAAAAGTTTTTTCAGCGACTGATCATCCAGCGCTTCAACCACACCGCGCAACGGGTCGCCACTGCCTGGCACTCGCTCCGGCAACAGAACGCCCCGGGCCAGGAGCAGTTGTTCCTGCATCTGCGGATCCGCCTTGGTATAGATCGCCGGGTCGAGACTTCTCAATTGTGCGATGAAGGTCTGGATCTGTTGATCGGTGTCGAATCGCCTGATGCTGTCTTCAAGCAACGCCGGCGGGCGGCGGGAGTGGACGTGCAGGTCTCGCAACACCGCTTCATCGATGCCACTCACGGCCAGAATGCGTGCGGCCGTAACATCGGAAAACTGCGCCACTGAATGTCCCAGGCGCCGGAACAACTGCGCAGCCTGCCACTCCATGGGCCGCTCGACCTCGTGCGCCCATGCGCCGACGCCGTTATGGGTCAGCCGCGGCTGGTAGGCATCCGCGCGGTTCGGGTGACGGATGCGATAACCATCGCCGCCACCCTCGGCCACTACTTCATAGTGTTTTCCATCCAGAGGCAGCACAGTGGTGCCGCGATGTTGATGGAGCCCCAGCTCGTCAGGCTGCGAGTCGACCGGTAAACGAGTCGGGCGCTCATAGACTCTCAAATCGGGGTTCCACAGGCGCAGCCGACCTGCCCCGGTGTCGACGATTTTCAAGGTTTCAACGAAGGCCGAGCGCTGCAGCAGCTTGCTGACAACCTGCCCGCCGACCACGAACGCGCCAAGCTGCGCGATATTTTCCGCGATGGCCAGCAGATGAGCCGTCGCCTCGTTCAACTGCCCCTCGGTCCAATCGAGGATGCCGGTGAACGTATCATCGAGCAGTTGGTAAGCGGTGTAGGCCAACATCAGTTCGCCCAAAAACGGGACAAATGGCATGGCCACCAAAGTGGCAGCCTGCAGGACGATGGATGCCACATGCTGCACACTGTCCCAAAACGCCCAGCGCGACTGGCGGTCTTCATCCGCCGTAGGCACCGCGATGATGCGTGCGTCGTTGACGATTTTGTTCATCGAGTCCTGGTACAACCATTGCCACGGATCGCCCTGAACCCTGTGCACGTCAAATCGCAGCAAGGGATTGTCCACACGCGTACGACGCCAGGCAGGTTGCGGGTCACCGGGTTGCGGGGGATGCCACGCCACAACATTCAGAGACTGGTCGAGGGCGGCAAAAAATGCGCCGCGATGCTCATGTGCGACAAATCGGGCGAAAAACCGCTGGTACTCCGTTGAGCGCAGCTGTTCCGTCAATGTGACCTTGAATGCCAGCGTCGACGGATATTCCTTGATCGGATGCTGTGGATCATCAGGGATGTACACCAGAATCGGCTCGGTCCGGATGGCGCGTTCCAGATCGCCGGCCAGCACCATGATCCCGGTCAGCTTGGCGCTCATGATTTGCAACTGATAACCGTGTATGGCCGGACTGTGCACGCCATCCAGCAACCTCAATAACGAGGCCTGGGATTGTGCGCCGATATCCCCCTTCATCCGCGCCAGCAACACGGCGGCCCGGAAGGCATCTTTCTGACTGGTTTTGACCCGGTACTCCAGCACCGCTTTGGCGACCGCGTCCTTCGGTAACAACAAGGCTTCCAGCCGTTTCGAATACTGGCCGCCGATATCCAGTTCGCGACACAGCAAAACGAAGGCGCTGATACTTATCTGCCGATTAATCGGCAGTAAATTGAAGTGACCAAAGGCATCGGGCTGGCTGATAAAGGAAGAGGCGTCGTCAAAGTAGTTTGCGGCCGCTTCTTTCTTCTCGAAGTTACGCAAGGCCGCGTCGAGCAGAGACAGGGTTTTGACCTGATACCCCACCAGAATACCTTTGGGCAGATAAAGCCGCAGGTATGTCTGGCTGACATCCAGCTCAACACCAAATCGACCTTTCAGAGCTTTCTGAAGTAACGGCGCGGCGAACTGGCGGATATCGGCAAGCGGTGCGAACACCCGGTCCAGCCTGCCCCGAGACAGCCAGGCTGCCTTGTTGGCTTGTGCCAGGGCGGTGTGGGACGCCTCTGATGCCGCTCTGTACCAATCAGCAATGGCGATCGGAGACTGTCGCAATGCCAAACGTCTGTGGGGTGACGCCCGGGTTAGCCAATCAGGGATTTTTTCTTCGATGAACCGTTTACGACTGTTATCAGCACAATGTTCTGAACATGCATCAAGCATTGGAAGTAGCCTATAAGCCAAAGTGAAACTTCAGCCTATGTAATATGGCCACTCACAATGCGTTACATAATTACCACCTACCACTCGGTATACACTGATCGTTAATACTCACGACTCATCGTTATAGACAAATTTTGGCATTTCCCAGTGAAAACGGATCGCCAACAAGCGCAACAGGAAACCGCCGAACAGGGTGATCAGAATCGCCTGTTCCCCTGGCAAATTCAGGTACAGACAGAGCATGTAGCACCACGCCGCCGCAAACGAGACGCTGGCATACAGCTCACGCCGGAAGATCAGCGGAATATCGTTGCAGAAGATGTCCCGCAGGATGCCACCGAAGACGCCGGTGATCACACCACTGACCGACGCGACCAACATGCCATGGCCCATTTCCAGGGCGGTGATGCAGCCGATCAGGGTGAAGGCCACGAGCCCCATGGCATCGAGCACCAGAAACAGTGAGCGCAAATGCCGCATCCAGCGTGCCGTGAACACGGTAATCATCGCCGCAGCCGTGGTCAGCACCAGGTATTCCGGGTGCTTGACCCAGGTCAGCGGGTAGTGGCCGAGCAACACGTCACGCACCGAACCACCGCCCAACGCCGTGACGCATGCAATCAGCACCACGCCAAACCAGTCCATGCCGCGACGGCCCGCAGACAAAGCGCCGGTCATGGCTTCGGCGGTGATGGCGATCAGGTAGAGCATCAGCAACATGGTGGCGATCCTTGCAAAAAGGCGCGCAGTCTACCCACTTTCACAAATCCCATGTAGGAGCTGCCGCAGGCTGCGATCTTTTGATCCTGTCTTTTAAGAATCAAGATCAAAAGATCGCAGCCTGCGGCAGCTCCTACAGGGGAGTCCGGTCAGAACTTGATGAAATGCTTGCGGTAATGCTGCAGCTCGGCGATGGATTCGCGGATGTCGTCCAGGGCCAGGTGCGTGCTGCCCTTCTTAAAGCTGTCGCGTACGTCCGGTGCCCAGCGCGCCGCCAGCTCTTTGAGCGTGGACACGTCGAGGTTGCGGTAGTGGAAATAGCTTTCCAGGGATTTCATGTGGGTATAAAGGAAGCGACGGTCCTGGCAGATGCTGTTGCCGCAGATCGGCGATTTGCCCTTTGGCACCCACTTTTCCAGGAAGGCGATGGTTTCGGCTTCGGCTTCGGCCATGCTGATGCGGCTGTCGCGCACGCGCTGGGTCAGGCCCGAGCCGCCGTGCTGGCGGGTGTTCCACTCGTCCATGCCGGCGAGGATTTCGTCGCTGTGGTGAATGGCGATCACCGGGCCTTCGGCCAGGGTGTTCAGGTCACTATCGGTGACGATGGTGGCCATTTCGATGATGACGTCGGTATCAGGGTTCAGACCGGTCATTTCCAGGTCGATCCAGATCAGGTTCTGCGGATTTTGCATGTTCGGCTCCTAAGCAATGCTGCGCAGTTTAGCCTAGGCCGGTGGCCGGGCGTGCTAAACTCGCGGCCGTTTTACCTAATCGCTGCATTCTTCATACGGAACACCCATGGCCAAACGCCAACTCAATCGCCGCCAAAACTGGCGCATCGAAAAGATTCAGGGCGAACGCGCTGCCCGCGCCGCCAAACGCGAGTCCTCGGCTGTCGAGGCACTTGAGGGCGGCGACCTGGGCCCGGAACAGCACGGTCTGGTGATCGCGCACTTCGGTGTGCAGGTCGAGGTCGAGGCCCGCGACGGCGAACTGGCCGGCCAGGTGTTCCGTTGCCACCTACGCGCGAACCTGCCGGCGCTGGTGACCGGTGATCAGGTGGTGTGGCGCGCCGGCAACCAGGGCATCGGCGTGATCGTGGCGCAACTGCCGCGCAACACCGAGCTGTGCCGCCCGGACAGCCGTGGTCAGCTCAAGCCGGTGGCGGCCAACGTCGACATGATCGTCATCGTGTTTGCACCGCTGCCCGAGCCCCACGCCAACCTGATCGACCGCTACCTGGTGGCGGCCGAACATGCGGGCATCAAGCCGCTGCTGCTGCTGAACAAATTCGACTTGATCGACGAAAACAACGCCCCTGCGCTGAATGCCTTGCTCGCCGTATACCGCACCCTCGGTTACCCGGTGCTGGAAGTGTCGGCGCATCACGGTAACGGTATGGAGCAGTTGCAGACGCAACTGGACGGACGCATCAGCGTGTTCGTCGGCCAGTCCGGTGTCGGCAAGTCGTCGCTGGTCAACAGCCTGCTGCCGGATGTCGAAACCCGCGTCGGCCCGCTGTCCGAGCTGTCCGGCCAGGGCACCCACACCACCACTACCGCGCGATTGTTCCACTTCCCCGGCGGCGGTGAGTTGATCGACTCCCCGGGTATCCGCGAATTCGGCCTGGGTCACGTCAGCCGTGCCGACGTCGAAGCCGGCTTCATCGAGTTCAACGACCTGCTGGGCACCTGCCGCTTCCGCGACTGCAAGCATGACCGCGAACCCGGTTGCGCCCTGCTCAAGGCCCTTGAAGATGGCCGCGTGCAGCAGCAACGGATGAACAGCTACCGCTCGATCATCGCCAGCCTGCCGGAAAACGGCTACTAAACAGTCGTGCCGACCGCCCAGCTTTACACGGGGTGGTCGGCGGCTGGATCTTCTCCCGCTTAAACATCAGACCTTCCTGTAAGACGTGCGCACGCTCGCTTGTAGGGCA
This sequence comes from Pseudomonas sp. PDM32, assembly GCF_019219225.1. Taxonomy (NCBI): domain Bacteria; kingdom Pseudomonadati; phylum Pseudomonadota; class Gammaproteobacteria; order Pseudomonadales; family Pseudomonadaceae; genus Pseudomonas; species Pseudomonas sp. PDM32. Next base: position 203,097 of record NZ_JAHUWE010000007.1, read on the forward strand.
TTTCTCTTTCCGCGCCGACCTCTTGTAGCCGCCCTGTAATCACCTAGTTTCAAACCCTCTTCGCACTCCAGCGACACCGAGGGACACCCATGCAAACCTACCATCTGTTCATCAGCCACTCGTGGAACTACTCCGACGCCCACGACAATCTCGTGCGCCTGCTCAACGCCAAGCCCGGTTTCACCTACAAGAATTTTTCGGTGCCACCGGACAACCCGATTGTCGGCGCGAAAACCGACAAACAACTGGAGGAGGCCATCGAAAACAAGATCCGTCCGTGTTCGGCGGTATTGATCATGGCCGGGATGTATTCCACCTACAGCAAGTGGATCAACAAGGAAATCGAGATCGCCAAGCGCATGGGCAAGGTGATCATTGCGATCAAACCGTTCGGCGCCGAGCGGATTTCCACGGTGGTACGTGAGGCGGCACATGCCGAGTGTGCCTGGAACACCAATAGCATCATCAGCGCCATTCGCCAGCATACGGCGGTGTAACCATGCGCAAGGGACTGTTTATCGGCATCAACGACTACACCCACGTTTCGCGGCTGAGCGGTTGCAGCAATGACGCCATGGCCATGGCTTCCGTGCTGAAGACCGACGCCAATGGCGATCCGAACTTCAAGAACATCGTGCTGACCTCCGCCGAGGACTACCTGAGCCGGGAAAAGCTCGAAGACCAGATCCGCGAACTGTTTTCCGGGGACTGCAATGTCGCGCTGCTGTATTTCGCCGGCCACGGCAGCTTCGACACCGACACCGACGAAGGCATGTTGATCCCGCAGGATTACAAGAGCGCCAAGGACGGGATACGCCTCAGCGACATTCTCAACTGGGCGGGCAAGGCCACGAAGATCAAAAACAAAGTGATCATCCTTGATTGCTGCCAGAGCGGCTCGGCCGGCGAACTGCGCGCCTTGCGCAGTGAGGGTAGCGTGGTCGGCGAAGGCATGACCATTCTGACCGCCTGCAAAAAGGAAGAGCCGGCGATGGAGGGCGGGCAACACGGCGTATTCACCGGACTATTGCTCCAGGCCCTGCATGGCGGAGCAGCAAACATCCTGGGCAAGATCACACCCGGCAGCCTCTATTCGTTTGTCGACAACGCCCTCGATGCCTGGGAACAGCGCCCGGTGTTCAAGACCAACGTCTCGCAGTTCATTTCCCTGCGCGAAGTGTCGCCACTGATCCCCAAGGAGATCCTGCGCAAACTCCCCGAATGGTTTGCCGAAGCGGAGTCGGTGTACCCCCTCGCCCCCAGCTTTGAACCCACCGAGCCTGAATTCAACCCGGAGCACGGCGACGTCTTCGCCCAGTTGCAAAAGTGCAACCGCCACAGCCTGGTCGAACCGGTGGACGCCGAGCATATGTACTACGCCGCCATCCACTCCACCGGCTGCCGCCTCACCGCCCTCGGCGCCTATTACCGCGAACTCGCGATCAAGGGACATTTCTGATGCCAGTGTTTATCAGCTACCGCCACATGGACCGCGCCCACGCGGTCAAGATCAATGCGCGCCTGATCCAGGCCAACATCAAGACCTACCTCGATGTGCTGGATGCCGAATCCCAGACCACCGACGACATCACCGGGGTGATTACCCGCAATATCAGTGAATGCACGCACTTGCTGGCGGTGGTCTCGGAGAAAACCGCGCTGTCCTGGTGGGTGCCGTTCGAAATCGGCGAGGCGACCATCACCCACCGACGCATCTGCTCGTTCAAGACCGGCCCGACCGAGCTGCCGCTGTACCTGGACAAATGGCCGAAGCTGACCAGCGACCGGGACATCGAGTTCTTTATCGATGCCTATCGCAACGAAGCGACGCTCAAGCGCTCGATGTCACTGGAATCGGTGACCGGCAGCGAGTCGGTGCGCAGCGTGAACAAGTCCAATGCGGATCGCTTTCATGCCGAGCTCAAGACGCGAATCATTCGTGGGTTCTGAAACTGCAGTAAAGGCAAAAAAACCGTGATGTCGCGGCTTTTGGTACTCGCCTTGTGGCCTATCGATCATTTTCGTGACACCACGAAAATGATCGGCAGCATTCATTCCGGTCGTGTCGCACACATAAAAAAGCCGCGACTATCGTAATGCTGTTCACTAAAGGAAAAGGACTAACACTGTATCTGTGGCGAGGGAGCTTGCTCCCGCTGGGGCGCGAAGCGGCCCTAAAAATGCGACTGCTGCGCAGTCCAACGGGACGGTGCGGCGATCCGACAAGCTCCCTCGCCACAGGTTGTTTATTGTTCGCTCCTTCTCTTAAGTGGGCAGCAACAGAGACAAAAAAGCCGACATCACTGTCGGCTTTTTTGTCGGTCACTGCTTGGGCGCTCCAGCCGGTTTGGCTGGCTCACCCGTTTTCGGTGCCGGATCATCAAACAGGTTCAGACGCTCGCGCAGTTCGTGAGCCGGCAGCGGTTCCTTGTCCACCGGCAACGCATTTGGATCGACCGGTGTAGCCGGTGTGGCCTCCGGAGCAGCCGAACCTTGCGGCGCATCGGGAGCAGGCTCCGCGCCTTGCGAGCCTTCGATCGCACGCTGGGCTTTCTTGGTCAGCACCACGATGTCGATACGGCGGTTGACCGGGTTGAACGGATGCTCGCGATCGAACAACGCCGACGAGGCATAACCGACCACGCGCGCCACCTGTGCATCCGGATAGCTGCCCGCCACCAGCGCACGCCGTGCGGCGTTGGCACGGTTGGCCGAGAGTTCCCAGTTACCGAAATCACCGGTGCCGGTGTATGGCTTGGCATCGGTGTGGCCGCTGATGCTGATCTTGTTCGGCACCGCCTTGATGGTGTCGGCCATGGCCAGCAGGATGTCTTCGAAATACGGTTTCAAGCGAGCCGAGCCCGAGTCGAACATCGGGCGGTTTTCCGCGTCCATGATCTGGATGCGCAGGCCGTCCTGAGTGATTTCGAACAGGATCTGGTCCTTGAACTTCTGCATCTGCGGGTTTTCTTCGACCTTGTTCTGCAGTTCCTGCAGCAACAACTCGAGGCGCTCTTTTTCGACCTGCTCGGCCATGCCTTCGACCTGGTCGGTATCGATGGTGACCTTGTCCGGCTGCGGCTGGGACTTCACCTCGGGGTTGAGGGTGTTTTCCGGCGCCAGGGTCGGCGTGCCGCCCAGATCGATGATGTACGGCGTGCCGCTTTCGGAAAAGCCGATCGGGTCCTTGAAGTAACCGGCGATGGCGATCTTCTGTTCCGGCGTGGCGGTGGACAGCAGCCACAACACCAGGAAGAACGCCATCATCGCCGTGGCGAAGTCGGCGAAGGCGATTTTCCACGCGCCCCCGTGATGCCCGCCGGCGATGCGCTTGACGCGCTTGATGATTATCGGCTGATTATTTTCCATAACTTAACGACCGCGAACCGCTTGTTCCAGCTCGGCGAAGCTTGGACGGTGCGCCGGGTACAGGACCTTGCGTCCGAACTCTACGGCCAGCGATGGCGGCATGCCGGAAGCCGAAGCCACCAGCGAGGCCTTGATGGCTTCGTAGACGTTCAGCTCCTCCTTGGCATCGTGGGCCAGGGAGTGGGCCAGCGGGCCAAAGAAGCCATAGGCGGCGAGAATACCGAAGAAGGTACCGACCAGTGCCGCACCGACGTGCAGGCCGATGGACTTCTGGTCGCCCTCACCCAGCGAGGCCATGGTCACCACGATACCCAGTACCGCCGCGACGATACCGAAACCGGGCATGGCGTCGGCGATGCCGTTGACTGCGTGGGATGGGTGTTCCAGGTCTTCCTTGAGGCTGAACAGCTCCATGTCGAACAGGCCTTCCAGCTCGTGCGGGGCCATGTTGCCGGAGGACATGATGCGCAGGTAATCACAGATGAACGCGGTCATGCGCTCGTCCTTGAGGACCGTCGGGTACTTGGCGAAGATCGGGCTCGCGGCGGCATCTTCGATGTCGCCTTCGATGGCCATCATGCCTTCGCGGCGGCTCTTGTTGAGGATCTCGTAGATCAGGCCCAGCACTTCAAGGTAAAAGGCGTGGTTGAAACGCGAACTGAACATGCTCAGGGACTTCTTGAGCACGTGCATCGTCATGTAGCCGGGGTTGGCCTGCAAGAAGGCGCCTAGGGCCGCACCGCCGATGATCATGACCTCGAAAGGCTGGATCAGTGCGGCAATCTTGCCGTGGGAAAGCACGTATCCGCCGAGCACGCTCGCGAATACGACGATGATGCCGATAATTTTAGCCATAGGTTAGGAGAGCACTTACTGAGTCGGGTTCAAGGTCATATTCGGAAGTTAAAAAATCTCTTCTTCTACTTATCGGCAAAACTGCGCCAGACTATAGCCAGTTCAGGCGAAAAGCTAATTTGACCCCTTCCGGGCACAGGTATTGTTGACGATGATCGCCTCCCACCATGGTTAACGAAACGAACGTTCCAACACCAAAACCGACGACGCTCGAAGGCTGGGTCAAGCTGCTCGATGGCGTACGCCTGCCGGTTCCGCAAGCCAGCCACGACCGGGTCTGCAAGGCCATCCGCGACAATCGCAGCTCGCTGCGCGATATCGCCGACCTCATGCAAGGCAGCCCCGCCCTGGCCTTGAGCGTGATTCGCGAAGCCAACCGGCACACCCACGGCGGCATGACCGAGCCGGCGGAAAACCTTGAGGTTGCGATCAATCGCCTCGGCCTCAAACGCACCGAAGAATTGCTCGCGCGCCTGCCCGCCAAACCCCAGTCCGAAATCCCCAAAGCCTTGCGTCAGCTGCAGATGATCAGCCAGCACGCCACGCAACAGGCCAATGGTTTTTTTGCCAGTCGCCTGGCCCGCCTGTGGCAGGACATCCACTGGGGCAGCTTGCTGTTTCTTTCGCCCCTGTGGCCTTTGGCGCTAACCCATCCGGAACTGCTCGAGGACTGGGAGCTGCGGGTCATCCATAAAGGTGAGTCGGCACGTAAAGTCGAAAAGCAATTGTTTGGCGTACGCTTGCTCGACATCGGCCAGGCGCTGGTGGAAGTCTGGCGCTTGCCGATCTGGGTGCAACAGGGCTATCGCCTGTTGCTCACCGAGCAGCGGGAGCTGGTGAAAGTCTTGCGCATCGCCCGTGACAGCGAGCACCCTTTGCGCCAGCAGAACCGCCTCGATGACGATCCGACCCTGCGCCGCTGGCTCAATCAACCGGCCAATACGGTGCTGCTGGCCAACGGGCTGGCGCTGTCGGCACAACACGCCTGGGACAGCCCGCACAGTGAACGCTGGCAGTACCTGACCAGCCTTTACCTGCAAATGCCGATGGATGAGGTGCAACAACAACTGCACCAGCAAGCCGCCAACAGCGCACGCCATCACGCCATGCCCGATCTCTGGCACCCCGCCGAATCGCTGATCTGGCCGTGGGGCATGAACCGTGTCCACTCAGGTTTGCTGGCGGCCGCGGCACCCACCGCCGAAGATCTGGCGAAATGGCGCAAGCAATGCGCCGAATTGCTGGTCGAGCCGAGTCGGTTCACCAACGCCATGCACCTGACCATTGCCGCCCGCGATGCTCTGGTGGCCTGCGGCATGCGTCGGGTGATGATCCTGATGGTCGACCGTACCCACGCCAACCTGCGCGTGCACCAGACGGCCGGCCTGGCGAAGGAAGCAGCCGGGCTGAACTTCGTGGTCAGCCAGAGCAACGTCTTGCAACGCCTGCTCGCGCAACAGGCCCAGGCCCGCCTGACGCCGGCCAACAACACGCAATTCTCGGCCCTGTTGCCCAACAGCCTGCGCTCACAGTTCAGCGGCGAACACCTGCTGCTGCGCTCGCTGGTCAACAATGGCCGGGTGATCATGATCGTCGTGGCGGATCAGGGCGGCAGGCCGTTTTCGGAAATTTCCGTACAGGCCTTCGGTAAAACCGCGCAGTGCATCGAGAAAGCCCTGCACAGCTTTAGCCACCGTGGCCAATAAGGCTGCGCTACAATCCTCCCTTTTGTGCTCTGGAGACCTCACATGTCTGACTTCTCTGGCTTGCCGCTGGTGATCGAGCCGAGCGACTTGCTCCCTCGCCTCGACGCTCGCGAACTGATTCTGGTGGACTTGACCAGTCCCGCCCGCTACGCCGAGGGACACATTCCCGGCGCGCGTTTTGTCGATCCGAAACGCACGCAACTGGGGCAGGCACCCGCCCCGGGGCTGATGCCCCCGCAGGCAGCGCTCGAAACGCTGTTTGGCGAGCTGGGACACAATCCCGATGCGGTCTATGTCGTGTATGACGATGAAGGCGGCGGTTGGGCCGGGCGCTTCATCTGGCTGCTGGATGTCATCGGCCACTGCAAGTACCACTACGTCGACGGCGGCCTGACGGCCTGGCTGGCGGAAGGCTTGCCCATGTCGATCCAGATCCCGCCAGCCGTGGGCGGTCCGGTTTCACTGACCTTGCACGACGAACCCACCGCCACCCGTGAGTACCTGCAAAGCCGCCTCGGCGCCGCCGACCTGGCGATCTGGGACGCACGCGGACCGCTGGAGTATTCCGGCGAGAAGGTCCTGGCGGCCAAGGGCGGGCACATTCCCGGCGCGGTCAATTTCGAATGGACCGCCGGCATGGATCAGTCGCGCCAGCTGCGCATCCGCACCGACATGCCGCAGATCCTCGAACAACTCGGGATCAGCAAAGACAAAGAAGTGATTACCCACTGCCAGACCCACCACCGTTCTGGCTTCACCTATCTGGTGGCCAAGGCTCTCGGTTATCCGCGGGTCAAGGGCTACGCCGGCTCCTGGGGCGAATGGGGCAACCATCCCGATACCCCGGTAGAAATTCAAGATTTTTAAGGACTGTTAATGAACAAGCGTCTGTTTCTCCTCGGCCAGTACCTGCTGCCCCACAACTTGCTATCGCGATTGGCCGGCTGCATCGCCGAATGCCGCGTGCGCTGGTTCAAGAATGCCTTTACCGCCTGGTTCGCCAAGCGCTATCAGGTGGACATGTCCCAGGCGCTGGTCGAAGACCTGACTGCCTACGAGCACTTCAACGCGTTCTTCACCCGCGCACTGAAAGACGGCGCCCGCCCGCTGGACGAGACTCCGGGCGCGATCCTCAGCCCGGCCGACGGCGCGATCAGCCAGCTCGGCCCGATCGAGCACGGTCGTATTTTCCAGGCCAAGGGCCACAGCTTCAGTGTGCTGGAACTGTTGGGTGGCGATGCGGCGAATGCTGCGCCGTTCATGGGCGGTGACTTCGCGACCATCTACCTGTCGCCGAAGGACTACCACCGCGTACACATGCCGCTGGCCGGCACCCTGCGCGAGATGGTCTACATCCCGGGTCGTCTGTTCTCGGTCAACCAGACCACCGCTGAAAACGTTCCGGAACTGTTCGCTCGCAACGAGCGCGTGGCATGCATTTTCGACACCGAGCGCGGGCCGATGGCCGTGGTGCTGGTGGGCGCGATGATCGTGGCTTCAATTGAAACCGTCTGGGCCGGCCTGGTCACACCGCCGAAGCGCGAGCTGAAAACCTTCCGCTACGACGAAGCCGCACGCGCGCCGATCCACCTGGAAAAAGGTGCGGAACTGGGTCGCTTCAAGCTGGGTTCGACCGCCGTCGTGCTGTTCGGACCGGATCAGGTGAAGTGGGCCGAGGAAATGACTGCCGGTACAGCGGTGCAGATGGGTCAGGGCATGGGTTCACCAAAAGCCTGATCCATACGCTGATCCAAATAATGTAGGAGCTGCCGCAGGCTGCGATCTTTTGAACTTAAGAAGTCAAGATCAAAAGATCGCAGCCTGCGGCAGCTCCTACATGTATCAGAGCTGTCCGTCGCGATCGCGGAAGCCCAGCAGGTACAGCACGCCATCCAGACCCAGCGTCGAAATGGCCTGCTTGGCCGACTGCTTGACCAGCGGCTTGGCGCGGAACGCCACGCCCAACCCGGCAATCGCCAGCATCGGCAAGTCATTGGCACCGTCACCGACCGCAATGGTCTGCTCCAGGCGCAAGCCTTCCTTGTGCGCCAGCTCCCTCAGCAAATCCGCCTTGCGCTGCGCATCGACAATCGGCTCGACCGCTACGCCGGTGACTTTGCCGTCGACCACTTCCAGTTCGTTGGCGAACACATAGTCGATTCCCAACTTGGCCTGCAGTTGCTTGGCGAAGTAGGTAAAGCCGCCCGACAGGATCGCGGTCTTGTAGCCCAGGCGCTTGAGTTCGGCGAACAGGGTTTCCGCCCCTTCGGTCAGGCGCAACGAAGCACCGATGGAGTCCAGCACATTGACGTCCAGACCTTTGAGCAAGGCCAGGCGCTCCTTGAAGCTGGCGCGAAAATCCAGCTCGCCGGCCATCGCCCGCTCGGTGATTTCCGAAACCTTGTCACCCACCCCAGCCGCCTTGGCCAACTCGTCGATCACTTCGGCTTCGATCAGGGTCGAGTCCATGTCGAACACCGCCAGGCGACGGTTACGACGGAACAACGAATCTTCCTGGAAGGCGATGTCGACGTTCAGTTCCTGGGCGACGCTGAGGAATTCGGCCCGCAGCGCCTGCGGATCAGCCGCCTCGCCACGCACGGAAAACTCGATGCAGCCCTTGCCCTTGTCGGCCGGGGTGTCCAGCGGCATGCGCCCGGACAGACGATCGATGTGGTCAATGTTCAGGCCATATTTGGCGGTGATCGAACTCACGGCCTGCAACTGACCGGCTGTCACCTTGCGGGTCAACAGGGTCACGATGTGGCGCTTTTTGCCCTGGTTGCCGACCCACTGCTGGTAATCCTGTTCGGACACCGGCGTGAAACGCACCTGTTGATCGAGCTCGTAGCCCTTGAACAGGATGTCCTTGAGCACGGACTTGCCTTGCTCGGTGTCGGGAATTTCAACCAGGATGCCGAACGACAAGGTGTCGTGGATCACCGCCTGACCGATGTCGAGAATGTTCACACCACCCTGGGCCAGAACGCCGGTAATGGCCGCAGTCAGACCCGGACGGTCGACTCCCGTGATGTTTATCAGGACGATTTCGCGCAAGGCGCACCCCCGCAGGTGGAAAAAAACCGCATTCTACCCACTTTCAGTGACCATCGGGCACCGTGAGCGCTTTGACGGTCTAGGGCCTGTCGCTATACTGCGCGTCAACTTCACGGACAAAAGAGCCGAGCTCAAGTGAACCGGCCCACGCCAGTAAAAACCGATAATTTCTTCCTGCTGATCTTCCGGGCACTGCGCCACCGCCGTGTACCGATTGCATTGCGCATCGCCAGCCATAACGTGATCCTGGTCGCCCTGGCCCTGGTCATCTATGCCGGTGTGATGGGCCTGCAGTTCAAGCAGGCCATGCACGAGCAGGCGGATGCGCTGGGCGAAAGCCTGACCACGCAGACGGCCACTTCGGCCACGGAGCTGTTGGTGTCCAACGACATCCTCAGCCTCAATGTGCTGCTCAATAACCTGACCAAGAACAAGCTGGTGGCCCACGCCGCCATCTACAGTCCGGACAACCGCATCCTTGCCGAATCCGGCCAGCGTCCCAAGCATGGCCTGCTGGGCGAGGCCGAAGGCATGTACCAGAGCAAGATCACCTTCCAGGACGTGACCGCCGGACAATTGCGCATCAGTCTGGACATGGACCAGTTCCAGCAGCCGATGACCATCAGCCTGCAAAGCATGGGCATCCTCAGCGCCATCCTGCTGGCCCTGTCCCTGGCCCTGAGCCTGCGCATGGGGAGGTATCTCTCAACACCCCTGCTGCAATTGCGGGTGTGGCTGCGCAATATCGATGAATACACCCCGGCCACCGACCGCCAGGACGAAATCGGTGACCTGGCGCGTCAGCTGCACGCCAACTTCGCCCCGGAGCCCGCCCCTGTGCCGGAACCGGAACCGGAATTCGACGACGTCGATGACGAGGCCGACCCGGCCTTCGAAGTCCGCAACCTGCGCGATCCGAGTTTCGACGAGAGCCGCCCGGTAGCGGCGCTCAAGCCGGCGCCACGTCAGATCGTCAGCACCGTCGAAGACGACGATGACGAAGACCCGTTCGCCGATCTGCGCGACGAATCGCTGGACACCACCCCGCAACCGGTAATTCGCAAGGCCACGCCGAGCGTGCCGCAACACAGTGCGGTACTGGCGGTACAACTGGGCTCTCAGGAGCAACTGCGACGCCTGCCGCGGGCGCGCCTTGAAGAACTGCTGGAGCGCTATCGCGACTGCCTCGACCAGGCCGCATCGCTGTATCAAGGCGAAGTGGAGACTTTGAACGATGGCAGCACGTTGATGCTGTTCCACACCGAAGACAGCGGCGACGATTACCTGACCAATGCCATTTGCTGTGGCGAGCTGCTGCGGGCCCTGGGCCACCAACTGCAGATCGAAGTCGCGGACAGCGGCATCACCCTGCAGTTGCAGTTGGGCCTGACTCTGGGCGACGAACTGTTCGGTCTGAGCCAGATCGACCTGTTGCTGACCGACCCGGCCCAGGACGCCCTGGCCCTGTCGCAGCACAGTCGCAATCTGCTGCTGGTGGAACGCAGGATCAGCGATGACGCCTTGATCCGTCAGCGCGCACGGATCCGCCCGATTGCCAGTCCTGAAGGTGCATGCTGCGTAGAGCGGTTGATGGAGCCGTATCCATCGATGCTTGAACGGCAACTGGCGCGGATGCACGAACGCCGGGCTTAAACCTTAGGCCTGACCACGATGAAGCCCGCAGATGAGTGATCGTCTGCGGGCTTTTTTGTTGTCTGCACCTACGCCTTCGCGAGCAGGCTCGCTCCCACAATTGATCAGGGTTTACCACAACGGAGTGCTCACTGAAGATCCCCTGTGGGAGCGAGCTGCTCGCGATGAGGCCACCAACCACACTAAAGATCACCAGCCTGCAGAAACAACAAAGCCCGCACAAGGCGGGCTTTATAGGGGAAGCAGCTTCAGTTCAGGCTTAGAAGCGGAACACTTCCATATCCGTGCGAATAGGCGCAGCCATCGGGATCTTCGGCTGCTTTTCCTGTTCTACCGCAGGTGCAGCCGCCTTGGCTGGCGCTTTACGCGGGGCTTCGGCGATCGGCGGCTGATTGGCCAGCGGCTTGAGCGCCACCGACAATTCCTCGGCCAGGCGTTGCAACAACACGCCCTGTGCCTGGACCTGAGCCGCCGTACTACCGGCATGCTGTTCCTGCAAATGGATGATGCGGTTATCACGGACCTGCCCGCGACGGTCGATCAGGCGCCATTGCGCATCAAGGATCGCCGGTTGTTTTGCACCCGAATCCAGGCGCGTGATGGTCAGCAGCACCTGAACGTCCGGGGTGAACCCCAATGTTGCCGGGGCCAGCACTACGCGCTGGCTGTCCAGGTGACCTGCGACCTGACGCAGCAGCAACTGATCGATATCCGACGAAAGGCTGCCGGCCCAACGACCGTCGGTCGATGCTTGCAAGCTGCCATCCGGCTGACGCTGCAACAGGGTTTCGCGCTGCAGGTAGTCGGCCACGGTAACCGGGCCCAACAATACCGCCATGCCCGCGTTCTGTGCAGGCTGAACCGGGGTTCCAGCGTCCAGCTGATACAACGACACCGGTTGGTGAACGCTGCAACCCGCCAGGCCAAGAATGCCGGCGAGCATAAGAATAAAAGGAAGGCGCAGAGCAGTCATCGTCCCATCCAGGTGATCGCTAAAAGGCTGATCACAGTGAAAATACTCAACAAATATGAAGAACGCGCGGCAGTGCCGGCGCTTGAAAGGCCATATCATCCGTGAATATTCGTTCCGACTCCAGCGCAAAGCGCCGAACTACGGGTTAAATCGTAGTTCGGCGCTTCCAGGGGGTGTTCTCGCCTAGTTTCACCACCGCGTTGTCGCCTTAAAACGGGCCAGGCAAGGCGGAGGCCGCTGGTAATGGTTGCTCCCTTTCCAAGGCCTCCAACGCAGCCTGGCCCGTTTTAAGGCACAACCCGAAGGGCCGGGCCTGCTGTTGAGCAGGGCTGTGTTGCTCGAAGCTTATTTGGAATGACCAAACTTCGCTTCTCGCGCCTTACCCTGCTCAACAGCAGGCCCGGCGCGGTGGTGAAACTAGTCGAGAACGCCCCCTATGTCGCCTAATTGAGGTTTTCGACGAGCAGCGCATCTACCCGCTGGAAGCCACGCGGCAGCTTGTTGCCGCGACGGCCACGTTCACCCTTGTAGTGTTCGAGGTCGTCCGCTTTCAGTGACAAGGTACGTTTCCCGGCCTGCAACACCAGTGTTGCACCGTCCGGTAATACGGCGATGTCCGTCACATACTCTTCGCGACTGGCCACTCGCTCACCGGGAATCCCGATGATCTTGTTGCCTTTGCCTTTTCCTAATTGTGGCAGGTCGCTGATTTTGAAGATCAACAGGCGACCTTCGGTCGTCACCGACGCCAGCCAGTTCTGCTCACGATCGGCCACAGGGCGTGGCAGCATGACCTTGGCGTTGTTCGGCAGGCTCAACAGGGCCTTGCCCGCCTTGTTCTTGGCTTGCAGGTCCTCGCCCTTGACCACGAAACCGTAGCCGGCGTCGGAGGCGATCACGTACAACGCGTCGTCTTCGGGCATCAGCACGCATTCGAAACTCGCTCCCGGTGGCGGTGTGAGGCGACCGGTCAGCGGTTCGCCCTGGCCACGGGCCGACGGCAAGGTATGGGCGGCCACCGAGTAACTACGGCCGGTGGAGTCGATAAACACGGCAAACTGGTTGGAGCGCCCGGTGGCCAACGCCTTGAAACCGTCCCCGGCCTTGTAGGAAAGCCCGGTGGCATCGATCTCGTGGCCTTTGGCGGAACGAATCCAGCCTTTTTCCGACAATACGACCGTCACTTTCTCGTTCGGCAGCAGATCGTGCTCGGTCAGGGCCTTGGCTTCGGCGCGCTCGACGATAGGCGACCGGCGGTCGTCGCCGTAGGTTTCGGCGTCCTTGATCAGCTCGGTGCGCACCAGCTTTTTCAGCTTGGCTTCGCTGCTCAGCAGGGCTTGCAGCTTGGCTTGTTCCTTGAGCAATTCATCCTGCTCGGCACGCAGCTTCATCTCTTCCAGTCGCGCCAACTGACGCAAACGGGTGTCGAGGATGTAGTCGGCCTGGATCTCGCTCAGGGCGAAGCGTTCAATCAGTTTGGCCCGTGGCTGTTCCTCGGTACGGATGATGTGGATCACTTCATCCAGATTGAGGTAGGCAATCAGCAAACCGTCCAACAGGTGCAGGCGACGCTCGACCTTGTCGAGGCGGAATTGCAGGCGACGACGCACGGTCTGCACCCGGAACTCCAGCCATTCGACCAGCAACGCGCGCAGGTTTTTCAGCTGCGGCTTGCCGTCCAGGCCGATGATGTTGATGTTGACCCGATAGCTCGACTCCAGCTCGGTGCTGGCGAACAGGTGCTGCATCAGCGCATCGTGGTCGAAGTTTTTCCGCGCCCCCGGAATGATCACGATCCGGCACGGGTTTTCATGGTCGGATTCGTCGCGCAGGTCGGCGATTTGCGGGGCCTTGGACGGCTTGGCCTGCATCATCGCGGCGATCTGTTCCAGCACCTTGGCGCCCGAGACCTGATGTGGCAACGCGGTGACGATGATGTCGCCGTCTTCGATGTGATACACGGCACGCATGCGCACCGAACCGCGACCGGTTTCGTAGATTTTCAGCAGGTCGGCGCGCGGGGTGATGATTTCCGCTTCGGTCGGGTAATCCGGGCCCTGGATATGCTCGCAGAGCTGTTCGACCGTGGCCTTGGGCTCATCGAGCAAACGCACGCACGCCGTGGCGACTTCGCGCAGGTTGTGCGGCGGCACGTCGGTGGCCATGCCCACGGCGATGCCGGTGGTGCCGTTGAGCAGGATGTTCGGCAAACGAGCCGGCAGGACCAGCGGCTCGTCCAGCGTGCCGTCGAAGTTCGGCCCCCAGTCCGCCGTGCCCTGGCCCAGCTCACTGAGCAGCACTTCGGAATAACGCGACAGCCGCGCTTCGGTGTAACGCATGGCGGCGAAGGACTTGGGATCATCCGGCGCACCCCAGTTGCCCTGGCCGTCGACCAGCGTGTAGCGATAGCTGAACGGCTGGGCCATCAGAACCATGGCTTCGTAGCAGGCCGAATCGCCGTGGGGGTGGAATTTACCGAGCACGTCACCGACGGTACGCGCCGATTTCTTGTGCTTGGAATCGGCGTCCAGCCCCAGCTCGCTCATGGCGTAGACGATACGCCGCTGTACCGGTTTCAGACCGTCGCCGATATGCGGCAGGGCACGGTCCATGATCACGTACATGGAGTAGTTGAGGTAGGCATTTTCGGTGAAGTCAGCCAGTGACCGGCGTTCTACACCGTCCAGGCTGAGATCAAGGGAGTCGCTCATGCGGGCCTCATCGGTTCGTTGTCTGGCGCAGCAGCATGGTGCCACCGCGCTGGGTAAATTCAAGTTTGTTCAGTGCGCTCATGCCGAGCAACACCTGATCGCCGTGCAGCCCCGGGGCCACCAGCGCGCGCACATCCCGCAGCACGATGTCGCCCAGTTGCAGGCGTTCAATACGGGTGCGGTAGCCCTGGCTCAGGCCATTGGCCGTACTCAGGGTCACGCCGAATCCTTCTTCGAGCTTCAAACGCTTGGCCAGGTCCGCCGGAATCGACACATCGGTCGCCCCGGTATCGAGCATGAAGTCCACCGGCTGGCCGTTGATCTGGCCGCTGGCAACGAAATGCCCCTGCACATTGCTGACCAGTTTCACCTCGATGAAACCTTCGCCCTGCTCCGAGCTGACCACCACGTTCGGATTTTTCTGCCGCGCTTCCCACTGGCCGAAAAACCGCGTGGCCAGAAACAGCGCTGCGCACCAGGCCAGCACCATGAATACCCGGCCGATGCGCTGCCCCGGCGTTTGTTGGCTCATGGCTTGGCACTCCAGCCACCTTCCGGTGCAGCGAAACGCCAGACCACCGGACGCACTTCGCCATCGACACGGGCGCCAAAATTGTTGTCAACGCCAATCCAGGCACCATCGGCATCCACGACCAACGCTTCTTCCAGCCCGTAGTTCTGTGGATAACGCCGGTTTTCCTGCAGTAACTCGGCGGCGTACGACCAGCAGCGCTCGACACTGGCCGTCTGCGGATCCCGGCGACAAATCTGATAGGCGTTGCGTTCAAGGGTGAACAGCTTGCCGTTGAACAGCGACAGGTCAGAGAAATCCTGCGAGACAGCTTTGGCGCGGGGAAACTGCTCGGGTTGCATTTCCATGCCCGCCTCGCTCAGCAGCACGCAGCCACCGTCGCAATCCCACAACGTCTGTTTGCGCTTGACCATCAGCAGCCCGCGACCTTGACGCTCGGCGGCGAGCCACATCTGATCGCCCGCCGGATTGACCGCCAGCCCTTCGAACAGCGCATTGAATTGCAGCAACAGACCTCTGGCCCGCGCCTCGCGAACCATCATCGGCGAAATTTTCAGCCAGGTAGCAGGCCCCGTTGGCGGCACTTGCAAGACAGCGGCATGGCCTTCGCTGACGATGTAGCGATTGCCGGCGCTGTCGCAGGAGATGCCTTCGAAGTCCAGATCGCCGCCACGCACGAACGAAGCCCCCCAGACACTAGACTTCAACCCCCAGGGCAAGCCGCTGTCAGGCACCGGCGGCACGTCAATGTGCACCGCTTCGGCCTGCCAGGAAGGTCCGCGGGTATCGAGGCGATAGATCTGGTCATCGTCGCGGTCGGAAACTGCCCACAGGTCATTGCCGCACTGCGCCAGCCCGGACAGGTTGCCGCCGCGCATACTGTCAACGACATGCCCGGACAACAGGCGCAGCTGTGGCGTCGGCTCGGCAGATACCGTAATCGACGTCAGCAGCAACGCACAGGCCAGGGCAAAGCCCAGACGCATCAGCCCAGTACCTCGGCCAGGTTGCCCTTGGACTCCAGCCAGGTCTTGCGGTCACCGGCGCGTTTCTTCGCCAGCAGCATGTCCATCATTTCCGAGGTAGCCTCGAAATCTTCCAGGGTCAACTGCACCAGACGCCGGGTGTTCGGGTCCATGGTGGTTTCACGCAGCTGCGGCGGATTCATTTCACCCAGACCCTTGAATCGGGTGACCTGCGGCTTGCCGCGCTTCTTCTCGGCTACCAGACGATCAAGGATGCCGTCGCGTTCGGCTTCATCCAGGGCGTAGTAAATCTCTTTGCCCAGATCGATGCGATACAGCGGCGGCATGGCCACGTAGACGTGACCGGCATCCACCAGCGGGCGGAAGTGCTGGACGAACAAGGCGCACAGCAAGGTCGCGATGTGCAGACCGTCGGAGTCGGCGTCGGCGAGGATGCAGATCTTGCCGTAGCGCAGCTGGCTCATGTCGGCAGCGCCCGGATCGACACCGATCGCCACGGCGATGTTGTGCACTTCCTGGCTGGCCAACACTTCGCTGCCGTCGACTTCCCAGGTGTTGAGGATCTTGCCGCGCAGCGGCAGGATCGCCTGGAACTCTTTGTCCCGCGCCTGCTTGGCCGAGCCGCCGGCGGAATCACCTTCCACCAGGAACAGCTCGGAACGCATCGGGTCCTGCCCGGCGCAGTCGGCCAGCTTGCCCGGCAGCGCCGGGCCCTGGGTAATGCGTTTACGCTCGACCTTCTTGCTGGCCTTGAGGCGACGGCCGGCGTTGTTGATCGCCAGTTCCGCCAGCAGCATGCCGGTTTCCGGGTGAGCGTTGAGCCACAGGCTGAACGCATCCTTGACCACACCGGAGACGAACGCCGCCGCTTCACGGGACGACAGGCGCTCCTTGGTCTGGCCGGAGAATTGCGGCTCCTGCATCTTCATCGACAGAACGAAGGCAATGCGTTCCCAGACGTCTTCCGGCGCCAGCTTCACACCGCGCGGCAACAGGCTGCGGAATTCGCAGAACTCGCGCATGGCGTCGAGCAGGCCTTGGCGCAAGCCGTTGACGTGGGTACCGCCCTGGGCGGTCGGGATCAGGTTGACGTAGCTTTCCTGTACCGCGTCGCCACCTTCGGGCAGCCACAGCAGCGCCCAATCCACCGCTTCCTTATTACCGGCCAGGCTGCCGCAGAACGGCTCGTCCGGCAGGCGCTCGAATTCGCTGACCGCGTCCACCAGGTAGGAACGCAGGCCGTCTTCGTAATGCCATTCGACTTTTTCGCCGGTGGCCTTGTCTTCAAAGCTGACCAGCAGCCCCGGGCACAACACGGCCTTAGCCTTGAGCACGTGCTTGAGGCGGCTGATGGAGAATTTCGGGGAGTCGAAGTATTTCGGATCCGGTGCGAAGAACACACTGGTCCCGGTGTTGCGTTTGCCGACAGTGCCGACGATCTCCAGTTCGGTGGCCTTGTAGCCATCCTTGAAGGTCATCTGGTACTCGTTGCCGTCACGCTTGACCCGCACCCGCACTTCGGTGGACAAGGCGTTGACCACGGAAATACCCACCCCGTGCAAACCGCCGGAGAACTGGTAGTTCTTGTTGGAAAACTTGCCACCGGCGTGGAGCTTGGTGAGGATCAACTCGACGCCCGAAACACCTTCCTCGGGGTGAATGTCCACCGGCATGCCACGGCCGTCATCGCTGACTTCCAGGGAATGGTCGGCATGCAGGATCACCTGTACCGATGAGGCATGCCCGGCCAGGGCCTCGTCGACACTGTTGTCGATGACTTCCTGGGCAAGGTGGTTCGGCCGACTGGTGTCGGTGTACATGCCGGGGCGTTTGCGCACCGGGTCGAGGCCCGAGAGGACTTCGATGGCGTCGGCGTTATAAGAGCTAGCGCTGGGAGTGGCCATGGGGTCTCGTCGTCAGTGTTCGGTGAAAAAAGAATTCATGGGGCTATCGCTCACAATGCGCTGAAATCGATTGCCTGATACAAATCGCCGCCGATGCCGGCAAAACTCAACATGGCCGGCAATCGCGTGGCAAAACCCTGGAAACTGTGGTCGCCACCGGCCTGGATACGCAAGGCGCATGCCCGGTAATACTGCTGGGCGAGACGATAGTCCAACGTTTCGTCAGCTGTCTGCAACCATACCTGATAACGCTGCGGATCCCGGGGTGCCGGCACTTCCAGCTCGGCCAGGGCCGTCACGTGGTCGTGGGTCATTTCCCAGGTCTCTTCGGTATACAGGTTTTTCTGCGTCCCCAGAAAGCCGTCGAACATCCGGTGCGGGCTGACGGCAGGGTTGATCAACAGGGCTTTCAAGCCATGGCGCTCGGCCAGGTGAGTGGCATAGTAGCCGCCGAGGGAGCTGCCGACCAGCAGTGGCCGTCCCAGTTCGGCGATCGCCTGCTCCAGTTGCTCGATAGCCTGGCGCGGGTGGTGGTGCAATGCCGGAACGCGCAGCTGTTCACTCAGGCCCAGACGCCCCATCACCTCGACCAACTGGCAGGCCTTCTTCGACAACGGCGAGCTGTTGAAGCCGTGGATATAAAGGATCGAACCGGACATTTGAGTTCCCTGTGCGTCGGCTAAAGAGTCGGAGTTTACAGGGACTCTGGGGAATCGGGGATATCCGCGAAATTCAAGGCGTCTGTGTAGACGCCTTCGCGAGCAAGCCCGCTCCCACAGGGGACTTGTGACCGACGCCAATCCCGTGTGGGAGCGGGCTTGCTCGCGAAGGCCGCGCCCCGGTTTTCCAGAAAAATGAAAAATCAGTAGCCGTTGGAACCGTAATCCACGGTGAAATCGAACCCGGTGACCCGCTCCACGCCGGTTTCCAGCCCCCCATCGGGCAGCAGGCGCAACCAGCGATACCCCGGTGCCTGTTCCCCGACCTTGAAATCCTCGCTGCCAGGCTCGAACTGGATGCAGGTCGAGGGCGAGGCAATCAATCGCACGCCATTGCGCCTCTGATCGATTTCCTGGTGCACATGCCCCCACAACACCGCGCGAACCTGTTCGAAACGGTCCAGCACGGCGAACAACGCCTCGGGATTGCGCAGGCCAATCGGTTCCATCCAGGCACAACCGATGGACACCGGGTGATGGTGGAAGCACACCAGATGATGGCGTTCCGGCGCTTCGCTCAACGAGCGGGCGAGCAACTGCAGCTGTTCATCCTGCAAATATCCCGGCACCGAGCCCGGCACCGCCGAATCGAGCATCGTGACCCGCCAGTTGCCGATATCCACCACCGGCTCGAGCAAAGCGCTCTGCACCGCCGCCTCGGCCATGATCTGCGGCTCGTCGTGATTGCCGGGAATCCAGCGTGCCGGCGCATCGAGCTGGCGCGTCATCTCGCGAAACTGCCGATAGGACGCCAGCGTCCCGTCCTGGGACAGATCACCCGTGGCCAGGATCAAATCGATCTGCGGTTGTTGCGCGCGCACCAGTTCGATGACCTTTTGCAGGCTGTCGCAGGTATTCATGCCCAACAACGCACCGTCCGCTTCGGCAAACAGATGGCTGTCGGAGAGTTGCACCAGCAACGCCGGATCGGCGGTGGTCAATGTGGATACGCTCGGCAAGGCGTTCTCCCAGGGCGTGATCACGGGGATGGGTAAGTGCCGCAATTATGCTGGGGGACGATCGAAAGGGGAAATCCGTGAACCTGACGCAGTTCACAACTGCGCTTCACGGTTAACGTACGACTTCGTACTCATGCCCCAGCGCCAGGCAATGGCTCAGCCATTCGCCCAGAAACATGTTCAGCTGGGCCTTTTCGTCCGGCTGGTGCATCGAGGCGTTCGGGTAAGGATAGATGCCGCGAAAGCGTCGTGCATGTTCGGCGCTGACCACTTCGGCCATGCGCGCGTCGTGATAGACCTGCACTTCCAGTTGCGGCACCGGCAGCCACGGCAGGCTGTGCTCCTGCCGTACTTGCAGGGTCGTGGTGTAAGGACAGGTCAGCAATACCTCCAGGGCCAGCACGCCGAGCATCTGGTCGCCATGGGTCACGGCGATGCGCCGCGCGGCAGGCTCGCTGCGCATGTCCGGCAGCAGTCGCATCAGGCGCGCGTAGTTCGCCTCGCAGGACGCTTGCAGCCCCACCAGATCTACCCGATAGCGATCGCGCAGCTTGTTTACGACCATAACCCCCTCACTTCAACGCGGTTCAAAGCCAGCCATTGCAAGGCAATGATGCTCGCCGCGTTGGCAATACGCCCGTCGCGCACGGCTCGCAGGGCATCTTCGAAAGCCCAGACCGTGACGCGGATGTCTTCTGCCTCTTCCTCCAGCCCATGCAGGCCGCCAACCCCGGTAGTGTCACAACGCCCCAGGTACAAATGCACGAATTCGTTACTGCCGCCCGGCGATGGAAAATATTTGAGCATCGGCCAGAGCGCCCCGATTTCCAGCCCAGCTTCCTCCTGCGCTTCGCGGTGAGCAACTGCTTCCGGCACTTCATCCTTGTCGATCAGACCAGCGACCAGTTCGATCAGCCACGGGTTGTCGGCCTTGCCCATGGCGCCGACGCGAAACTGCTCGATCAGCACCACTTCATCGCGCTGCGGATCGTAAGGCAACATGCAGACCGCATCATGGCGAACGAACACTTCACGATTGATCTCACGGCTCATGCCCCCGGCGAACAATTCGTGGCGCAAGTGCACGCGTTCGAGCTTGTAGAAGCCCTCGTAGCATTTTTCGCGCCGCACGATATCAACGGCGGTCGGAATGGCGTTGGCAAAATCCGTCATGACAATCCTCGTTACTGCGAATCCTGAACGAGGCTCCTTTCTTCCTGGGCCTCGACTTCGCGCCATCCTAACGCGCCCGTGATGTTTGATGCAGCCCCTTTCCCGTCAGCGGGATGGACGGTGAAGGCGAAACCCTCTCTAATTAGCTTAGTGGCGAACTGATTGCTTTGTTGAGAGTCGAAGCCGGTAACTTTTTGCCTTCCCCTGTTTCAGAAAGGACGCCCATGTCGCTTTTCAAAATCGCCTCCGTGGCCGCCATCGCCTTGACCCTGGGCGCTTGCGCGAGCCTGTTCCAGCCCAACTACCGGACGCCGCTGGAAACCACCCGCGATGCCTCCGAGCAACTCAAGCCCGGTTGCAGCAACCCGGATTGCCCGCTGGTCAACATCGACACCCTGCACTTCCCGGACGAGCCTGCACTGGACGGCATCATCGAAAAACGCCTGCTGCAGATGACCCGCACCTCGCCCGATGCGCCTGTGGCACCGACCCTGGCGGCCTATCGCGAAGAGTTTTTGCGCACCGCCGGCCCGCGCAACAGCAGCTATCTGCAAGCGAAGGTACGTGAGCAGCATGACGGCTTGGTGATCATCGAATTGTCCAGCTACCTGGACACTGGCGGCGCCCATGGCACGCCGGGGCGGGGTTTCATCAACTACTCGCGCCAGCAGCATAAAGTGCTGACGTTGTCCGACATGTTGGTACCGGGGCAGGAAGACGCGTTCTGGAAAGCCGCGCAAGTGGCGCACAACAGCTGGCTGATCAGCACCAAGCTCGATCAGGAACCGGAGTTCGTGAAGAGCTGGCCGTTCCAGAAAACCCAGAACGTGGCGCTGACCTACGGCGGGGTGATCCTCAAGTACGAAACCAGCACCATTGCGCCTTACGCGCTGGGCCATGTCGAACTGAAGATCCCCTACCCTCGCCTGAACGGCATCATCAAGCCCGAGCTGTTTCCCGGCCGTAACTGAAGGCCCGGCCCAGCACCAGCTGCAGCAACCCTGCCAGGACCAGCGCCGGCAGGGTCGCCCCCACGTCCGGATACAGGTTGGCCAGCAGATGGTAAGTGCTGATCCCACCCAGCCAGGCCAGCAGCGCCGGCCAGCGCAAAGCGGCTGAAGCCACCTGGCCACTGCGCTTGCGCAGGATGAAGTGGTCCACCAGCACCACGCCGAACAACGGTGCAAACACCGAACCGATCAGCAGCAGGAAGTTCTGGTACTGGGCCAATGGTGCCAGCAGGGCAATCAGCGTGCAGATAACGCCGATGGCCAGGGCCAGATGCTCGACTTTGGCACGCAACAGAATCCCGCTGGACACCGCTGCCGAGTGAATATCGGCAAAGGCGTTTTCCGATTCATCCAGAAGAATCAGCAGCAGCGGAATCCCCAGGCCGGCACCGGCCAGCGCCAGCAGCAACGCATTGACTTCACCGCTCGGCGCGAATGCCAAGGTGTAGGCCACACCCAGGCTCATCAGCCAGAAGTTACCGATGAAGAAACCGATGGCCGTGCCACCGAAGACGTTTTTCGCCCGTTTGCCGAACCGCGAGTAGTCGGCGATCAGCGGCAGCCAGGACAGCGGCATGGCAATGGCGATGTCGAAACCCACGGCGAATGGCATCGAACCGTCACCGGCCTGCGCCCACAACGCCGCCAGATCCGCCTTGGCGAACAGGTTCCAGGTCAGCCAGATGCACGCGGCCAGCAGCAGCCAGATACCCCATTTGCGCAGGATCTGCCGGACGAACGTCAGCGGGCCACTGACCGCCAACAGGGTCGCCAGGGCGCCGAAGAACAGGGTCCAGAGCAGCGGATTCGACAGCAGACTGCCTTCGCTGAAGGCCTTCGCGCCCAACAGGCTGGCGGCATCGCGCATGACAATGATTTCGAACGAGCCCCAGCCGATCAGCTGCAGCAGGTTCAGCACCGCCGGCAGGCTCGCGCCCTTGGCACCGAGGCTGAGCTTGAGGGCGGCCATCGACGACAGGCCGGTGTCACTGCCAATCACCCCGACCGCCGCCAGCAGCAGAACGCCGACCAGGGTGCCGAGGAAAATCGCCAGCAACGAACCCGACAGGCCCAGGCCCGGCGCGAGCAATGCACCGGTCTGCAGGACCATCAGGCCGATGCCGAGGGAGAACCACAGGGAAAACAGATCGCGACCGCCGAACACACGTTTGTCGGTCGGCACCGCGATGTCGGGTGAATAAGTGCTGGGTTGAATGCTCAAGGGTGTTATCTCAGAGGGACATTTGTTGTTGTGTTGATCGCTTTCGCGGGCAAGCCCGCTCCCACACTGGATCTGCGTCATGCACAAATCCCTGTGGGAGCGGGCTTGCCCGCGATGAGGCCCATTCAGGCCCCACCTTATTCAGGTCAGATCACACCTTCTTGTACAGCTGACTGCCTTCCTGCTTGAAGCGCTCGGCCTGTTCGGCCATGCCTTGGGCGACGTCCACGTCGACCGCTTCGATCCGTTGGTTGGCCGCATACTCGCGCACTTCCTGGGTGATTTTCATCGAGCAGAACTTAGGCCCGCACATCGAGCAGAAGTGCGCGACCTTGGCCGAATCCTTCGGCAGGGTTTCGTCGTGATACGAGCGCGCGGTGTCCGGATCGAGGCCCAGGTTGAACTGGTCTTCCCAGCGGAACTCGAAACGCGCCTTGCTCAAGGCATTGTCGCGGATCTGTGCACCCGGGTGCCCCTTCGCCAGATCGGCGGCGTGCGCGGCGATCTTGTAGGTGATGATCCCGGTCTTCACGTCATCCTTGTTCGGCAGCCCCAGGTGCTCCTTCGGCGTCACGTAGCAGAGCATGGCGCAACCGAACCAGCCGATCATTGCCGCACCGATGCCCGAGGTGATGTGGTCGTAGCCCGGCGCGATGTCGGTGGTCAGCGGGCCGAGGGTGTAGAACGGCGCCTCGTCGCAGCACTCCAGCTGCTTGTCCATGTTCTCCTTGATCAACTGCATCGGTACGTGCCCCGGACCTTCGATCATGCACTGCACGTCGTGTTTCCAGGCAATCTTGGTCAGCTCGCCGAGGGTTTCCAGTTCGCCGAACTGCGCTTCGTCGTTGGCGTCGGCAATCGAGCCCGGACGCAGGCCGTCGCCCAGCGAGAAGCTGACGTCGTAGGCCTTCATGATTTCGCAGATTTCGTCGAAATGGGTGTAGAGGAAGTTCTCTTTGTGGTGCGCCAGGCACCACTTGGCCATGATCGAGCCGCCACGGGACACGATGCCGGTCACGCGCTTGGCGGTCATCGGCACGTAGCGCAGCAACACGCCGGCGTGGATGGTGAAGTAGTCGACGCCCTGCTCGGCCTGTTCGATCAGCGTGTCGCGGAACAGCTCCCAGGTCAGGTCTTCGGCCACACCGTTGACCTTCTCCAGCGCCTGGTAGATCGGCACCGTGCCGATCGGCACCGGCGAGTTGCGGATGATCCACTCACGGGTTTCGTGGATGTGCTTGCCGGTGGACAGGTCCATGACCGTATCCGAACCCCAGCGAATGCCCCAGGTCAGTTTCGCCACTTCTTCTTCGATGGACGAACCCAGGGCGCTGTTGCCGATGTTGCCGTTGATCTTCACCAGGAAGTTACGGCCGATGATCATCGGTTCCAGTTCGGTGTGGTTGATGTTGGCAGGAATGATCGCGCGGCCGCGGGCGATTTCCTCGCGGACGAATTCAGGGGTGATTTCTTTCGGGATACTCGCGCCGAAACTGTGGCCAGCGTGCTGTTGCTTCAACAGGCCGGCGGCGCGGGCCTCTTGCAGCTTCATGTTTTCGCGGATGGCGACGTATTCCATCTCGGCGGTGATGATGCCTTTGCGCGCGTAGTGCATCTGGCTGACGTTGGCCCCGGCCTTGGCACGGCGCGGGTTGTTCACGTGGGCAAAGCGCAGTTTGGTCAGCTCTGGATCGGCAAGGCGCTCCTGACCGAAGTTCGAGCTCAGGCCACTCAGGCGTTCGGTGTCACCACGGTCGTCGATCCACGCCGAACGCACGTCACCCAGGCCTTTACGCACGTCAATCACCACGTTGGGATCGGTGTAGGGACCCGAGGTATCGTAGACAGTCACCGGGGCGTTGATTTCGCCACCGAAGTCAGTCGGCGTCACGTCCAGGGTGATTTCGCGCATCGGCACGCGGATGTCCGGACGAGAGCCCTGGACGTAGACTTTTTGCGAACGGGTAAAAGGTTGAACCGACTGCTCATCGACCTTGGCCGACTCACTGAGGTTGATCGCGTTTTTTGCTTTTATGGTCATCACGGGCTCTCCAGACAGCATCCAGGCAGTGGATTGTCGGAGCAGAACCTGAAAGGCACGGACGCACCAGGACTGGTGCTGTGCGTCGTCACACGGGGAGCGTTCGATTGTCGAACAATTTCCCGGACGAAGCACAAGAGGACTCGCCGGGTGACGAGAAATCTTGTTCCCTACGCAGGCGCTAACCTGATCAGGTTCAACGGGATCCGAAATTATTCGATCTCAGCCTCATAGCAAGGCACCCCGACAAGAACCCGGCCAGTCTAGACACAACTGGCAAAGAACGCCAACCCCCCGGCAAATACCATGATGAATGGCGTAATAACACGCAGTATCAGGATTGTTGCCCCCCCCAATGCGCAACTACACTCGCTACGCTGAGCCGCGCATTGACGCTGTCGAAGCAGGGCCTTAGCCTTGGCGCTCAAATTACCTTTGTAATATCAATTCTAGGGATCGTCTATGCTGCGCAAACTCTCACTGGCCCTTGCCGTGTCTTGTGCGTCCAACGGATTGGCCTGGGCAGCAGATGCGCCCTTATCGAACAAGAACGACCTCGTCAGCGTTTATCAGGAAGCCGTCAACAACAACGCCGATCTGGCGGCGGCCATCGCCCAATACGGCGCCCAGAAGGAAGTCGTGCCCCAGGCCCGCGCCGGGCTGCTGCCGAACCTCTCGGGCGGTGCGAATGTTTCCGAGGTGCGTACGTCGCTCGATCAACCTTCGGGCACGTCCAACCGCGATGCTCATTCCTACCAGGCCACTTTGGCGCAGCCGCTGTTCCGGGCTGACCGCTGGTTCCAGTTCCAGGCCGCCAAGGAAGTCAATGAACAGGCCGCCCTGCAACTCTCGGCGACCGAGCAGAACCTGATCCTGCAAACCGCCGACAGCTATTTCAACGTGCTGCGCACTCAGGACAACCTGGCCTCGACCAAGGCCGAAGAAGCGGCGTTCAAGCGCCAGCTCGATCAATCCAACGAGCGTTTCGATGTCGGCCTCTCGGACAAGACCGACGTATTGAACTCACAGGCCAGCTACGACACCGCGCGCGCCAACCGCATCGTTGCGCAGCGCCAGGTGGACGACGCCTTTGAAGCATTGATCACCCTGACCAACCGTCAGTACAACTCGATCTGGGGCATCAGCCATAACCTGCCAATCCTGCCGCCGGTACCGAACGACGCCAAGGCCTGGGTCGAGACGGCGGGCAGGCAGAACCTCAATCTGCTGGCCAGCAACTATGCCGTCAGCGCCGCCGAACAAACCCTCAAGCAGCGCAAGTCCGGGCACTTGCCAACGGTTGATGCGATCGCCAAGTACGAGAAAGGCGACAACGACGCACTGGGCTTCAGCAACCCGAACAACCTGCCCCAGGCGTACGGTGGCGACGTCGATCAAACCACCGTCGGCCTGCAACTGAACATCCCGATCTACAGCGGCGGCCTGATCAACTCCCAGGTGCGTCAGTCGTATGCACAACTGGACCAGACCGAGCAGCAACGCGAAGCCCTGCGCCGCAGCATCGTGGAAAACACCCGCGACCTGCACCGCGCGGTGAACACCGATGTCGAGCAGGTACAGGCGCGCAAGCAATCGATCATCTCCAACCAGAGTGCGGTGGAAGCGACTGAAATCGGCTATCAGGTGGGTACGCGAAACATCGTCGACGTGCTGGATGCGCAGCGCTCGCTCTACAACTCGGTGCGCGACTACAACAACACCCGCTACGACTACATCCTCGACAACCTGCGCCTGAAGCAACAGGCCGGCACGTTGAATCCGGGGGACCTGCAAAACCTCGCACGCTGGCTCAATCCCAACTACAACCCGGACAAGGATTTCCTGCCACCGGATCTGGCCAAGGCGGCAGCGGAGCAGTTGAAAGCGCGACCGGAGCAATAAAGCAAAAGATCGCAGCCTGCTGTAGGAGCTGCCGCAGGCTGCGATCTTTTTCTGCCAGACGACTCGGTCTACCGCTCGATCAACCGCCCCAACCCGTCCAGCAAGCGCTGCAACGCCCCCTGGTTGGCGCGCATCACCTTCAACCCGGCCTCTGCCATGTGCTGTGCATCACGCGGCAGTTCGAACAGCCGCTGCACCGCCACCGCCAACCCTTCGGCATCCTCCACTTCCTGCAACGCCCCGGCACTGCGCAACTGCGCAGCGATTTCGAGGAAGTTGAAAAGATGCGGCCCGCTCAGCACCGGTTTGGCGAGGGCCGCCGGCTCCAGCAGGTTATGCCCGCCGTTCGGCACCAGGCTGCCGCCGACGAAGGCACTGTCAGCCAGGGCGTAGAGAAACAGCAACTCGCCCATGGTGTCGCCCAGCAACACTGAAGTATCGGCACTGACCGCGTCGCCACTGGAGCGCCGGACGGTGGCAAACCCTTGTTGCTGGCACAGCCCGTAAACCGAATTGAAGCGTTCCGGATGACGCGGCACCAGAATCAGCAACGCATCGGGGTGACTGGCCAGCAACTGACGATGAGCCGCCAGCACGACCTCGTCTTCGCCGTCATGGGTACTGGCCGCGATCCACACCGGTCGCTCCAGCGCCTGCCATTGCCCGCGCAACTGACTGGCGCGCTCGAGCAGTTGCGGGTCGATGGTCAGGTCGAACTTGATCGAACCGGTGACCTCGACGGTTTCCGGTCGCGCACCCAGATCACGGAAGCGCTGGGCTTCGGCCTCGGTCTGCACCGCGAACAGGCTCATCTCGGCCAGCATCGGCTGGGTCAGCTTGCGGAACCGGCCGTAGCCCTTGGCCGAACGCTCGGACAGTCGCGCATTGGCCAGCGCCACGGGAATCCCGCGCTTGGCACATTGATGGATATGGTTGGGCCACAGCTCGGTTTCCATGATCACCGCCAGTTTTGGCCGGACCCGATCGAGGAAGCGCCGGGCGGCGCAGGGCAAATCGTAAGGCAGATAGCAGTGCTGGATGCGCGGCTCATTGGCAAACAGCGCGAGGATGCGCTCCGAACCGGTCGGCGTCATGCAGGTCACAGTGATCGGCAGAGTCGGATAACGCGCCAGCAGGGCTCGGATCATCGGCGCGGCAGCAATGCTTTCGCCCACCGACACGGCATGCACCCAGATGCCGCCCGGTTTCATCGCCGGCATCCCGCAGGAGAAGCGCTCGCCGATGCGCCTGGCGTACGCCGGCGCCTTGCGCGCGCGCAGCCAAAGCCGAATCGCTACCAGTGGCAGCCCCAGATAAAACAGCGCGGTGTAGAGAGTTCTATTCATGGCGGCGGAGTTTATCGGCTTTTTTCGCCAATCGTCTGCAAGTGCACGGCAAAACGTTCGGCAAGCCAGCGCGCGGCCGGACCAAGCGGTTCGTCCCGGCGCCATACCAACTCCACCACCAGGGCCGGCGGGGTCCATTCGCTGACCAGTTCGACCATCTGGTTCTGATAGGTCGGGTATTGCACCACGTGGCGCGGCAACCACGCCCAGCCGAGGCCCCGCACCAGCCATTCGGCCATCACATAGAAACTGTCGGCGCGCCAGACTTGCGGGCTGGCGGGATCACTGCCGGGATAAATGCTCGACTCCGTGGACATCAGCAACTGCCGATGCTGCGCCAATTGCTGGCCGTCGACCGTGCCTTTGCCCGCCAACGGATGATCCTTGCCGCACACCGTAACCATTTCCACGCTGCCCAGCACGCGACGCTCAAGCGCCTCGGGAATCTGATCGTGAAAGAACAGCAACCCCAGATCGGCGCGCCGCTCCACCAGCTTGCGCGCGACATCGCCCTGGGCGGCACTGGTCAGTTGCACTTCAAGGCTGGGGAATTTTTCCGCCAGGGCCTCGAAGCTTTCGATGATCGGCTGATAAGGCATCGCCTCATCCTGGGCCACGCGCAGTCGGGCCTCCTGGCCACGCATCATCGCCAATGCCCGGCCATTGAGCCGTTCACACTGACGCAACACTTCCCGTGCTTCGTCCAGCAACGCGGTACCGGCTTCAGTGAGCTTCGGCTGACGGCCGCTGCTGCGGTCGAACAGGCTGACGCCAAGGTCATCCTCCAGCAACGCTATCGCACTGCTGACCGCCGACTGCGCCTTGCGCTGATCCCGCGCCACGGCAGAAAACGATCGCTGCTCCGCTACGCTGACAAACAACCGCAACTGCTCCAGATTCCATTGCATGCTCATGGCTCAACCCATCTTCAAAACAGATAGGTAATGACTTTACCGCATCTGGCGAATCACTAGAATGCCGACCTCAGAGAGCAACACTTCACACGAGGATTGACCCATGACCGCTTACTACTACTTGGCCATTGCCATCTGCGCCGAAGTGATTGCCACTGTTTCGATGAAAGCCGTCAAAGGCCTCAGCACCCCGCTGCCACTGGTGCTGGTCATCCTCGGCTACGGCATTGCCTTCTGGATGCTGACCCTGGTGGTGCGCAGCGTTCCCGTGGGTGTGGCGTATGCCGTGTGGGCCGGCATGGGGATCGTGATGGTCAGCGTCGCGGCGCTGTTTATCTACGGGCAGAAGCTGGATGTGCCGGCGATGCTGGGGATGGCGTTGATTGTGCTGGGGGTTGTGGTCATCCAGCTATTCTCCAAGACTGCAGGGCATTAGAACTCGAAACGCGACCCCCAGTGGGAGCGAGCTTGCTCGCGATGACGGCATGGAATTCAACATCAATGTTGACTGACCCACCGCTATCGCGAGCAAGCTCGCTCCCACTGGGTTACTCGTTGGCTCGAGAGTGCTGGCGTCAGCCCCTCCAATCTTCGAGTCTGTATACTGCGCCCTCGTCTTGAACACAGAGGTCGCTGCATGCCATCCGTTATTTCCACCGACGTTCTGATTGTCGGCGCTGGTGTCGCCGGCCTCTGGCTGAACGCGCGCCTGCGCCGCCAGGGTTTTTCGACCGTGCTGGTGGAAAGCGCCAGCCTCGGCGGCGGGCAGACCGTGAAGTCCCAGGGCATTATCCACGGTGGTGCCAAGTACGCATTGCACGGAGCCCTGACCGGCGCTTCGGAAGCCATCGCCGATATGCCGCGCCGCTGGCGTGAAGCCCTGGCCGGTGACGGCGAGCTGGACCTGTCTGGTGTACGTCTGCTCTCTGAAGCCCATTACCTGTGGTCCCCTGGCACCCTCGCCGGCAACCTGACCAGCTTCTTCGCCAGCAAGGCCGTGCGCGGGCGCGTCGATCAGGTCAAGGGCGACCAGTTGCCGCCCGCGCTGCAGGACAAGCGCTTCAAGGGCAAGGTCTATCGCCTGGCGGAACTGGTGATCGATGTGCCGAGCCTGATCCAGCGCCTCGCCGACCTCGCCGGTGACGGCTTGCTCGCCGGGCAGAAGATCGAACCGCTGCTGGAGGGTGGCAAGCTGGTCGGCCTGATCGTCGATGAGCGCGAGATCCGCGCCCAGCGCATCGTCTTGAGCGCCGGCGCGGGCACAGCGCAACTGCTCGAAGCATTGGGCCTCAGCGAGCCGGCGATGCAGCGTCGACCGCTGCACATGATCATCGCCAAGGGGCCGAGCCTCAAACCGCTGTACGCCCACTGCCTGGGCGGCGGCACCAAACCGCGCATTACCGTCACCACCCACCCGGCCGCCGACGGTCAATGGGTCTGGTACATGGGTGGCGACATCGCCGAAAGCGAAGGCGTGCTCCGTGAGCCTGCGGAGCAAATCGCCACCGCACAGAAAGAACTCGGCCAGTTGCTGCCGTGGATCGACCTGAGCACAGCGCAGTGGGCCACCCTGCGCGTGGATCGCGCCGAACCCCTGCAATTGGGCCTAACCCGCCCCGACAATGCGTTTCTCGCAGAAGAAGGCCGGCTGCTGGTGGGCTGGCCAACCAAACTCGCCCTGGCGCCGGACTTCGCTGACCGGGTCATCGCCAGCCTGACCCGCGATGGTATCCAGCCAGGCCACCCGGCAGCACTGCCTGTACTGCCGAAGCCACCGATGAGCGTACCGGCCTGGGAGCAACTGTTGCCATGAGCCAACCGACCCTGCATGACTTGCATCGCCCGCTGGGCAGCAGCGGCCTGCTGGTTTCACCCCTGGGCCTGGGCACGGTGAAACTGGGCCGCGACCAAGGTGTGAAATACCCCAACGGCTTCCGGATTCCCGATGACGATGAAGCGCGCATGCTGCTCAAGCTTGCCCGCGACCTGGGCATCAACCTGATCGACACGGCCCCGGCCTATGGCCGCAGCGAAGAACGCCTCGGCCCGTTGCTGCGCGGCCAGCGTCAGGATTGGGTGATTGTCAGCAAGGTGGGTGAAGAGTTTGCCGACGGCCAGTCCCGTCACGATTTCAGCGCGGCACACACGCGCATGTCGGTAGAACGCAGCCTGCAACGCCTGGAAACGGACTTCATCGATCTGGTGCTGGTGCACTCCGATGGCAACGACCTGGCGATCCTCAATGACTGCGAAGTCTACGAAACCCTCGCCGAACTCAAGGCCGAAGGCAAGATTGGCGGCTTCGGGTTTTCCGGCAAGACCGTCGAAGGCGGATTGAAGGCGCTGGAGCAAGGCGACTGCGCGATGGTCACCTACAATCTGAACGAACAAAACGAGAAGGCCGTCATTGACTATGCTGCTGCACACGGCAAAGCCATTCTGGTCAAGAAAGCCCTCGCCAGCGGTCACGTATGCCTGAGTCCTGGCGTGGACCCGGTGCGCGCCAGTTTCGAGTTGCTGTTTGAACATCCGGGCGTTGCCAGTGCTATTGTCGGGACCATCAATCCGCTGCACCTCGCCCACAATGTCGCGACCGTTGCCCAGGTCCTACGTAGCCACTGACGCCGCTCACGCGGCCTTAAGCAGGAGCCGACATGTCGCGCACGCTCATCAGAAAGAACCCGAGCAACTTCAAGACCCTGCCGTTATTCGTCGAAGCGACTCCTGAAGGCCTGAGCTACCAGAGCGTCGGCAGACCGCTGAATTTCTCCCAGACACTGCAACGTCGTCGGCCGGTCACGGTCGGCGACAGCGAACGATTTGCCCTGGAGCTGGCCAATCTCGGGGTCTCGGTGCGCCTGACCCTGCATTGGCAGAATCGCGACTACTGGGTGCTGGTGCGTCAGCGTCGGCAGGACCGTGGCGACGTGGTGCTCAAGCTGATCTCCGGTTACGTGCCGGCCCACGAACTGAACCTCCCCCTGCACACGGCTATCCAGGAGATTGCCGAAGAATGCCTGCTGGAAACTCCGGAAGGCTGGCTCGGTGGCCGATTCAATGACACCTGGCTGCCGGCACCTTACTCGGCCGCCCTGCATTACCGCGAAGCCCTGCCGTTTCGCTTATCGCCATTGTCCGGCTCGGCGCGGCCGGTGCGTTGCGCCAATCTGACATTGATGGAGCGTCCGCGGGCTTACGTGCATTTGCCGACGGCGTCGCTGCAACTGATTTACGACCTGCGCCTGGACGTTCCCAAGGAAGCCAAATCCCTGAGTCTGTTCCATGTCGATGAAAGGCTGGAAGGCGATCAACTCGTCGCCCGTCTCGATCGCAAGCGCCCCGATCTGTACTTGATGCCCTTGCAGGACGGCCACCCGATGGCTGAGCTCTACACCCTGAAAAAGGATCAACTGCACCCGGCCAGCACGCGCGGCCTGTACCTGGCCGAGAGTTTTGCCCGACAGGAAGGCTGGCTGGTGCGCGATGAACGAATTCGCTGGAAGGACTGGGTGAGGCAGCAGGGGTTGACCCCGCCGGGGAAGGATTCGGGTTTGGCGCGGTTACGCGGGAAGGCCAAGCTGCTGCTGAAGAAAATCGTGCCGCGCAAGAAGGTCAGCTCTTAAAAGCAAAAGATCGCAGCCTGCGGCAGCTCCTACAGGGTTATGTGTACACCTGTGTAGGAGCTGCCGCAGGCTGCGATCGTTTATGGCCTCATTCGGACTTGCGGATCTTCTCGACAATCGCCGTGGTCGAGCTGTTTTCCACCAGCCCCAGCACTTTCACGGTACCGCCGTAGGCCGTCACGATGTCCGCGCCGACCACCTGGTCGATCCCGTAGTCGCCACCCTTGACCAGCACGTCCGGCTTGATCGCGCTCAGCAGGTTTTCCGGGGTGCCTTCCGGGAAACTGATGACCCAGTCCACCGCGCCCAGGCCGGCCAGCACCGCCATGCGCCGGTCGACACTGTTGATCGGACGGCCCGGCCCTTTCAGGCGGCTGACCGATGCATCGTCGTTGATCGCGACGATCAGGCGATCGCCCTGGGCCCGCGCCTGTTCCAGATAGGTCACGTGGCCGGCATGCAGGATGTCGAAGCAACCGTTGGTGAACACGATCCGCTCGTTGTGCGCGCGGGCATCATCGACCGCCAGCAACAGTTGCTCAAGACCCAGCACACCGCGCTCGGAACCTTCCGCACGCTGGATCGCACGACGCAGTTCCGGCGCACTGATGGCCGCCGTACCGAGCTTGCCCACCACGATACCGGCTGCCAGGTTGGCCAGGGCCACGGCGTGAGGCAGTTCTTCACCCGCGGCAATCGCTGCTGCCAGGGTGGAAATCACTGTATCGCCGGCACCGGTCACGTCGAACACTTCACGGGCACGGGCCGGCAGGTGCAGCGCCGGATGATCCGGACGCAGCAAGGTCATGCCGTGTTCGCCACGGGTCACCAGCAAGGCACCGAGGTCCAGGTCGTGCATCAGCTGCGCGCCCTTGTTGACCAGCTCGTGTTCATCGGCGCAACCACCGACGATGGTTTCGAATTCGTTGAGGTTCGGCGTGATCAGGCTTGCACCACGGTAGATCGAAAAATCCTTGCCCTTTGGATCGGCCAGCACCGGAATGCCGCGGGCCCGGGCGGCCTGGATCAGCGCCTGATGATTTTTCAGTGCGCCTTTGCCGTAGTCGGACAGCACCAGCACCTTGATGCCTTCGAGCAACTCGTCGACCTGCGCGGCCAGCGCCAGCGCGTCGGTGGCGAAGGGTTCTTCGAAGTCGATGCGCAGCAGTTGCTGGTGACGACTCATGACCCGCAGCTTGACGATGGTCGGCTGGTGCGCAATGCGCTGGAAGATGGCCCGCACGCCAGCGCCCTTGAGGCTGTTGACCAGGCTATTGGCGGCTTCATCGTCGCCGGTTACACCGACCAGCGAGGCCGGAGCCCCCAGGGCGGCAATGTTCAAGGCAACGTTGGCAGCGCCGCCCGGACGGTCCTCGATGTGATCGACCTTGACCACCGGCACCGGCGCCTCAGGGGAAATCCGTGAGGTACCACCATGCCAGTAACGGTCGAGCATGACATCGCCGACCACCAAGACAGGGGCTTGATCGAATCGCGGCATGGACAACTTCATGGTGCAACCCACATACAGAATGAACAGGGGCGCGATATTAACACAGGGTTGGCGTCGGCTTGTGCGGTGGCTGCAACGGGATGATTTGCCGGGTATTTTTGCTCATTTTTTGAGCAGAAGACCCGCCAGGCGACGGCACCGGCACGAAAGGGCGAGCCAGGCTCGCCCTTTCGGGGTCAGGCGATGTCTTCGGCCGGGGCGTCGAGGCCCATCGCGTTGAGGCGCGAGTAGTAGCCGTTTTGCGCCAGCAGTTGCTCGTGGGTGCCGCGCTCGACGATTTTCCCCTGATCCATGACCAGGATCAGGTCGGCCTTCTCGATGGTCGACAAGCGATGAGCGATCACCAGCGTGGTGCGACCTTTCATGACCTGATCCAGGGCGGCCTGGATATGCCGCTCGGACTCGGTGTCGAGTGCCGAAGTCGCCTCGTCGAGAATCAGCAGCGGGGCATTCTTCAACAGCGCCCGGGCAATCGCCAGGCGTTGACGCTGGCCACCGGACAACAGCACGCCGTTTTCCCCGACCTGGGTGTCCAGGCCTTCGGGCAATTGAGCGATGAAGTCCATCGCGTAGGCATCCTTGGCCGCTTTTTCGATGTCTTCACGGGGTGCCCCCGCCAAGTCGCCATAGGCGATGTTGTTGGCCACCGTGTCGCTGAACAGGGTCACGTGCTGAGTCACCTGGGCGATATGCCGACGCAGGTTCAACAGCTTGTACTGTTCCACCTCGACGCCATCGATGAGGATTTCGCCCTTGTCGTGGTGATAGAAACGCGGAATCAGGTTGGCCAGGGTCGACTTGCCGCTGCCCGAACGCCCCACCAGCGCCACCATTTGCCCGGGCTCGACCGAGAAACTGATGTCATTGAGCACCTGACGCTCGGTGTCAGGGTAGGTAAAGCTGAGGTTGCGCACGTCCAGGCGGCCGCTGACGACATCACGCTCGACGGTACCGGTATCGACTTCAGGCTCGACATCCAGTTGCTCGAAGATACTTTCAGCACCGGCCACACCTTTCTGGATGGTCGAGCTGACTTCGGACAGCTGGCGAATCGGCTTGGGCAGCAGGCCGGCCAGGGTGATGTAGGCCACCATGTCGCCGGCGGACGCATCGCCACGCAGGAACAGCACAAGGAACATCAGCACGGCCATGGCGGTGTAGATCACCAGTTGCAGCAGCGGCGTATAGATGGCGCCGGTGCGGGTCATGCGCAATTGCTTGTCGGTATTGCCCTGGCTGGCGTCGAAGAAGCGTTTCTCTTCGTATTTTTCACCGCCGAAGCTGCGCACCACGCGATAGCCCTGGATCGTTTCGGACGCCACGTGCGTCACGTCGCCCATGGCCAACTGGATTTTCTTGCTTTGCTTGCGGAATTTCTTGCTGGCCGTGCGCACCATGATGGCAATCAGCGGCAGGATGGCGACCATTACCAGCGTCAGGCGCCAGTTCATGTACAACAGCGAGGCAAACAGGAAGACCACCGTCATGCCTTCACGAATTACGACCTTGATCGCATCTGTTGCCGCCCCCGTGACCATGGTCACGTTGAAGGTGATACGTGAAATCAGGTGCCCCGAGTTATGCTTGTCGAAATACCGGTTCGGCAACACCAGCAGGTTGTTGAACAACTGGACCCGCAAGTCATGGACCAGGCCCAGGGAAACCTTGGCCAGGAAGTAATTGCCCAGGTACGACCCCAACCCCTGCCACGCGGCGATCAGGATGATCAGCAACGGCACCGCCTGCAGCAGTTGCAGGTCGCGCAGGTAGGGCACGGTTGGAAACAGCGCCGCTTCAGGATTGGATAGACCGTCGACGAAGTACTTGAGGATGTAGCCCAGCATTGGCTGCGTCGAAGCGAAAATCAGAAAACCGACGATGCTGATCAGGAACAGGCTGATATACGGCCGGACATAGCCGAGCAGGCGGAAGTAGATTTTCAAGCTCGATGGGCTTGCGGAGAGACTGGAGTCGGTCATATCACGCGAATGTCGATGAAAAGGACGCTGACTTTAGCACAGCTTCCCCAGGGTTCTGGCAATCGCATACAGTCTGTGTATTGTGGCACGTCAAATCGCCACCCGCTGTCCCTGCCTTGGTACGGTCGCTCAATTCAGGAATAAGTTACTCAGCATGCAATTAAACGCTTTGAACAGCACGTCCAACAGAATCTTCGATTTCATTTGTTTGTGGATCCTTCCGCTCGGTTACTTATTGCTGCTTTGTGCACTGTTTTTCCTGCCGGGGCGCAGTGTGCATCACAAGCTCTATTATGGCCTGTTCAGCATTCCGGCACTGATTGCACTGTGCCTGCGGCCGCGGCTCGCCAAGGAGCTGCTGCACGAACCGATCGTCATTGCAGCCCTGCTGTTTGTGGGGTGGGCACTGCTCAGCCTGTCCTGGGGGCCGGGCGACGAAATCGAATTTGGCCAGTTCAAACCGCCATTGCACACCCTGATGCTGTTCGTTGGCTGCTACCTGCTGGTGCGCTATCGCAGCGAAATCATTCAACCCCTGCTGTTCTGCGCCGCGACGTTGGCGTTGATCATCTCCGCCTATAACCTCTACAGGTTTGACCTGATCTACCAACCGGAAATGCGCCTGATCGGTGTCGGCGCGTTCGATAATCCACTGCTCAGCTCCCACGTCTTCGGCTTTTTCTGTACCTACTGGCTAAGCCTGAGCATGACCTGCAAGCGCCCCCGGATTCTTTGGTTGAGCTTGCCAGCGATGGCGATCATGTTCGCCACCGTGCTGGCCACCGGCTCCAGGACGCCACTGGTTGCACTGACATTCGCTGCGCTGTGGCTGGGTTTCATCTGCTGGAATCGACGCTCGGTCCTCTTGCTTGCCTCCATGTTCATCGCCGGAGCGGCGACTTTCGCGCTATTAGCGGACAAAATCATCGAAAGAGGCAGTTCCTTCCGCATCGAGCTCTGGCAATTGACCTTGGGCAGGATCGCTGAACATCCGTGGATCGGACATGGCTACAACGCCCGGCTGACCCTGGACCCGGGCGTCGGCTACACCCTGCAAGAGCCCCATAGCTTTGCCCTGGGTGTGCTCTACTACGTCGGCATTATCGGCCTGCTGCCATGGCTGTTCTTCCTCGCATGGGGCCTCATCAGTAGCCGGCGCCATCGCGTGCAACCGCTGTTCATCATTGCCTCGGCCTGGCTGGCCTTCGGTATCGGCGCAGGCCTGACTGAAGGTGGCGGGATTATCTCGCGCCCCAAGGAGCACTGGTTCCTGCTGTGGATCCCCCTGGCGCTGATCGCCGCATTGAGTATCAATCAACGGGCCAGACGCCTGCTGGACACGCAGATCAAGGCCGCGGCGCCAAGCGCCCTGCAGCAACTGACGGCCGATGCCCGGGTCATCGAAGAAGACGGTTTGGGGCCCAAAGTCCTGCGTCTGACCGACGGCAGCTTTCTCAAGCTGTTCCGCCGGCGTCGCTGGTATACCTCGGGCAGTTTCACGCCCTATTCCGATCGTTTTGCCGTCAACAGTGTGCAACTGCGCAGCATGGGCATCCCGACCCCGCAAATCCTCGATCTCTACCGGTTCGAAGACGGCAGCACCGCGGTGCACTACTCGCCGTTGCCGGGCAACACGCTGCGCCAGATCCTGCAAGGCATCACCGCCCCGGCGGTGCGCCAGGCACTGGTGGAGCGCTTCGGCAGGTTCATGGCTCAACTGCATCAGAAAGGGATCTACTTCCGCTCCCTGCACCTGGGCAATGTGCTGGTGCTGGAGGACGGCGAGTTCGGCCTGATCGACCTGGCCGACCTGCGAATCTACCCTTCATCATTGAGCCCGTCCCTGCGTCGGCGTAACCTGCGCCATATGCAGCGCTACGCAGAAGACCGGCGTTGGCTGTTCGAAGACCACTTCGAAGCGTTACTGCAGGGATACGCCGCGGCGGCCTCGAAAGCCGACGTGGATAATTTGCACAGGCAAGTGCTGGCGGCGAATCCTCCGGCCCAGGCTCACTGATGACAGAAACCAATCCGCTTATCGCGATGACGGGCTATCTGCTTGCCATCGCGACCGCTGCGCTACTGCTGCGCACGGTGCCAGCATTCACCCGACAGCTGGAGCATGGCGGTGAAAGCCGCTTTGCCAGCATCGACGGCTTGCGCGGGTATCTGGCTTTCGGCGTGTTCGTGCACCACTCGGTCATTACCTGGATCTTTCTGCGAACCGGCGTGATCGATTTCCCACCGAGCAATTTCTACTCGCAGCTCGGCCAGGGCAGTGTTGCCCTCTTCTTCATGATCACCGGCTTTCTGTTCTGGGACCGCTTGCTCACCCACCGGCGGCGACACGACTGGCTGGCATTTGCGGTATCGCGGCTATTTCGCCTCTACCCGCTCTACCTGCCGCTGATGTTGACTGTGTTTGTCTGCGTGTTCTATCTGCAGGACTGGGAACTCAAGGACTCCGGTATCCAGCTCATCGGCCAGACCCTTGCCTGGCTGACCTTCGACCGGCCAGACGTCAACCAATACCACCAGACGGGCATGCTGATCTCCAATGTCACCTGGACGCTGGGGTACGAGGTTTTTTTCTACCTGGCCCTGCCACTGGCCGCCATGGTGTTCATTTATCGCGGTGGCTGGATGCAGACGGTGCTGTGCCTGATCGGCATCTACGCCCTGTACCAGGTGCTCGGCTGGGAACACTCGCTGAAGAAGCACTTCCTGGCCAGCTTTCTCGGTGGCATCGCTGCAGCGTACTGGATTCGCCGACCACAATGGGTCGCCTGGAGCCTGACTCCACTGGCGGGCATCATCGCCCTGCTCGCCCTGGCCATCGCCT
This sequence comes from Pseudomonas sp. PDM32, assembly GCF_019219225.1. NCBI lineage: Bacteria > Pseudomonadati > Pseudomonadota > Gammaproteobacteria > Pseudomonadales > Pseudomonadaceae > Pseudomonas > Pseudomonas sp. PDM32. Next base: position 242,086 of record NZ_JAHUWE010000007.1, read on the forward strand.
TTACGGTGTTCAGCCGTGCATTCAACCTGGGGGCGCTACTGCTGCTGTCACTGTTTTTTGTGATCGTGGCATCCGGCAATACCCTGTTCGGCGCCCTGAGGCCACGCAGCATTCGCTGGCTCGGGGAGATCAGCTACAGCACGTATTTGCTGCACGGTTTCGTGCTCTGGATTCTGCTGCAGCGACTACCGCCGTTGTTGCATCTTGATGCTCGGCAAGCCTGGGTCTTCCTGCCGTTGCTGGCCGTGTGCAGTTGCCTGTTGATCATCATCAGCAGTCTGACTTACCAGTACATCGAAAGGCCCGGCATCAATGCCGGCAAGAAAACCCTGCACTGGTTGCGCCAGAACAGGAAGGCCGGGAAAGAACTGGAGAAGTCGGCTCAACAACGCTGAGCCATCCCCCCTTGCCCCCCCTGTCTCAATCTTTCTCCAGCCGTGAGAAATACATCCGACCCAACCCACGCCAGGTTTTCTTGTTCCAGGCCTTGAAGGGAATCTGCGCAAGCAACTCACGCGCCAGCTTGCGATCGCGGTTGGCGGTCTTGAGGAACATGGAATTGAGAAACTTGTAGCGCACCTCGTCATACAGCGGGTGATCGCTGAAGAGCGCGTAGGTGCGCAGGATGCTGTCGATCATGAATCGGTGATTCTTGTAGGAGTTGGTGGCGTGCTTGCGATAGCGTGCCATCAACACGTTCAGACCATCGATGAAGTAACCGGCATGGGTCACCTTCAACTCGATCAGCAAATCTTCCAGGCGAATGGTCGGGTCGAACCCGCCCACCTTCTCTAGCGCTTCGCGCCGGATCATCAGGGTGGGTGCCGGAGGATAGGGCTTGCGCTCCAGGAACATGTCATCGAAGTCCAGGCGACGGAACGGCACATCCCGGCGCTGGCGCTTCTCCGGGTAGAGGTTGCCGTCGGCATCGATCAGCTCGATGTTGCCGGCACAAATGCCGACCTCGGGCTTGCCGTCCATATGCGCGACCTGGATGGCGATTCGCTCCGGCAACATGATGTCATCCGAACCGAACGGCACGATCAGGCTACCCTTTGCCCGGGCAATCGCACCATTGAGGGTGTTGGTCAGCCCCTGGTTTTCCTGGACCCGAAAGTCGAAACCATGGGTGGCCTGCAACGCCTTGATCCGCTCGACGCTGTCATCCTTCGAGCCATCGTCGACCACTAGCAACTCAATGTTCCGATAGGTCTGATTGAGGACGCTGAGAATGCTCTGCTCGATGTAGGGGCCGTGGTTGTACGACGCGATAATGACCGTGACGATGGGTTGCGCGTCGTTCATGGCTGTTCCTTACGGGCCTGTTCCAGGCCGGAGTCGATCAGATTGAGGTATTCGCGACGGAACTCCTCGATGTCATGGTGTTGTTGCAGATAACGGAAAGCCTGCTCGCCCTTGACCATGAGTTCGTCATCCGACAGCCCGAGGTAAGTGTCCAGCGCAGCTTGCAGCGTCGGCACATCCTTGGGCGTAATCGCCAGGCCACCGGCCCCCTCGATGAGCGGCAACATGGCCGGCACGTTCGAGGCAATCACCGGCAAATGCCCACTCATGCCTTCGAGCAGCGCCAACCCGAGGCCCTCGGCCAGGGACGGCATGGTCCAGATGTCGAAAGCGCGAATGTACTGCAGGGCAATTTCCTTGAACCCCAGCAAATGGGCGCGACCGCCGAGGCCGAGGCGGTCGATCTCAGCCGACAGGCGCGACTCTTCGCGGCCGGCACCGATGATCGCCAACTGGGTATTCGGGTACTTGTCCTTGAGCGCGGCAAAGGCCTGCAGCAAATAGATATGGCCCTTGACCGGCACCAGCCGCCCCAGTGCACCGATCAGCCGTACCGACGGATCGATGCCGAGCATTTCACGGGCTTTCTCGCGGCTGTGCTGCAAAGCCTCGGCCTGCTCGATGTCGATGGCGTTGGTGATGGCATAGGTATTCTGGTCGGTGAAGCCACAGTCGCAGTCCAGCAGATACTGTTTTACCGCTGGCGACACACCGACGAAACGCCAGTGACGATCGATCAGGCGCTGGGTCTGGCGGCGCCGGTAAAAACGGTCGTACTCGCCAAAGCCGTGGGAAATGCCAATGCACAACGGCACTTTCAACCAGCGGTTGAGTGCCAGCATCATGTTCACCGGCTTGAAGCGGTTGCAGATCACCACATCGAATTTTTCCCGGCGGCAGAACTTGTACAGCTGCCACATCGCCCGCAGGCGCATGCCCTTGAGGGACTTGTCGGAAAACTCGAAGTACACCGAACGATCGGCCCGGCTCACCGCTTCGCCCGGTCCGGGTTTACCCCGCAGAAACGCGGCGGTCACTTCATATCGATCGGTGGGCAGGGCCTTGACGATTTGCTCCGCGAGGTCGGCGAAATCATGGGCTTTGACGTTGTAGTCAGGCTGCAGTTGCAGGACCTTTGACCGCTGACTCATAACTCTCCCCGCTGAGAAAGATTGCCTGGTGTGTGCTTGATGGACCACAAAAGCTCGTGGCGCCGGACGGCCTTGCGAAAGAATTCGTTCTCGCCGTAGGTGGGCGGCACCCGGCCGACCAACAACCGCTGGATCAAGCGACGCAAGCGGCGCTTGAACGGCATCGGCGGCTGCAGGTCGTGCATCATGCCCAACGCCATGGCCTTGTCCCGCTGTTGCTCCAGCGGCATCGGCAGGCAATAAGGCTGCATCGGCTGGACGGAATCGAAGGCCGGCGGCAAGGCGATGCCGTCACCGCTATCGCCCATCGGCCAACGGTCGTTGTCGTGCAGGTGGTTGGCGTAGCCCAACAGCGTGGTCGGTTGCCAGTCCAGGCCTTGCAAGGCCTCGAGGACTGCCGCCTGGGCGCAGATATGATCGGGATGCGGATCCAGGGTCGGATGCGGCAGCACGATGACCTCTGGCCGGGCCCGCAGCAGCAATTCGCGAAGATCGGCCAGCAAGTTGTTCCAGGTCGGTGCGCCATCGGCATCGCCTGGCAGTGCGAAAGGATTCAGCTGGCGAAATAGTCGGGTGTCGCTCAGGTCCGCTTCCCGCGATCCCGCCGGCACGCCAGGCGCGGCCTGCATGCTCGCCAGTTGCAGGCAGAAATAACCCAGCTGTACGCAGCGAGCCTCGGGCACACCGGCCCAACGCGGTACGGCAATGCTGTCCCATGTGCGCAGGCGGCCTTTCAAGCGGGCCGCATCGACCTTGTTCAGGCCCATCTGCCGATAGTGTTCGGCTTCGATTTCACCGGCAGTCAGCGTGACGATCCAGGTTTCGTCGGCCTGGCTGTACAAACCGTAGGCTGCCAGCTCGGCGTCATCGGCGTGGGGCGCGATGACCATCACCCGCTGACGCCGGTAATCCGGATGTTCCAGCGCCCACAGCACCGGCTCGCCGAACACCCGACAGAAACGCCCGCGCAAGCGCAGGTCACCACGGGACAGCGCCTGAGCCTGACCACTGAGATTGAGGTAACGCAGGCCGTTTACGCCCCGTTCGAAGGTTTGTCGGTCAGGGTTGTCGCCCCCTGCCAACTCGACCACCGGATCGAAAAAACGACCCAGCCAGGTGCTTTTTACCCGCAGGGCCAGCACCAGCGTCGCGTCGTCGACCAGCATCACCCCCTCGTCCAGCCGCAAGTGTTCACCGCTCAGGTGCACCTTGGGCTGAGGCGTGTACGGGGGAAAGCTGTACTGATAATCGTCTTTCGGCGAGTAGAACAGATGGTCGGCAAACCAGGCTTCATGAGCCATCCAGCCCAGTACCGCCAGCACCAGCGGCAACCACCAGGCCACCAGTACACCGATGACGATCAACAGCACCAGCGCGATCAACAGGCCGATGCGTTTAGTGCGCCGATGGCGCTTGAGCAGTTGCTGTTTGCGGCTCATGGCTTGGCTCATACGGTGAAGACCGGCACAGGGTTGCACCAGCGATCCTTGTATTCACGGTCGGCGCGACCGAAAGAAAAACGCAACGGCTTGTCCTGCGCCCGGGCATGCTCCCAAGCGCTTTGTGTATTGAGAAAACTCAGCACACTGCCGGGGCTGAACTCGCGAGTCTCGGGATCGACCCCGCCGTTGATGTACTCAACGCTGATCCACTGCGGAGTTTCGACGCGGTACACCAATTGAATTGCAATCGGCGCATCGTTGAGAAAAATCACCGAACCGATCAGCAACTCGCGCAGCAACTCGATAACCTCGGCCATGCGTTCGGCCCCCGTCGCCGGGAAACCCCAGCGGCGCTGGAACAGGTCGCAATAAATCGCTGACAGCTCTGCGCTGGAGAAATCGGACACCGGCCGTACCACGCCCCCGGCCTCTTCCAGCAGACGCAATTCACGGCGCTGGTTGTAGCGAAACTTTTTCGATAGTTCTTCCGGTGTGCGGGCCATCGCCAATTGTTCGGCCTGCAACCTGATGCCGGTGAACCGCCCCTCGTTCAACGCCGACAGATAGCGCCCGCGATGGCGCAAAGGCGCCTGGGTATCGGCCGCGGCCGGCAGGATGATCTCGGCGTTGCCCAGGTCGAACAGGCCTTTCTTGCCGCGACGCTTGAGCACGTCCTTGGACAAGGCCAGGTCGCGCCCCCAGGTCGGGATCGCCGCTTTGACCTCGTCACCCTGCATCCAGGCCAGGTAACGCACCGGGATGTCGGCCAGTTGCGCCAGGCGCTCGACCACCATGGGATGAGTTGCGACGCTGCCGCCATAACGCTGCCAGGTTTCGGCGTAAGTCGAGGCGTCGACTACCGCCCAGCCACGCTCGCGCCAGCCTTGAAATCGGTTGAGCATCAGCCCCTCTGTGCCAGTTCGGTAACGTGCGGCAAGTGCCAGAAAGCATCGCGCACTGCGCGGTCGGAAAAGCGTTCGCGCAAGCGCTCGAGCATCATCTCGGCACACTGCCTGCGTTGCTGATCATCCATGGCAGCCAGGTGTTGCAGGCCCTGGGCCAGATGCCCGGCATCGCCCAAGGGGAACAGGATGCCCACGCCTTCGACCACTTCCTTCGCGCCGCCGCATGCCGTGGCGAGCAAGGGCACGCCGGCGGCCATGGCCTCCAGCAGCACCATGCCGAACGGTTCGTGATCGGAGCTCAGGGCGAACACGTCGAAGGCGCGGAAATAGTTGCGCGCATCCGGCACCTGGCCGAGGAACAGCACCCGGTCGCCGATACCCAGCTCGCGGGCCTGAGCCTTGAGGTCTTCCTCCAGGCGCCCCTTGCCGAGAATCACCAACTGGCTGTTGGCCGGCAACTGCGGCAATGCCTCGGCGAAACCATCGAGCAGCGTGGCCTGGTCCTTGTCCGGATGCAGGCGTCCGACGTTGCCGACAATCCAGGCATCCGCCGCCAGCCCGAGGGTTTCCCGGGCCTCGCGAGCCGACACCTGGGTGGCTTGCAAGGCATCGACGTCGATGCGGTTGTACAACGTCTGAATTCGCGAAGCCGGCCACTTCGGCAGGCAACTGCGCATGTCGTCGCGCACCGCGTCGGACACACCGAGCAAGCTCAAACGCTTGCGGAATATATGGGTGAACAGTTTGCGGCTGCCGCGCTTGTAGTCTTCAAACCCGTGGTGCACGCCAATGACCGGCAACGACGTACCGAGCAGGGCGATATAGATAGGCTTGAAGCGATGAGCGATGCAGAAACTGAAGTTGCGCGACGCGGCGATCTTACGCAGATCGCCGATGGCGCCCAGTTTCAGGCCACGAATGGCCTTGGAACTGTACTCCATGAACAGCACCTCGTCGGAGGCGCAGCCCGCGGCGACTTCGGCATCGGCAACCCCGGTGAGAAACACCGTGGTCACGCGATAGCCAGTCCCCGCGAACAGGCTGGCGTACTGCCGTGCGCAGTCCAGGAACGGCCCGTCATAGCCGTGGCAGAACTGCAGCACATGACGTTCAGCCGAACGTGTCATAGGCGTTTGCGCCCTCTTTGACCACCAGGATGTCTTCCATGATCAGATACTGTAGATCCGAACCGAAGAACATGTTCAGCGCGTCAGTCGGCGAGCAGATCATCGGTTCGCCGCGACGGTTGAGCGAGGTGTTGAGCGACACGCCGTTGCCGGTGAGCACTTCCAGCGCTTTCATCATGTCGTAGTAGCGCGGGTTGTATTCGCGCTTGAGCACCTGGGCGCGGGAGGTGCCGTCTTCGTGGACGACTTCCGGCACGCGGGTCTTCCATTCTTCCGCCACTTCGAAGGTGAAGGTCATGAACGGAGCCGGGTGATCGATCTTGATCATCTGCGGCGCCACGGTGTCGAGCATCGACGGGCAGAAAGGCCTCCAGCGCTCGCGGAACTTGATCTGGTGGTTGATGCGATCGGCCACACCGGGCACGCTCGGGCAACCGATGATCGAACGACCACCCAATGCACGCGGACCGAACTCCATACGGCCCTGGAACCAGGCCACCGGGTTGCCATCGACCATGATCTTGGCGATCTGCTCCGGCATGTTGTCGAGCTTGCGCCACGTCGGCTTGTTGGCGTGACGGGCGCAGGCCGCGATCACGTCTTCGTTGCTGTACGACGGACCGAGGTAGACGTGCTCCATCTTCTCGACCGGTACGCCACGGGCGTGGGACACATAGGCTGCCGCGCCCACTGCGGTACCGGCGTCACCGGACGCCGGCTGTACGAACAGCTCCTTGACGTCGTCGCGGGCGATGATTTTCTGGTTGAGCTTGACGTTCAACGCACAGCCACCGGCGTAGGCCAGCTTGCCGGTTTCCTTGAGCACGTCGCCCAGGTAGTAGTCGATCATCTGCAGCGCAATTTTCTCGAACAGCGCTTGAATGCTGGCGGCGTAGTGGATGTAAGGCTCGTCGGCGATGTCGCCTTCGCGCTTGGGACCCAACCACTCGATCAGCTTCGGCGAGAAGTAGTAACCCTTGCCCTTCTCTTTATAGCGACGCAGACCGATGACGTTGGCGTAGTCGGTGTTGATCACCAGTTCGCCGTTTTCGAACGAAGCCAGGCGCGAGAAATCGTATTTGCTGGCGTCGCCGTACGGCGCCATGCCCATGACCTTGAACTCACCGTCGAGCATGTCGAAACCGAGGAACTCGGTGATCGCGCCGTACAGGCCGCCGAGGGAGTCCGGATCGAAGAATTCCTTGATCTTGTGGATCTTGCCGTTTTCGCCGTAACCGAAGAAGGTCGTGGCGTACTCGCCCTTGCCGTCGATGCCCAGGATCGCGGTTTTTTCCTTGAAGCCGGAGCAGTGGTAAGCGCTGGAGGCGTGGGCCAGGTGATGCTCGACCGGCTCGATCTTGATCTTCTTCGGATCAAAGCCCAGTTGCTCCAGGCACCAGACGATCTTGTTGCGATAGCGCTTGTAGCGACGGTTGCCCATCAGGATCGCGTCGAGTGCACGGTCCGGGGCGTACCAGTAACGCTTGGCGTACTGCCAGCGGGCCTTGCCGAACAGGCTGATCGGGGCGAACGGAATCGCGACCACGTCAACGTCGGACGGCTTGATACCGGCCTGTTCCAGGCAGAATTTCGCCGATTCGTAAGGCATGCGGTTCTTTGCATGTTTATCGCGTACGAAGCGCTCCTCTTCAGCTGCCGCGACCAGCTTGCCGTCGATGTACAGGGCTGCGGAAGGATCATGGCTAAGGGCGCCGGACAGGCCAAGAATCGTCAATGCCACAGGGGTCTAGCCTCTTTAGTCTGCATGCAGGCGCAAGCGCCTCAAAAATTAATGTGCCCTCGCAAGGGGCGAGAGACAGCTAAAGGGCGGGATTATAGCGTAAAAGCGGCGGCAAGCCTCTAGCCGCAAGCGGCGAGCAACTGCAGCGGGGACCACAGGGTATTTTCAGCCGCTCGAAGGGCGCCAGTAGACAAGGATATTGCCGTCCACGCTCTGCCGGTAAATCGTGTAGGGCAAAGCGGCGGTGTCCAGTGCGCCGGACAGGGCCAGGTCGAGCAAAATGAGCGGCACGAGGACACCCGTGGGGTCGGGCGGTGCGTTCAGTACGCAGAAGTCATAAGCGAGGCCGCTATAGACCCGGGGAATGGACTGACAATAGGTTTTTTGCCTGCGCAGCCCGTGCGCTGCATCGGCCTCATCCTGGAGGACCGTAGCGGCGGTCCCACAGCCCATTAGTGACACGGACAAAACACCTGATGAAACTGCCATTTTGATCGACACAGCCTGCCCTCCGAGAACGTCAGGCAAACTAGCATCGGGGTGATTTCGGCCACAGTTCATGGCTTCCCAAGATCGCGTAGGACGGTTCACAAGAACCTGTCTGCTTTCTCGGTTGGCTGTTCCGGCCCCTTCGCGGGCAAGCCCGCTCCCACATTTTGACCGAGGCATTCACAGGCTATGTGCTCACCCACGATCCCTGTGGGAGCGAGCCTGCTCGCGAAAAGGATTCAGGCCGCGCTGGAGATGTCTTTGGGAAGACGCTGATCGATGACCTGATAAAGGGCACTGCCTTCAGGCCAATTACGCATGAACCGCGCCCGATCCCGCGCATATGCCGGTGCATAACTGCCGAGCGAGCCGTGCTGGCACATCGAGTCGAGGTCGATCAACGCCCAGCGATCCTGCTGCCAGAACAGGTTATGACCCTTGAAGTCGCCATGGCTGATACGCAAACGAATCAGCTCGGCAAACAGATGATCCAGCGCCGCCAGTTCGGCCTGGGGTGCGTCACCGCTTTCAACATAGGGCGCAAAACGCTCGATGATGTCCGGCCCCGGTAGATACTCGGTGATCAAGTACGCCCGGCTGCGCAGCCACAGGAAACGCTTCTCCAGCAACGCCAGCGGCTTGGGCGTGGCAATCCCGAGGAACGCCAGGCGATTGCCTTCGCGCCACGAATGCCAGGCCCGGCTCGGGCGCCAGAAACGCTTGAGCCAGTGGGCAACACCCTTGATGTTGTAGCGCTTGATCACCAGCGTGCGGCCATCCACCTCGACCTTGCCAACACTCGCCGCGCCGCCGGTCTTGTACAGATGCCCCTGATCGAGCAAGGCATCGGCCTGCTCCAGCACCGGTACCATCGACGCCTCTTCCTCGCGGCGAATCGCCCGCAGTCCGAAGGCCCCGCGCTGGACGCTGAACAGCGTGCACTCGCGGCCGACCTTGATCAGGTAGTCCTTGAGACGCCAGTTGCGGACCTTGTCGATCTGCTTCTGCAGCGCCTCCATGGGCAAGGCGTGCTCGCCGTTGCTGAGCAGGTAATACACCAGCAACTCTTCAATGAAGGGCTCGATCGACTTCGGCAACTGGGCGAAGAACACCCCGAGGTTTTCCAGGACTTTCTGCCGCGACAGCGGCTGGCCAGGCGTCTCGCCGCAGATACCGGCACCATCGATCAGGTACAGGCGGCCGCCCTGGCGCAGTAGATTGTCCAGGTGCAGGTCTTCCTGCCACAGGCCCCTGCGATGCATCTGACCGATCGCACCCAACGCCTCGGCCAGCACCGCCCCTTGTCCATCGGACAGTACGGGCTGCTGCTCAACCTGTTTCCAGGTGTCGCCCAGGCTTTCGGCATGCTCAAGGAAATCAAACAGCAGCCAGCCACCCTCGCCGTCTTTCAGGCCGTCGGCCAACAACTGCGGCGTGGTCAGGCCCTGGTCGGAGAGCAGGCGCACGCCGTCCAGTTCACGCTGAAAATGCCGTGCAGCCTTGCTGCCGACCAGCAACTTGGCCAACACCGGCCGGCCACGCCAGACACCGGCACCGACATAACGCTGCCCCGGCAATACCCGCAAAAGGCTCAACAGTTGCAAATCGGCGGGGCCAGCGGCATCGGCCAGCGAAACGCTCAGCGGCAAAGCCGGATGGCGGCCAGCGGATTTCAAGTCGGACAAACGCATCAACGTGGCCCCTTTTGGCTGCGCCGTGCGGTCAAGCGCTGCAGCCAGCTGTCGATCAGCGAACTGTCCTGCGGCTGATCCAGATAGGCCGCCAGCAATTGCCGCAGCTGCGATTCGCCCCACTCGGGCGCGCGGCGCGTCAGCGGTTCCAGGTCCTTGATGCGGTCACGCTGCCCGTACAGCAGCGGCCGGGTCTTTTCCAGGTCGATCAATTGAGCCTGGTAGCCGTGGCCGGTGGCACGCATGAAAATGTGCTTGGGATAGAAACACCCGTGCACCTGGCGTGCAGCGTGCAGTTGCCGGGCTAGTTCGCCACTGGCCTTGAGGATTTCCGAGTGCTGCTCAGGGCTCAATTGAGCCCAGCGTTGCAACAGCGAGTCGAGATCGTCCCAGCCGTCCAGGGCGCGGGTCAGCAGGATCGCGCGGACTTCGCCATTGACCTTGCGCTGCCCGTAGAACACCGCTTCCAGCGCTGGAATACCCAACTTCCGATAACGGGAGATGTTGCGAAACTCGCGGGCGAAACTCGGCTCGCCGAACGGCGCGCGCAAGGTGCGGGTCAGGTAGTTGCTTTGGCGCTTGAGGTAGTAGCCATGACCTTCCAGATCCAGCCGAAACACACTGCTCCAGCCGCCGCGACCGGTGTTGGGTTCGTCCACCGCATCGAGCTGTTTGGCCCAGAGTGCCTCGAACGTGCCGAGTCCATGGCGCTCAAGCAGCGCACGGTCTTCAGCGGCCAGAAAATCAGTCATTCGCGTCCCTCGAAAAATCTCACCACGTGCCGGATGCGTTTCTTGTCCGCGGCGTTGAGCCGGGTCCGGTTGCGGTATTGCAGGTAAAAGCGCAGGCGCTGGGTAGCCGACAGTTGATACTTGGCGACCTTGTCCAGGCACGCCAGATCCTTGGTGATGCGGTACTTGAGCCAGAAACCGCGCCAGAAATCGCCGTTGGGGCAATCGATCAGAAACAGTCGAGCCTCATCGTCGATCAGCAGGTTGCGCCACTTCAGATCATTATGGGTGAAACGGTGGTCGTGCATGGTCCGGGTGTACTGGGCCAACTGACGACTGACGGCATCGACCCAGGCGCGATCCGACAGTTTCGGATCGCGTCGCTCAGCCAGTGCCGACAAGTCTTCGGTACGCGGCAGCTCCCGGGTAATCATCGCGCCGCGAGCGTAGGCGGCACCGCGCCGCTCCAGCCCCCAGGCCACCACTTCGGCCGTGGGAATGCCCCACTTGGCGAAGCGCTTGAGGTTCTGCCACTCCATCTTCACCCGAGGCTTGCCGAGGTAACGCCGCAAGCCTTTGCCGGCACCCACGTAGCGCTTGACGTAATAGTTGACGCCATTGCGCTGAACGCGAATGACCTCGGAGAGCAGGTCCTTGGTCAACTGCTCACCCTGAAGTGCAAACACCGCCTCAAGGCTGCCAAAGTCCTTTGCCAGATCGCTGTAGGCCGGCTCCAGTTTCCAACCCGACATCAGAGCGCATCCCCGTATCGCTGTTTACGTTCGTAGAGCTTGTTGGCCTTGCCATCGAGCCAGCTCAGCAGCCCGGCTTCTTCGCTCAGGATCTGCCGCAGCGGTTGCTGGAAATAGCCCTTGAGAAAACGCAGTTTGTCGCGGCGGGTCAGGCCGATGTCCAGGGCAGAAAAGTACAGGGCGGCCAGATCCTTGTTGCGCCAGCGCGAGGTGATCGCCGGACGGGTCTGGGCGCGGTGCAGGTCGATCACCGAAAGCTTGAAGTCGTCAGCGGTCACCGGTTTGTCGGTGTGCAGCAGGAAATGGCAGATGTAGCAGTCGCGGTGATTGACCCCGGCGCGGTGCATCATGCCGGTCATACGTGCGACTTCGGCGATCAGCGCGCGCTTGAGTTTTGGCTCGGGCGGCTGCTTGACCCAGTTGACGCTGAAGTCTTCGAGGCTGACGGTGGGCGCCAACTCTTCGGTAACGATGAACGAGTGCTGGTCGGCCGGGTTACTGCCCTTCTCGCCATACGCGACGGCGGTCATGGTCGGCACGCCGGCTTCCTGCAGGCGCTGAATGGCCTTCCATTCCTGACCGGCACCCAGCACCGGGAGCTTGGCAGTGAGCAGGTTCTTGAAGATCTCGCCCCAGCCGATGCCTCGGTGGATTTTCACGAAAAACCCATTGCCGTCGACTTCCGTGCGCAATGTCCGGCGTGCTTCCAGCTCGCGGTAAACCTCGCCCTTGAGCCCCTCGACTTCGGCGAACGGGTCGCGTCCGGCCCAGAGGCTCTTGAACGGTTCAGCCAGCATCAACTTCATTTAGCGTGCTCCGCCAGAATCACATCGGCCGCGTGTTGCGGCATGCTGTAGAGGTCGGCCGTTTCGGCGAAGGCCAGACCATTGCGGCTCCAGGCCGCCCTTGCTTGAGCGTCGTTCAACATGCCGGTCAGGTATTGCGTCAGCTGCGCCTGATCGAAGGGTTCGTCCAGCACCAGGCCAGCGTCGGCCTCGGCGATGTAATGGGCGTACCCGCACACCGCGCTCACCAACACCGGCAAGCCGGCCACCAGTGCTTCGAGCAGCACGGTGCCGGTATTTTCGTTGTACGCCGGGTGGATCAGCAGATCGGCACCCAACAGGAAACGCGGGATATCGCTGCGCCCCTTGAGGAACGTGACGTTGTCGCCCAACCCCAATGTCGCGCTCTGCATCTGGAATAACTTGGGGTCATCCTGGCCAATTACAAACAGTCGGGTGCGCTTCCTCAGCTCGGCAGGCAATGCCGCCAGTGCCTTGAGGCTGCGGTCCACACCTTTGGTCTTGAATCCGGAGCCGATCTGCACCAGCAGCAGTTCGTCGTCCTTGAGGTCGAACTCAGCGCGGAACCCGGCGCGAATCTCATCAGCATCGGTCGGTCGGCGACGGTCCTGGGCGATACCCGGTGGCAGCAGATGGAAACGCTCCAGCGGTGTGTCGTAATGCTTGATGAACAGCGGTTGCTGGACTTCGGAAATCATCAACACTTCGGTCTTCGCATCCTTGGCGAACACCGCACGCTCGTATTCGGCGAAGTGGCGATAGCGGCCCCAACGGCGATACAGCGAGTTGCGCAGGTTCTGCGCCTTGTCTTCGAAGCAGCCGTCGGCGGCGTAGTAGACGTCCAGGCCCGGCATTTTGTTGAAGCCGATCAGGCGGTCGACCGGGCGCTCGGCCAGGTCGGCCTCCATCCATTCGCTGAGCTTTTCGTTGCGTCGATGGTTGAAGAACGCCTTGACCGGCGCCACCAGCACTTCGAAGCCCGGCGGAACGTCGCCCTCCCAGATCAGCGTGTAGACGCGAATCTGATGGCCGCGCTTCTGGCACTCCAGGGCAATGCGCATGAAGTCGCGCTGCAAGCCGCCAAACGGAAAATATTTGTACAGGACAAATGCCAATTGCATCAGCGCAGCTCCTCAGCCATTAACAACGTGCTCAGTCGGCTGGCGACACGCTCGGGGTTCAGACGCGTGAAGCACAACGGCCACTCGCGTTTCAGGTCAAATTGACGGGCATCTTCGGCCGTCGGTTGATAGGTGCATTTCTTTTGCAGGCACGGCGCACACGGGAAGTCGCTGGCCAGGTGAATCTGCACTTTGCCGTAGGCGCCGGTCAGGCCCGGATTGGTCGGACCGAACAGCGACAGCGTCGGCACATCCAGCGCGGCGGCCAGGTGGCCCAGGCCGGTATCCACTGCCACGCAGGCTTGCGCGCCGGCCAGTACCTTGCCGACACCGGCCAGGTTCAGTTTGGGCAACACTTCGGCGTGTTTGAAACCGGCAGCAATGCGCTCGGCGCGGGCTTTCTCCAGGGCATTGCCCCAAGGCAGCTTGACCCCGACGCCCAGGTAGCCGACCCGTTCGGTCAGCTCGCGCCAATAGGCTTCGGGCCAGTGTTTGGTGTCCCAGGTGGTGCCATGCAGAAACACCACGTACGGGTTCTTGCGCGGCAATTCCACCAGGCGCTCGACATTCAGACCGTAGTCGCCCATGCCTTTTGGCAAGTCATAGCCCAAGGCGATGGCGAACAACTGACGCACCCGCTCCACCGCGTGCTGCCCACGGGCAACGGCCAGACGCCGATCGTAAAAACGCGCAGCGATGGGCTCGCGCGCCGAGCTTTTATCGAGGCCGGCCACCGGTGCCTTGACGTAACGGGTCAGCCAGGCGCTTTTCAGCAAGCCTTGGGCGTCGATCACCAAGTCGTATTTCGTGGCGCGCACGCTTTGCTTGAAGCGCTTCCACTCACCGCTCTTGATGGTCTGCCAGATGTTTTTGCGCCAGCGACGGATCGCCACCGGAATCACCTTGCCCACCGCCGGATGCCAGGTCGGGATTTCGGCAAAGCCTTCTTCCACCACCCAGTCGAACTGGATGCCGGGAATCGCCCGCGCCGCATCGGTCAACGCCGGCAACGCATGAATGACGTCGCCCAGCGAAGAAGTCTTGATCAACAGAACCCGCAAGCTATTTGACCTCGACCGGAGTGCCTTGCAACCGCTGCAAGGCTTCGTTCACCGCCTGCGGCATGAGCTGGCGCAGGCAGTTGTAATGGCCGAAACGGCAGGTGCGATCGAAGCACGGGCTGCACTCGATGCCCAGGCGTACGATTTCCACGTGCTCGGCCAACGGTGGCGTGAAACCCGGCGACGTCGAGCCGTAGACCGCGACCAGCGGGCGGTTCAGCGCGGCAGCGACGTGCATCAGGCCGGAGTCGTTGGAGACCACCGAATCGGCACAGGACAGCAAGTCGATGGCTTCGGCCAGCGAGGTGCCGCCGCTGAGGTTGACCGATTCTTCGCGCAGGCCGGGAATCAACCGTGCGCGGATGTCTTCGCCCACGGCGTGGTCGTTTTTCGAACCGAACAGCCAGACTTGCCAGCCTTCACGGATCTTCGTTTCGGCGACCTTGGCGTAATGCTCGGACGGCCAGCGCTTGGACTCGCCAAACTCGGCGCCGGGGCACAGGGCCAACACCGGACGGTCGAGGGCCAGGCCGAACTTGGCCAGCGCCGCCTCGCGGGTGACCGGGTCGATCTGCAGCGTCGGACGCGGATAGGGTTTTGGCAGCTCGACGCCCGGCTCGTAGGCCAGGGCCATGAAGCGCTCGATCATCAGCGGATAACGATCCTTATCCAGCGTACGCACGTCATTGAGCAGGCCATAGCGGAACTCGCCACGCCAGCCGGTGCGTTTCGGAATGCCGGCAAAGAACGGCACCAGCGCCGACTTCAGGGAATTGGGCAACAGGATCGCCTGGTCATACTGGCCGGCCAGGGATTTGCCGATGCGCCGGCGCGTCGCCAACTCCAGCACGCCATGACCGAGCGGAAAGCTCAAGGCCTGGCGAACTTCGGGCATGCGCTCAAGAATCGGCCGGCTCCACTCGGGGGCCAGCACGTCGATTTCGCACTGCGGGTGGCGTTGCTTGAGACACTGGAAAAGTGTCTGCGCCATCACCATGTCACCGACCCAACTGGGCCCAACGATCAGAATTTTCATGTGGTTTCCATAAACGAACCGGGGAGGCCTACGCCTCCCCGCCTCGAGAATCTCTGCGGGAGCATGGCGGCTTGCGATGGGTCATCACCTTCAACATTGCTGTCGACTGTCACTCCGCTATCGCGAGCAGGCTCGCTCCCACATTGGGTATTGGCGTACCTCGATCTGCCCGACACTGCAGATCGACTGTGGGAGCGGGCTTGCTCGCGAAGGGGCCATCACATTCAATATCTCTATCGACTGACACTCCGCCTTCGCGAGCAAGCCCGCTCCCACCTTTGAATCTTGTCGCTGCGACTGACGCGTTTCAGCGTAGCCCCAGCTCACGCCAGATCCGCATGACCTGCTGCCGTTCGTCCGCGAACTGGTCGGCCGGTATCACCCCCGGGTTCTTCTGCAGAGCCTGTCGGTGGGCGGCGGAACGGTACGCTTTATACGCTTCACGCAACAGGCTGGCATCTTCGACGGGCATCAGCCCTTCGTGCTCCAGCTCTTCCAGAATGCGGATGTTGTCGGTCCAGCGCAGCAATGGCGGGTGTGTTTCGGACCACGCCAGGGCCGCGTATTGCACCATAAATTCGATATCGACGATACCTCCGGCGTCCTGCTTGATATCGAACGGCGCCGTGGCTTCGAAGGCATTTGCCCCGGTGCCGGCCGCCGTGCTCTTGCTGCCGAGGTTATCGCGCATCTTGGCGCGCATCTCGCTGACCTCCTGGCGCAGGGTCGGCAAATCACGCGTCTTGCCCAATATCGCGGCGCGGACTTTCTCGAAGGCCTGGCCGACGTCCTGACTGCCCACCAACACCCGCGCCCGCACCAGCGCCTGATGCTCCCAGGTCCAGGCTTCGTTCTCCTGATAACGGGCAAACGCCCCCAAAGAACTCACCAGCAAACCTGACGCACCGGACGGCCGCAGACGCATATCCACTTCATACAACTGCCCGGAGTTGGTCTGCGCCGTCAGCAGGTGAATGATCCGCTGCCCCAGCCGGGTGAAAAATTGCGCGCCGTCGATGGGTTTTGGCCCATCGGTTTCAGCTTGCGGATCACCGTCGTGGATGAACACCAGGTCCAGGTCCGAACCATGCCCGAGTTCCAGGCCGCCGACTTTCCCATAACCGACAATGATGAAGCCGGGATCGCACAAGGTGCCATCGGTGCGCAGGGGCGTGCCGTACTTGGCCACGGTCTGTCGCCAGGCCAGTGCGAGCACCTGTTCCAGAATCGCTTCGGCGAGCCAGGTCAGGTAGTCGCTGACTTTCATCAGCGGCAGGCTGCCGGCGATTTCCGAAGCGGCCACCCGCAAGCGGTGCGCCAGTTTGAAGTGACGCAGCGCTTCCATTTGCTGCTCGAGGTCGTCCTCGGGAATCCGCGTCAGGCGCTCGCGCAACTCGGCTGCCAGTTCTGGCGCCAATGGCGGCTTGAACAGTCGGCCTTCGTTGAGCAATTCGTCGAGCAGCAGCGGGAAACGGGTGATTTGCTCGGCGATCCACGGGCTCGCGGCGCACAACGTCAGCAAACGCCGCAAGGCGCCAGGGTTCTCGGTCAGCAGCACCAGGTACGCGGAGCGACGGGCCACGGCTTCAACCAGCGGCAACACGCGTTCCAGCACCAGATCCGGATTGGCATGCTCCACGGCCTGCGCCAGCAAACGCGGAATAAACGCATCGAGGCGTTCGCGTCCCAGACGCTGCATCGCCCGCAATTGCGGACTGCTGCGCAGACCGGCCAAGGCTTTCAAGGCCTTGGGGGCATCCTTGAAACCACCCTCCTCCAGCTGGCGGCAAGCGGCCTCATCGTCCTGAGCCTCTTCCCACAGCGGCAACCACTCGCCGCCAACCACCACTTCGCTTTCGGCGCCCTGCTCTTCGTCGGGATCGGCGATCACCTGCCCGAAGTGCCAGGCTACCCGGCCACGCCAGTACATCAGTTGTTCGTGGAATGCCGTCCAGTTGGCGAAACCCAGCATAAAGGCAATGCGCGCCTGATCCTGCTCGCCATCGGGCAACATTTGCGTCTGACGGTCAGCGATCGCCTGAATCGCGTGTTCGGTGTAACGCAGGAATTCGTAGCCTTCGCGCAGCTCACTGATCACGGCCGGCGGCAGATAACCCTGACCTTCCAGGGTGCTCAGCACCTTTAATAGCGGGCGCTGCTGCAAGCTCAGGTCGCGGCCGCCGTGGATCAGTTGGAACGCCTGGGCAATGAACTCGACTTCACGAATACCGCCAGAGCCGAGCTTGATGTTGTCGGCCATGCCCTTGCGCCGCACTTCCTGCTGGATCAACTGCTTCATGGTGCGCAGCGCTTCGATGGCCGAGAAGTCCAGGTATCGCCGGTAAACGAACGGCCGCAGCATGTCTTGGAGTTGCGCGCCAGCCACCTGGTCGCCGGCCACCACCCGCGACTTGATCATCGCGTAACGTTCCCAGTCACGACCCTGGTCCTGGTAATACTGCTCCAGCGCGTTGAAGCTCAGCACCAGCGCGCCCGCCGAACCGTAGGGGCGCAAGCGCATGTCGACGCGGAATACAAAGCCGTCGACGGTCATCGGGTCCAGGGCCTTGATCAGCCGCTGACCCAGACGAATGAAGAATTCCTGGTTATCCAGCGCGCGCTTCACACCGACGGTTTCGCCGCCCTCGGGATAGGCGAAAATCAGGTCGATGTCCGACGACAGGTTCAACTCCACGGCGCCGAGCTTGCCCATGCCGAGGATGACCATCTGCTGCGGCTCGCCGCTGCGCCGCCCGGTTGGCACGCCGAATTGCTGGCAATGCCGCACGTACAACCATTGATAGGCCTGATCGATGCTGGCATCGGCCATGTCTGAGAGGTCGCGGCAGGTCTGGATCAAATCGGCCTGGCGGGTCAGGTCGCGCCAGATGATCCGCACCTGATGGCGCGCTCGCTGGCGGCGCAGGGCACGGCCAAGCAGATCGTCGGTCTCGGCCGTGCTCACGGCGGCCGCGATCTGCGCGCACAATTCACCGGGCACGTAGCTGCGGTCCAGCTCACCGGACTGCACCAGCTGCAGCAACATCAAAGGGTCACGAACAGACTGTTCAATCACGAAATCGCTGGCGGCGGTGACGCGGGCAAATTGCGCCCAGCGCTCTGGCGACCAGGCAGACAGCCCGTGATCATCGTCCAGAGTGGCGACGGCAGCCCGGAACGACTGCTCGGCGCGGGTGACAAACGGCTGGAGAATGGCGGGCAGTTCGGCAAGCGAAGGGAGGCTCATGGTCTATCCTTGATCGGCGTACAACGGACTGCATGTAGTGGTTTTCGAAAACCCACTACCTGAAGGAGTGTCGAACAAAAGTTAGAAATAGCTGAAATTTCTTTTATTTTGGCAGCCAGCATCAAGCTTTTACCTTTTTTAGTTGGAAAAAGACCAACCTTAACGATTATTCTCACAACGCAGCCGGGGGCCACAAGCCGCTCATCTGTAGTTTTACTACTCGTATATACATTAGACGGGCTGAAATGCCGGAAGATTTGTAGTAAAACTACACGCCGCCGGAACAACCTGTCGGCAATCCAAGAATTCATAACGTCTGCCCACAAGGCCAGTCGCTAACTCAGGCAACCGATTCTGGTAGCCTTTCCGCCCTGGAGCAAGCCATGCAAGACCTCGATCCCGTCGAAACCCAGGAATGGCTGGACGCCCTGGAATCGGTTCTCGACAAAGAAGGCGAAGACCGTGCTCACTATCTGATGACCCGTATGGGTGAACTGGCGACCCGCAGCGGTTCGCAGTTGCCTTACGCCATCACCACGCCTTACCGCAACACGATCCCCGTTACCCACGAAGCACGCATGCCTGGCGACCTGTTCATGGAACGCCGCATTCGCTCGCTGGTACGCTGGAACGCGATGGCCATGGTGATGCGTACGAACCTGAAGGATTCTGACCTCGGCGGTCACATCTCCAGCTTCGCTTCCAGTGCGACCCTGTATGACATCGGCTTCAACTACTTCTTCCAGGCCCCGACCGACGAACACGGCGGCGACCTGATCTACTTCCAGGGCCACACCTCGCCAGGCGTTTACGCCCGCGCATTCATGGAAGGCCGCATCACCGAAGACCAGATGAACAACTTCCGCCAGGAAGTCGACGGTCAGGGCCTGTCGTCCTACCCGCACCCTTGGCTGATGCCTGACTTCTGGCAGTTCCCGACCGTATCCATGGGTCTGGGCCCGATCCAGGCGATCTACCAGGCACGCTTCATGAAGTACCTGGAACACCGCGGCTTCATCCAGCCAGGCAAACAGAAAGTCTGGTGCTTCCTGGGCGACGGCGAGTGCGACGAGCCGGAATCCCTGGGCGCGATCTCCCTGGCCGGCCGCGAGAAGCTGGACAACCTGATCTTCGTCATCAACTGCAACCTGCAGCGCCTCGACGGCCCGGTTCGCGGCAACGGCAAGATCATCCAGGAACTCGAAGGCGTGTTCCGCGGTGCTCAGTGGAACGTGACCAAAGTCATCTGGGGCCGTTTCTGGGACCCACTGCTGGCCAAGGATGTCGACGGCATCCTGCAACGCCGCATGGACGAAGTCATCGACGGCGAGTACCAGAACTACAAAGCCAAAGACGGCGCGTTCGTGCGTGAACACTTCTTCAACACGCCGGAACTCAAGGCGATGGTTGAAGACCTGTCCGACGACGAGATCTGGAAACTCAACCGTGGCGGCCACGACCCGTACAAGGTCTACGCGGCGTACCACGAAGCGGTCAACCACAAGGAACAACCGACCGTCATCCTGGCCAAGACCATCAAGGGTTATGGCACCGGTGCCGGCGAAGCGAAGAACACCGCGCACAACACCAAGAAAGTCGACGTCGAAAGCCTGAAGTTGTTCCGCGATCGCTTCGACATCCCGGTCAAGGACGACGAGCTGGAAAACCTGCCGTTCTTCAAACCGGAAGAAGGCAGCGCCGAAGCCCGTTACCTGAGCGAGCGCCGTACCGCACTGGGCGGTTTCGTGCCACAGCGTCGCGCTCACAGCTTCAACATCCCGACTCCGCCGCTGGACACCCTCAAGGCGATCCTGGACGGCTCGGGCGACCGTGAAATCTCCACCACCATGGCCTTCGTGCGGATCCTCGCGCAACTGGTCAAGGACAAGGAAATCGGTCCGCGCATCGTGCCGATCATCCCGGACGAAGCCCGTACCTTCGGCATGGAAGGCATGTTCCGTCAGTTGGGCATCTACTCCTCCGTCGGCCAGCTCTACGAGCCAGTCGATAAAGACCAGGTGATGTTCTACAAGGAAGACCAGAAGGGCCAGATCCTCGAAGAAGGCATCAACGAAGCGGGCGCCATGAGCTCCTTCATCGCTGCCGGTACTTCGTACTCCAGCCACAACCAGCCGATGCTGCCGTTCTACATCTTCTACTCGATGTTCGGCTTCCAGCGTATCGGTGACCTGGCCTGGGCCGCTGGCGACAGCCGCACCCGTGGCTTCCTGATCGGCGGCACCGCCGGCCGTACCACCCTGAACGGTGAAGGCCTGCAACACGAAGACGGTCACAGCCACCTGCTGGCTGCCACCATCCCGAACTGCCGCACCTACGATCCAACCTACGGCTACGAGCTGGCGGTGATCATTCAGGACGGCATGAAGAAGATGACCGAAGAGCAACAGGACGTCTTCTACTACATCACCGTGATGAACGAGTCGTACCAGCAGCCAGCCATGCCGGCCGGTGCCGAAGAAGGCATCAAGAAAGGCATGTACCTGCTCGAGGAAGACAACCGCGAAGCGGCGCACCACGTTCAGCTGATGGGCTCCGGCACCATCCTGCGTGAAGTCCGTGAAGCCGCGAAGATCCTGCGTGAAGAGTTCAACGTCGGCGCCGACGTGTGGAGCGTTACCAGCTTCAACGAACTGCGTCGCGACGGCCTGGCCGTTGAGCGCAGCAACCGTCTGCACCCTGGCCAGAAGCCTAAGCTGAGCTATGTCGAAGAGTGCCTGAACGGTCGCAAGGGTCCGGTCATTGCCTCTACCGACTACATGAAACTGTTCGCCGAGCAGATCCGTCAGTGGGTACCGTCCAAGGAATTCAAAGTCCTGGGCACCGACGGTTTCGGCCGCAGCGACAGCCGTAAGAAACTGCGTCATTTCTTCGAAGTCGACCGTCAATTCGTGGTGTTGGCAGCCCTGGAAGCACTGGCTGACCGTGGTGACATCGAACCTAAGGTTGTGGCCGAGGCCATTGCCAAGTTCGGTATCAACCCGGAAAAACGCAACCCACTGGACTGCTGAGGAGAGATTCTGTGAGCGAACTCATTCGCGTACCTGACATCGGCAGCGGTGAAGGTGAAGTAATTGAACTGTTTGTGAAGGTCGGCGACCGTATCGAAGCCGACCAGAGCATCCTGACACTTGAGTCGGACAAGGCGAGCATGGAAGTGCCTGCGCCGAAGGCCGGTATCATCAAGAGCCTGAAAGTGAAGCTGGGCGATCGCCTGAAAGAAGGCGACGAACTGCTGGAACTGGAAGTCGAAGGTGCCGCAGCGCCAGCCCCTGCGGCTGCCGCTGCGCCGGCTGCCAAGGCTGAAGCCAAACCGGCTGCTGCCCCTGCCGCCGCTCCTGCTGCTGCGCCGGCTGCCGCCAGCGTTCAGCAAGTGCACGTGCCGGACATCGGTTCGTCGGGCAAGGCCCAGATCATCGAGATCCAGGTCAAGGTCGGCGACACCGTCGCGGCTGATCAGTCGCTGATCACCCTGGAATCCGACAAGGCGAGCATGGAAATCCCGTCGCCTGCCGCTGGCGTGGTCAAGGCCATCAGCGTCAAGCTCAACGACGAAGTCGGCACCGGCGACCTGATCCTGGATCTGGAAGTGGCAGGTGCTGCGGCACCGGCTGCCGCCCCGGCCCAGGCTGCCGCTCCAGCTGCTGCCGCCGCGCCTGCACCTGCACCTGCAGCAGCTCCGGCTGCACCGGTTGCCGACAGCGTCCAGGACATCCACGTTCCGGACATCGGTTCGGCGGGCAAGGCCAAGATCATCGAAGTCCTGGTCAAGGCCGGAGACACCGTTGAGGCCGACCAGTCGCTGATCACCCTGGAATCCGACAAGGCCAGCATGGAAATTCCATCGCCAGCCGCTGGCGTGGTGGAAAGCGTTTCCATCAAGCTCGATGACGAAGTCGGTACTGGCGACCTGATCCTCAAGTTGAAAGTCAAAGGCGCTGCACCGGCTGCTGCTCCGGTACCTGCCGCTGCGGCTCCGAGCGCTCCTGCTTCGACTCCAGCCGCTGCTGCACCGGCCGCCGCACCTGCTGCCCCGGTTGCCGCTCCAGCCAAGCCTGGCGCAAAAGTTCACGCCGGCCCTGCCGTGCGTCAACTGGCCCGCGAGTTCGGCGTCGAGCTGAGCGCCGTCGGCGCCAGCGGTCCGCACGGTCGCATCCTGAAAGAAGATGTGCAGGTTTACGTCAAGGCCATGATGCAGAAGGCCAAGGAAGCACCGGCCGCTGCTGCCGGCGCAACCGGTGGCGCGGGCATCCCGCCGATTCCGGTCGTGGACTTCAGCCGCTTCGGTGAAATCGAAGAAGTGCCGATGACCCGCCTGATGCAGGTCGGTGCTGCCAACCTGCACCGCAGCTGGCTGAACGTGCCGCACGTGACGCAATTCGATTCGGCGGATATCACCGAACTCGAAGCGTTCCGTGTTGCCCAGAAAGCCGTTGCAGAGAAGGCCGGCGTCAAGCTGACCATCCTGCCGTTGCTGCTCAAGTCCTGCGCACACCTGCTCAAGGAACTGCCGGACTTCAACAGCTCGCTGGCACCAAGCGGCAAAGCGATCATCCGCAAGAAATACGTGAACATCGGCTTCGCCGTCGACACCCCGGATGGCCTGCTGGTACCGGTCATCAAGAACGTCGACCAGAAGAGCCTGCTGCAACTGGCTGCCGAAGCCGCTTCCCTGGCTGAAAAAGCCCGGACCAAGAAGCTTTCGTCGGACGAGATGCAAGGCGCTTGCTTCACCATTTCCAGCCTCGGCCACATTGGCGGCACCGGCTTCACGCCGATCGTCAACGCGCCGGAAGTGGCGATCCTCGGTGTTTCCAAGGCCACCATCCAGCCAGTCTGGGACGGCAAAGCCTTCCAGCCGAAACTGATGCTGCCACTGTCGCTGTCCTACGATCACCGCGTGATCAACGGCGCCGCTGCTGCACGCTTCACCAAGCGTCTGAGCGACCTGCTGGGCGACATCCGCACCATGCTCCTGTAACACCGATCGGCCCTCCTTCACCGGAGGGCCGATCGCGTTCCACGTTTCCGAGCGCCACGCTCGTACCTCAACCCCGCCAATTTGGCGGGGCTTTTTTTGCCTGAACTTTTACTTAAGACGCCTTCCTACATTTGTGGCTGATATTGCCCACAAACCCAATCCATTTCTGCCAGATATTTTTTCGAGTTAAATAATTAGCCTTGACTGAAAGACCTCTTATTGCATTCGAAACAACATTCTAACTAACTCGCTGGCAGCCGAATGGACTCAAACATGCTTAAACCAACTGTCGGCCCGATTATTGGCCACACCACAACCAATCACGCGCGTATTTTTTTACGCGGCAAACACAACAAGGACACTTTGGTATTTGCCGGAATTCGCTATAGAAGACAAGGCGAGGATCACTGGTCAAAAGGCAACTTTGCAAAACTCGAACCCGAACACGACATGTGCGAAGTCTTTGCACTAAATAACCTGTGCGCCGACTCCGATTATGAATATCAGGCCGGGTGGTTCAGCCCCCCCGGCCCGGCGCACACCGTAGACACAGTGAAGGAGCTGCCGCTGCATTGGCCAAGGCAGGTTTATCACTTGCGCACCCGTTCCAGCCAGGCCAGTCTGCCAAGGGCCTACATTGTCGGCTCCTGCCGATATCTGCAAATGACCGCCGGCATCGCATTTGCCCCTAATTTGGGCGACAGAGTCTTCGCTTCAATTTCACGGCTAGTGGAACAAGCCAGCCCTCCCGTCAGTGCGCTGGTGATGACGGGAGACCAAGTCTATATCGATGACTTGAACATCATTGCCCCGGATCGGGAACTCAAGGAAATACTGCATAAATACCGCGTGGCGTTTTCACAGATCAATATCGCCAGCCTAATGTCCAACCTGCCCACTTACATGATCCTTGATGACCATGAGATAGAAGACAACTGGCCCATCAACAAGAGCAAGTCCGACGACTACTTATATGCAAACGCAATCAGGGCCTATGAGTTGTATCAGGCCAGTCATAGTCCAGCCCATGAACTAACCAATGATGGGCAGATAAATAAACGACTGGACAAATACTGGTATCAATTTACTGAAGGTGATATCGAATGGTTTGTTACCGACAGTCGAACCCGACGCAATCTGTCGGCCACTGACCGACGCATTCTTGATGCCGACCAGGAGCAGGCCTTGTGCGACTGGCTGATCCACAGCCCGGCGCGGGTCAAATTCGTGGTCACCAGTGTCATGCTCTACCCTGATCGCAAACGCTCGGATGATGACGCCTGGCAGGCCTTCCCTGAACAACGGTTACGGTTGCTGGAGACCATCCGTACTCACCGCATCAAGAACGTCGTGTTCATTTCCGGCGATGTCCACGGCTCGCTGACCAGCCGCCTGACCCACAGCGAGGACCCGGACTTCGAAGTCCACACCATCGTCTCGTCACCGCTGTGCAACAGCAAAATGTTGCCCTATGCCACGGCCTCCACGTTCGTCCTCGGTCAACCCGTGGTTCGCACCGCCTCCGGCGACTATCGGAATGAGCTGACCAGCAACGTGATCAGCCAGGATAACTTTGCACACCTGGTCGTCGAGGCCGGGCAGCTCCTGGTGAATTATCACGATCGGGAAGGCAAGCTGTTGCAGTCGATTGGCATCCCGTTTCGCTGACCCGGAAACGGATCGCAGTCAATAGCAATACTTGCAAAACTGCGAACTTTTCAGCGAATAGCATTACTTTTTGCCACCGACTGAAGAAAACCCGTCGTCTGCCGACATATTCTTATAGCACTTAGCCTTCATCTCTCTTGTCAGTCGGTGTCGCAATGATGCAACCTTGCCGCAGGTAACAGTAAAGAGGGCGTGAGCCCAGCGCGTTCAGCATATTCGAAGCGAGTTTCCCTCCATGAAAAGCCAACCCGATGCCGCCAGCCGTATGGTGGCCGAGGTAGTGACGCAGTTGCCTGTGCCCTCGCGGCTCGGCATGCTGCGTTTCGAACGGCTTAATGAACCCAGCTGGGCGCTCCTGTTTCTCGATCCCAATTGCGAACGCCAGTTCGGCCTGCCCGCCGTGGAGCTGTGTGCACTGGTAGGTTCGCCCTACGCCAGCCTGATGGAGCCGGAAGCGCGCTATCAACTTCATGACGCGGTCCAGCAACAACTGACCCAAAGCACGCATTACCTGATCCGCTACACCCTGCATACGGCCTCCGGCTCCCTGAATCTGCTGGAATTGGGCGAAGCCTACAAACAACACAATCGCCACCTGTTGCGCGGCTACCTGTTGGTCATTGACGGCCTGTTCGAGGATGACCCGCTGCAACCAGCCCTGGACCTGGAAACCCAGAACTCGCGCCTGCAAATCGCCCTGGAGCTCAATCAGCGCGCCCAACAGGAGCAATTGCTGCA
This sequence comes from Pseudomonas sp. PDM32, assembly GCF_019219225.1. NCBI lineage: Bacteria > Pseudomonadati > Pseudomonadota > Gammaproteobacteria > Pseudomonadales > Pseudomonadaceae > Pseudomonas > Pseudomonas sp. PDM32. The sequence goes on from NZ_JAHUWE010000007.1 coordinate 268,096, forward strand.
TCTGGACCGGGTGCGTGCCCAGCAGGACCTGATCCTGCTGCTTACCCGTCAGCGCTACAGCAGCAACAACTCCTTGCGCGAAGCCGCCGAGTTGATCACCCGCAGCGCCTGCGACATTTACCAAATCGACTGCGCCAGCCTGTGGAGCCTCGAAGGCTCGATGCTGGTGCCGATCTCGGCCTATCACCGCACGAATCAGGAATACCTGCTGCCGCAGCCGATCGACGTCAGCGTGTTCCCCGATTACCTCGACGCCCTGCACACAGGCCGTGCCATCGACGCCCATAACGCCATGCACGACCCGCGCACCCGGGAGATGGCCGAAAGCCTGCGCCCGCGCGACGTCAACGCGATGCTCGACGCCAGTATCCGTGTCGATGGCCAGGTGGTTGGCGTTTTGTGCCTGGAACAAATCGGTGCGACCCGTGCCTGGCAGTCCGATGAAATCGCCTTCGCCGGAGAACTGGCCGACCAGTTCGCCCAGGTCATCAGCAACCACAACCGGCGCACCGCAACCAGCGCCCTGCACCTGTTCCAGCGTGCGGTCGAGCAAAGTGCCAACGCCTTTCTGCTGGTCAACTGCGATGGCGTGGTGGAGTACGTCAACCCGAGCTTCACCGCCATCACCCAGTACTCCACCGAAGAAGTGCACGGTCAGCGCCTGTCGGAACTGCCGGCCCTGGAGAACCTCAGCGAACTGCTGTTCGACGCGCCTTCGGCACTGGCCAAGAGCAACAGTTGGCAGGGCGAATTCAAGAGCCGCCGGAAAAACCTCGAACCTTACTGGGGCCAGTTGTCGATCTCCAAGGTGTACGGCGACAACCGCGAGCTGACCCACTACATCGGCATCTACGAAGACATCACCCAGACCAAGCTCGCTCAGCAGCGTATCGAGCGCCTGGCCTACACCGACAACCTGACTAATCTCGGCAACCGCCCGGCGTTCATCCGCAACCTCGATGAACGCTTCGCCCGCGACAGCGACGCGCCGATCAGCCTGTTGCTGGTGGACATCGACAATTTCAAGCGGATCAACGACAGCCTCGGCCACCAGACTGGCGACAAATTGCTGATCAGTCTGGCCCGACGCCTGCGCAACAGCCTGATCCCGAGCGGCAGCCTGGCGCGATTCGCCAGTAACGAATTCGCCGTGTTGCTGGACAACAGTGACCTCACGATGGGTCAGCAAGTGGCCAATCAGTTGCTGGCGACCCTCGACAAACCGATGTTCGTCGACAACCAGTTGATCAGTGTCACGGGGTCCGTGGGCCTGGCCTGCGCGCCACTGCACGGGCGCGACCCGCAAACCCTGATGCGCAACGCCGGGCTGGCGCTGCACAAGGCCAAGGCCAATGGCAAACATCAGGTGCAAGTGTTCACCGAAGCATTGAACGCCGAAGCCAGCTACAAGCTGTTCGTCGAAAACAACCTGCGCCGCGCCCTGACCCAGAACGAACTCGACGTGTTCTACCAGCCCAAGCTGTGCCTGCGCAGCGGTCGCTTGCTGGGCATGGAAGCCTTGCTGCGCTGGGATCATCCGGAAAAGGGCATGATCCGTCCGGATCAGTTCATCAGCGTCGCCGAGGAAACCGGGCTGATCATCCCGATCGGCAAATGGATCGCCCGCCAGGCCTGCCGCATGAGCAAAGCGCTGACCGCCGCCGGCCTGGGCAACCTGCAAGTGGCGATCAACCTGTCGCCCAAGCAATTCTCCGACCCGGACCTGGTGGCCTCCATCGCCACCATCCTCAAGGAAGAAGCCCTGCCCGCGCATTTGCTGGAGCTGGAGCTGACCGAAGGCCTGCTGCTGGAGGCCACCGAAGACACCCACTTGCAACTCGACCAGCTCAAGCGCCTGGGCCTGACCCTGGCCATGGACGACTTCGGCACCGGTTACTCGTCGCTCAGCTACTTGAAAAAATTCCCCATCGACATCATCAAGATCGATCGAAGCTTCATCCACGAAATCCCGGACAACCAGGACGACATGGAAATCACCTCCGCGGTGATCGCCATGGCCCACAACCTGAAACTCAAGGTCGTGGCTGAAGGCATCGAAACCGCCGATCAGTTGTCGTTCCTGCGCCGTCACCGCTGCGACGTCGGCCAGGGCTACCTGTTCGACCGTCCGATCCCGGGCAATGAGCTGATCGAAAAGCTCAAACGCTACCCGCGTGGCCCAATCGCCTGACAGCGATCCAACTCTCGGGCAAACTGCTTGTCTGTCTAATTATCCTGACTGAGAGGACTGATCATGGTTCTGCGCTCGGAAATTCTGGTGAACAAAAACGTGCTCCCTACTAAAGAACAAGCTCTGCCTGGCCGCGAAACCCCGATGAACCTGCCGGAAAGACATTTCGTCCACGACGCCCCGCTGCTGGGTCCGTTCGCCACCGATGTCGACTTCGCGATCTTCGGCCTCGGCTGCTTCTGGGGGGCGGAACGTCGTTTCTGGCAGCGTGAAGGCGTCGTCAGCACCGTGGTGGGTTACGCCGGCGGTTTCACGCCAAACCCTACGTACGAAGAAGTCTGCTCAGGCCTGACCGGCCACAGCGAAGTGGTGCTCGTGGTCTATGAGCCGGCAAAAGTCAGTTACGAAGAATTGCTGAAGATGTTCTGGGAACTGCACAACCCGACCCAGGGCATGCGTCAGGGCAACGACATCGGCACCCAATATCGCTCGGTGATCTATGCGACCAATCCGACGCAATTGGCCGCTGCCAAACGCAGCAAAGAAGTGTTCCAGGTCGAACTGACCAAGGCTGGCAAAGGCGACATCACCACCGAAATCGAAGAAGCCCCAACGGTCTACTTCGCCGAGGCTTACCACCAGCAGTACCTGGCCAAGAATCCAGAAGGCTACTGCGGCATCGGCGGTACCGGCGTGACCTGCCCGATCTGATCGCTAAAACAAAAGATCGCAGCCTTCGGCAGCTCCTACAGGCGTACGAATAACCTGTAGGAGCTGCCGCAGGCTGCGATCTTTTGATCACGCCGCTTGTTACTCGGCAATCAACCAATCCATCCGCCACCCACCCTGGGTCTGTCCAAGCTTCTCGGACAACCACGGCAGCAGCTCACGCAACTCCTCCTCCAGCCCCCACGGCGGATTGGCAATCGCCAGCCCGGAGCCGTTCAGGCTGTTCGGCGTATCCAGCGGATGCACCAGCAACTCCACCCGCAACAACTTCGGCGCACCGGTACCGGCCAGGTCCTGGTAGAACCGCCGCAGCGCGCGCTGATCCTTCACCGGGTACCAGATCGCCGCCACAGTCTGGCGCATCCGGCCAATCGCTTCCTTGAGCGACGCGGCACAACGCTGCATCTCGTCGAGCTTCTCGAACGGCGGATCGATCAACATCACCGCACGCTTCTCCGGCACCGGCAACAAGGCCCGCGACACATGCCAGCCTTCGCCCAGGTGCACCTTGACCCGACGATCACCGGCCATATTATCCTTGAGCAGCACGCCGTCTTCCGGGTGTTTCTCATTGAGCAACACGCGGTCCTGCGGGCGAGTCAAACGTCGCGCCAGCTCCGGCGACCCCGGGTAATAGCGCAACTGGCCATCCGGGTTCATCTCATGCAGCACCTGCATGTAATCGGCGGTCAGGATCGGCAGATCCGGCTGACCCCACAAACGCGCAATGCCTTCCAGGTACTCGCCGGTACGGCTGGCCTGATCACCCTGAAGGTCATACAGACCGATGCCGGCGTGAGTGTCGAGATAGGCAAACGGCTGCTCCTTGCGCGACATCAGGGCGATGAGGCGGGTCAAGGTCAGGTGTTTGAACACATCGGCGTGATTGCCGGCATGGAAGGCGTGACGATAATTCATGGTTGCTCCTGCGAAGGCCGGGAAGTTTACCTTTTACCGGCCGGCAAGTCAGGGGTTGGCGACTGAGCGGACACTTCAAGCATTCATAGCGGCAACAAGCACGCACCATCACTCGACAAATTCAGAAACGCCTCACAACAGGATGACTCCCGAACCTGCAAACCGGTGTGATAGCGTTCTTTGTCGAAAAAAGCAAAGGACGCACAAATGACCATTCGCTACGCAAAGATTGCAATGACGCTGGCGCTCGCCGCATTCGCCTTCATGACCGTGTTCAACAACATCACCGACTACGCTTCCAACTTCAACTTCGTCCGGCATGTGCTGAGCATGGATACCACCTTCCCTGACAACGCCGCCCGGTATCGCGCAATTGATCTGCCTTGGGTGTGGCATGGGGCTTACTGGCTGATCATCCTTGGCGAAGCCATTACCTGTGGACTTCTTGGCTACGGCGCACTACAGCTCTGGCGCTCGCGGTCAGCCGGTGGGCATGAGTTCAGACAGGCCAGGAAGTGGGCCGTAGCGGGTTTGACGACCGGGTTTTTCGTGTGGTTTTTCGGCTTCATGGTTGTTGGAGGTGAGTGGTTTCTGATGTGGCAATCCGATATTTGGAATGGTCAGGACGCAGCCTTCAGGTTCTACATGGCAATACTGGGCGTGCTGATCTTTCTGAATCAGCCCGATTCCGATCTTGACTGATCACCAATAAAAAACGGCCCGCACCAAAAGCTGCGAGCCGTTTTTTTATCAGGGACGGGAAGCGTTCCCCCCATCACTCATCACTTGTTCAGACGATAATCATTCTCTGCCGCCGCGAAACGCTGGAACATGCCGGCAGTCGGTGTGCCCATTTTGCTTACGAAGTAGATCGCCAGGCTGGCGAAGATGAAGCCCGGGATGATTTCGTACAGGCCCAGCAGTTCGAAGTGTTTCCAGACGATCACGGTGATCGCGCCGACCAGGATGCCGGCCAGTGCGCCGTTGCGGGTCATGTCTTTCCAGATCACGGAGATCAGTACGACCGGACCGAATGCGGCACCGAAGCCGGCCCAGGCGTAGCTCACCAGACCCAGTACGCGGTTTTCCGGGTTGGCTGCCAGTGCGATAGCAATCAGGGCAACCAGCAGCACCATGGCACGACCGACCCAGACCAGTTCCAGCTGCGAAGCGGATTTACGCAGGAAGGTCTTGTAGAAGTCTTCGGTCAGGGCGCTCGAGCACACCAGCAACTGGCAGCTCAGGGTGCTCATGACCGCCGCCAGAATGGCCGACAGCAGGATACCCGCGATCCATGGGTTGAACAGGATCTTGGCCAGCTCGATAAACACACGCTCGTGGTTCTCGGAGACTGCGCCAGCCACATCCGGGTGCGCCGAGAAGTAGGCGATACCGAAGAAGCCGACTGCCACGGTGCCGCCCAGGCACAGGATCATCCAGGTCATGGAGATGCGTCGGGCCTTGGCAATCGATTTCACCGAATCAGCCGCCATGAAACGCGCGAGGATGTGCGGCTGACCGAAGTAGCCCAGACCCCAACCCATCAGCGAGATGATGCCGATGAAAGTGGTGCCCTTGAGCATGTCGAAGTTGCTTGGGTCTTGCGCTTCGATGGCCAGGAAGGTTGTGTCGACACCACCGGTGGCCAACAGCACGATGATTGGCGTCAGGATCAACGCGAAGATCATCAGGGTGGCTTGTACGGTATCTGTCCAGCTTACGGCCAGGAATCCGCCGATAAAGGTGTAGGCAATCGTCGCCGCAGCACCGGCCCACAGCGCTGTTTCGTAGGACATGCCGAAGGTGCTTTCGAACAAACGGGCACCGGCCACAATGCCGGAAGCGCAGTAGATGGTGAAGAACACCAGGATCACGACCGCAGAGATGATCCGCAGCAGGCCGCTCTTGTCTTCGAAACGGCTGGCGAAGTAGTCCGGCAGGGTCAGTGCATCACCGTTGTGCTCGGTTTGCACGCGCAGACGGCCGGCGACGAACAGCCAGTTCAAGTAGGCGCCGACGATCAGGCCGATGGCGATCCAGCTTTCGGAAAGACCGGACATGTAGATTGCGCCGGGCAAGCCCATCAACAACCAGCCGCTCATGTCGGAGGCACCGGCGGACAGTGCAGTCACGACGCTGCCCAGGCTGCGACCGCCCAGAATATAGTCGGAAAGGTTGTTGGTGGAGCGATAGGCCATCAAGCCGATCAGCACCATTGCTGCGATGTAGATCACGAACGTGATCAGGGTTGGATTGCTTACGCTCATTAAGTTACGCCCTGGCTTTGTTTTTATGTAGCGGCGGCTGGTGAACCGCTCGCAAACGCATACGTTTGACAGACGATCCGGATTCCCGCGCATTTATGACTGATGTTTCCCCAGGAAAGCCATCAGCCGGAGCACCCGGATTTTTCCGGGTTGCACCTTGGGCGCGAATGCTATTCAACAAAGCAAATAAGGTGCAACCAGTTTCTGGAGAATAAGTTGCACCTAGTCGGAAATAAATATCAAACACCGGTTTTTGCTCCTTTTCGGAGCAAGAAACAGAGCCAACCGCGTTAAAAAGCACCAAGCAGATACGGCACATCCGTACCAGAATTTATTTCCTGACGAGCTGCGTAATATTCCGACAAAAAAAGGTTGCACCCGGTTGCACCTCAACAGTCGCACGGCTAATCTTGCCGCCAGCTGATGCCACGCAGTCGTGGCAAACATGAGGATAAAAACATGGCTACCACCACCCTTGGGGTCAAACTTGACGACCCGACCCGCGAACGCCTCAAGGCCGCCGCGACCTCGATTGATCGCACGCCGCACTGGTTGATCAAGCAGGCAATCTTCAATTACCTGGAAAAACTCGAGGGTGGTGCAACCCTGACCGAGCTGAGCGGTTTGACCAAGGACTCCGACGACAGCGTCGACGCGCCTCTGGATCACGCCCACCAGTGCTTCCTCGAATTCGCCGAAAGCATCCTGCCGCAGTCGGTACTGCGCGCCTCGATCACCGCCGCCTACCGCCGCCCTGAGCCGGAAGTCGTGCCGATGCTGATCGAACAGGCTCGCCTGCCGGCACCGATGGCCGAAGCCACCAACAAACTCGCTGCCTCGATTGCTGAAAAACTGCGCAATCAGAAGAGCGCTGGCGGCCGCGCCGGCATCGTTCAGGGCCTGCTGCAGGAATTCTCCCTGTCGTCCCAGGAAGGCGTGGCGCTGATGTGCCTGGCCGAAGCGCTGCTGCGCATCCCGGACAAAGGCACCCGTGACGCCCTGATCCGCGACAAGATCAGCACCGGCAACTGGCAGCCGCACCTGGGCAACAGCCCGTCGCTGTTCGTCAACGCCGCCACCTGGGGCCTGCTGCTGACCGGCAAGCTGGTGTCGACCCACAACGAAGCCGGGCTGACTTCGTCCCTGAGCCGCATCATCGGCAAGAGCGGCGAGCCGATGATCCGCAAGGGCGTCGACATGGCCATGCGCCTGATGGGCGAGCAGTTCGTGACCGGCGAAACCATCGCCGAAGCCCTAGCCAACGCCAGCAAGTTCGAAGCCAAGGGCTTCCGCTATTCCTACGACATGCTGGGTGAAGCCGCACTCACCGAGCACGACGCCCAGAAGTACCTGGCCTCGTACGAACAAGCCATCCACTCGATCGGCAAGGCCTCCCACGGTCGCGGGATTTATGAAGGCCCGGGCATTTCCATCAAGCTGTCCGCCCTGCACCCGCGCTACAGCCGCGCCCAGTACGAGCGCGTGATGGATGAACTGTACCCGCGCCTGCTGTCGCTGACCTTGCTGGCCAAGCAATACGACATCGGCCTGAACATCGACGCCGAAGAAGCCGACCGCCTCGAGCTGTCGCTGGACCTGCTCGAGCGCCTGTGCTTCGAGCCGCAACTGACCGGCTGGAACGGCATCGGTTTCGTGATCCAGGCTTATCAGAAGCGTTGCCCGTACGTGATCGACTACGTGATCGACCTGGCTCGCCGCAGCCGTCATCGTCTGATGATCCGCCTGGTAAAAGGCGCGTACTGGGACAGCGAAATCAAGCGCGCCCAGGTCGAAGGCCTGGAAGGCTACCCGGTCTATACCCGCAAGGTGTACACCGACGTGTCCTACATCGCTTGCGCACGCAAATTGCTGTCGGTGCCGGAAGTCATCTACCCGCAGTTCGCCACGCACAACGCCCACACCCTGTCGGCCATTTATCACATCGCCGGTCAGAACTATTACCCGGGCCAGTACGAGTTCCAGTGCCTGCACGGCATGGGTGAACCGCTGTACGAACAGGTTGTAGGCAAAGTCTCCGAAGGCAAGCTGAACCGTCCGTGCCGCGTGTACGCACCGGTCGGCACCCACGAGACCCTGCTGGCCTACCTGGTGCGTCGCCTGCTGGAAAACGGCGCGAACACCTCGTTCGTCAACCGTATCGCCGACCAGTCGATTTCGATTCAGGAACTGGTGGCCGATCCGGTAGCCAGCATCGAGCAGATGGCAACCGTGGAAGGGGGTTTCGGCCTGCCGCACCCGCGCATTCCGTTGCCGCGTGACCTGTATGGCGCCGAGCGCGCCAACTCCAGCGGCATCGACATGGCCAACGAACATCGTTTGGCGTCGCTGTCCTGCGCACTTCTCGCTACCGCGCACAACCACTGGAAAGCCGCACCGATACTCGGCTGCGCATCCAGCAACGAAGCCCCGGCTCCCGTGTTGAACCCGTCCGATCTGCGTGACGTGGTCGGCCATGTGCAGGAAGCCACCGTCGAAGACGTCGACAACGCGATCCAGTGCGCCCTCAACGCTGCGCCGATCTGGCAGGCCACACCGCCCGCCGAACGCGCCGCGATCCTGGAACGTGCCGCCGACCTGATGGAAGCCGAGATCCAGCCGTTGATGGGCCTGCTGGCCCGCGAAGCCGGCAAGACCTTTGCCAATGCCATCGCCGAAGTGCGTGAAGCCGTGGACTTCCTGCGTTACTACGCGGTGCAGGCACGCAACGACTTCACCAACGACGCTCACCGTCCGCTGGGTCCAGTGGTGTGCATCAGCCCGTGGAACTTCCCGCTGGCGATCTTCAGTGGTCAAGTGGCTGCTGCGCTGGCCGCCGGTAACCCGGTATTGGCCAAGCCTGCGGAACAAACGCCGCTGGTCGCCGCTCAAGCCGTGCGCCTGCTGCTCGAAGCCGGCATCCCTGAAGGCGTGCTGCAACTGCTGCCGGGTCGCGGTGAAACCGTGGGTGCCGGCCTGGTCGGCGACGATCGCGTCAAAGGCGTGATGTTCACCGGTTCCACCGAAGTCGCGCGCTTGCTGCAACGCAACATCGCCGGCCGCCTGGACAGCCAGGGCCGTCCGATCCCGCTGATCGCCGAAACCGGTGGCCAGAACGCGATGATCGTCGACTCTTCGGCACTGACCGAACAAGTGGTGATCGACGTGGTTTCGTCGGCATTCGACAGTGCCGGCCAGCGTTGCTCGGCCCTGCGCGTCCTGTGCCTGCAGGAAGATTCCGCCGACCGCGTCATCGAAATGCTCAAGGGTGCGATGGCTGAAAGCCGTCTCGGCAACCCTGAGCGTCTGTCCGTGGACATCGGTCCGGTGATCGACGCCGAAGCCAAGGCTGGCATCGAAAAGCACATCCAGGCCATGCGCGACAAAGGTCGCAGCGTGTACCAGGTGGCCATCGCCGACGCCGAAGAAGTCAAACGCGGCACTTTCGTGATGCCGACCCTGATCGAACTGGAAAGCTTCGACGAACTACAGCGGGAGATCTTTGGCCCGGTGCTGCACGTGGTTCGCTACAAGCGCAAAGACATCGATCAACTGATCGGCCAGATCAACGCTTCCGGCTACGGCCTGACCCTGGGCGTGCACACCCGCATCGACGAAACCATCGCCAAGGTGATCGACAACGTCAATGCCGGTAACGTCTACGTCAACCGCAACATCGTCGGTGCCGTGGTCGGCGTGCAGCCGTTCGGCGGCGAAGGCCTGTCGGGTACCGGCCCGAAAGCCGGTGGCCCGCTGTACCTGTACCGCCTGCTGTCGACCCGCCCTGCCGATGCGATCGAACAATCCTTCGCTCGTGGCGATGCCGCCGCAGCACCGGACGTTCGTCTGCGCGACGCCATGAGCAAGCCGCTGACCGCTCTGAAAGCCTGGGCCGACAGTAACAAGTTTGCCGACCTGAGCACCCTGTGCGTGCAATTCGCCGCGCAATCGCAAAGCGGCATCACCCGCGTTCTGGCCGGCCCGACCGGCGAGCGCAACAGCTACGCGATCCTGCCACGGGAACACGTGCTGTGCCTGGCAGAAGTCGAAGGCGACCTGCTGACTCAACTGGCGGCGGTACTGGCTGTCGGCGGTTCGGCGGTGTGGCCGGAAGGTGAACTGACCAAGGCGCTGTTCGCACGTCTGCCGAAGGAGATTCAGGCGCGCATCAAGCTGGTTTCCGACTGGAACAAGGACGAAGTGGTGATTGACGCGGTTGTGCATCACGGCCATTCCGACCAGTTGCGTGCGGTTTGCCAGCAGGTTGCCAAGCGTGCCGGTGCGATTGTCGGGGTTCAGGGCCTGTCGCAGGGCGAGACCAACATTGCGCTGGAGCGTTTGGTGATCGAGCGTGCGTTGAGCGTCAACACGGCGGCGGCGGGTGGTAATGCCAGCTTGATGACGATTGGCTAAGCCGTAACAGGACCGGGCAGCTGCGGCTGCCCGAGCTTTAAAGCAAGATCAAAAGATCGCAGCCTTCGGCAGCTCCTACATTTGGAATGCGTTTTCCTGTAGGAGCTGCCGAAGGCTGCGATCTTTTGCTTCTCCATCACCAAGATCAATCATCCTGTTCAGCCTCTATTCCCAACCTTAGACTCGGCCCATCCCAATAGAAGGTAGGCCGCCATGTCCGAGACGTTGCTCAGTTCCCGCAATCTGGCTTTCGAGCTGTATGAAGTCCTCGATGCCGAGGGCCTGACCCAGCGTGAACGTTTCGCCGAGCACAATCGCGAAACCTTCGATGCAGCCATTGGCACCGCCCGCAGCATCGCCGAGAAGTTCTTCGCCCCGCACAACCGCAAGGGCGACGAGAACGAGCCGCGTTACGAGAACGGTCAGGCGATTCTGATTCCGGAAGTGAAACCGGCGGTGGATGCTTTCCTCGAAGCCGGCTTCCTCAACGCCGCGCGCAGTTTCGACGCCGGCGGCATGCAACTTCCTACACTGCTGTCCCAGGCTTGCTTTGCACACTTCCAATCGGCCAACGCCGCTTCGACCTCTTATCCGTTCCTGACCATGGGCGCGGCCAACCTGATCGAAAGCTTTGGTACCGAGGAGCAAAAGCGCCGCTTCCTGCAACCGATGATCGACGGCCGTTTCTTCGGCACCATGGCCCTGACCGAACCCCACGCGGGCTCGTCGCTGTCGGATATTCGTACCCGCGCCGAGCCTGCTTCCGACGGCACTTATCGCCTCAAGGGCAACAAGATCTTCATCTCCGGCGGTGATCATCCGCTGTCGGAAAACATCGTGCACATGGTGCTGGCCAAGTTGCCGGACGCACCGGCCGGTGTGAAAGGCATTTCGCTGTTCATCGTGCCCAAGTTCCTGGTCAACGATGACGGCAGCCTCGGCCAGCGCAACGACGTGTTGCTGGCCGGGCTGTTCCACAAGATGGGCTGGCGCGGCACCACCTCCACCGCGCTGAATTTCGGCGATAACGGCGAGTGTGTCGGCTATCTGGTGGGCAAGCCGCACCAGGGCTTGAGCCACATGTTCCAGATGATGAACGAGGCGCGGATTGGCGTCGGCATGGGGGCGGTGATGCTCGGCTACGCCGGCTACCTGTATTCGCTGGAATACGCCCGTGAGCGTCCGCAAGGCCGAGTGCCGGACAGCAAGGACCCGAACACTGCGCCGGTGGCAATCATTCAGCACGCCGACGTCAAACGCATGCTGCTGACACAAAAGGCCTACGTTGAAGGCTCGTTCGACCTCGGCCTGTACGCGGCGCGACTGTTCGACGACACCACCACCCTTGAAACCGAAACCGAGCGCAAGCAGGCCCATGAACTGCTGGACTTGCTGACGCCAATCGTCAAATCCTGGCCCTCGGAGTTCTGCCTGAAGGCCAACGAACTGGCGATCCAGATCCTCGGCGGCCACGGCTACACCCGTGAATACCCGGTGGAGCAGTACTATCGCGACAACCGTCTGAACCCGATCCACGAAGGCACCCACGGCATTCAATCGCTGGACCTGCTGGGCCGCAAACTGGCACAGAACGGTGGCGCGGGGCTCAAGCAACTGATCCGCCTGATCGCCGACACAACCGAACGTGCCCAGGCGTTCGAGTCGCTGACGCCGCTGCGCGAGCCGTTGGAGAAACTGGTGGCGCGCCTGCAAGCCGTGACCATTGGTTTGCTGACGGATTTGGGGCAAGGCAAGGTCAATAGCAGCCTGGCGAACTCGGCGCTTTACCTGAAGGTGTTCGGGCACACGGTGATCGGCTGGCGTTGGCTGGAACAGGCCATTCGTGCCGAGGAAGGGCTGGCAAAAGGCAATGCTGCGGATGTGAGCTTCTATAAAGGCAAGTTGCAGGCGGCGCGCTACTTCCTGACGTGGGAAGTACCGGGGTGCCACCATGAGCTGGCGATTCTTGAGGCGCGGGATGATGTGTGCCTGGGCATGCAGGATGAGTGGTTTTGAACCCCGATGGACGGTGAGCGGGTAATCGACCTCCTATTAAAATGTTTCCCACACCTGTCATCTTTGACAGGTGTGGGAAACAATGATGCAAGATAAGGTGTTTTCGCCTGACATGTAGTTTGCCCGGCAAGTACGACTCGAGGTCCACCTCTTACATTCTAACGAGCGAATCACCATGCGCAAACACACTTTCGAAGAGCGATCCATAAAGCTTTCAGGGCTTGTCACACAAGATTACTGCATCCTCGCCTCTATCTCATCCACACCTTTGCGACGTGGCACTGTCTGGACGAATATAGATTCAACACTGTCCACTGTTCTCAGCAAAAACCATTACCGCCTTACTGATGAAAAAACGCGGATTATCATCACGACATCAAACAACGTTGAATTAAGTGTAGAAACCACTTCTACGGCAATGTTTGAGGTCACATCGGTAGACGATCATTACCTGAGCACCCACCGTGTCACTTTCAAAGACTTTACGCGTATCGGCCCCGATCAATGGAATGCAACGGTTTATGGCACGCCATTAAGGGGTAAGAAGTCAAAAACACTTATAGATCCTTATGTAATGCTCACCGACTCTCAGTTTTACAAGTCGGCCAGAGTCAACGATGTCGTAAAGGATCAAGGCGACGTACGTATCAGCGAAAAAACATATAGAAAAGTCGGCAACGATATATACTTTAATGAAATTGTAACCCCCAACGGAAATAACACTAATCCTGTAGCGCTCACACAAGACGACATGTTCAGAACGCTAGCGGCGGATGACATCTATATTGATGAGCAATTTGTAGAATGGAGAGTCAAGGAAAAACAGGTTTTTTATTTGCAAACCACCGGTGGAGTTCACTTCTATGGACGGGAAATATTGCTGATAAAGGTATAGTTCTTCACCTTGCAGACGCGCCCTTATCGGCGCGTCTTATTATTAAAACTATTAGCTCAACCGAAACCCACCCATCTGCCGCGCCAGGTCATCCGCCAACCGCTGCAACGTCTGGCAATCCTCACGACAAGCCCTGACCTCCCCCGCCGTCGCCCGCGCCAGATCGGAAATGCCCTGCACGTTACGGTTAATCTCTTCGGTCACGGCCGACTGCTCTTCCGTCGCCGTCGCCACCTGATGGTTCATGTCGCTGATGCGCTCCACTTGCCCGGTAATCGCGGTCAACGAGGTGCCGGTACGCTGGCTCGACTCGACACCCGTGCCCGTCGCGGCTTGCCCGGAATGCATTGACGACACCGCGTTCTCCGCGCCTTGCTTGAGGCTGCCGATCATCTGCTGGATTTCATCGGTGGACGATTGCGTACGCCGCGCGAGGGTGCGCACCTCATCGGCCACCACGGCGAACCCACGCCCCATGTCGCCAGCGCGCGCCGCTTCGATAGCGGCGTTGAGCGCCAGCAGGTTAGTCTGCTCGGAAATCCCGCGAATCACCGCCAGCACCTGATCGATGGATGCCACTTGATGAGCCAGCTCGGCCACCGCCGTGGCCGCGACGCCGATTTCCCGGGACATGCTTTCAATGTGGCGGATAGAACCACCCACCACTTCCCGCGCCTGCAGCGCTTCATCACGGGCGGTTTGTGAGGCGAACGCCGCGTTGCCGGCATTCTGCGCAATGTCCTGCACGGTCAGGCCCATTTCGTGAACAGCGGTGGCGACCATGTCGGTCATTTCCTGCTGACGACCAGAGCGTTCGGCGGTGTTGTCCACCACCCGCGCCACCTGGCCGACAGCGGTGCGCAGGCGCTCGCTGGTGGTCAGTACTTCACCGATCATGTCGCGCTGGCTATCCAGGAAGCGATTGAAGCCACGCGCCAGATCACCCAGCTCATCGGCGCGGCTGGCATCCAGTCTCTGGGTCAAATCTCCACCACCGCTACCGATGGCCACCAGCGCCGCTGTTACCTGGCGAATCGGCCGCACCAGCCCACGGGCCAGCAACACCACCAGCAGCAGGCACACCAGTGCAATCGCCAGGCCGATGCCGCTGCTCATCCACATGGCGCGGCGGGCTTCAGCGTAGATCTGCGATTGCGGCACTTCGGCCACCAGGGTCCAGCCGAGATCGCGCAGCGGTAAGCTCAAGGCGAGGAAGTCTTCGCCGTCGCGCTCGAAGCCGCTACTGGTGGCGGCTTTTTGACTCATCAGCGTTTGCGCCGCCGTAGCGCCGATCTGCTCGGTCAAGGTGCGTTTGCCGCTGAATTGCGCCTCGGGATGGACCTGGATCAAACCGTCGGAACGCACGAGATAGACCTTGCCGCGCTCCCCGAAGCTGAAATTGTGGATCAGCTCCGACAGCTCCTTCATGCTCAGGCCAAGCCCCGCAACGCCCACGACTTTACCAGCCTGTTCGACCTTGAGGTCGATGAACAGCGCCAATTCTCCGGTGGCTGTGTCGTTATCGATATTGAGGGTGCGCGGCTGATTGCTGTCGAGGAACGCGTAGAACCAGGCGTCTTTGGGATTGGAGCGGCTAAGGGTCCGGTCCAGGCCTTTTTCGGTGAAGTAGTGGTTGGATGCGGTGCCGACAATCAGCGCGGTAAAGGCTTTGTGCTCGGCGCGAATGCCTTCGAGATAGGTAGTAAACGTGCCGGCCCGGGCACTGTCTTCACCCCCGGCCAACCAGTCGCGCACCATGCTGTTGCTGGCGATGTCCTTGGCGGCGGTGAGGGGCTGGACGAGGATCCGCTCGATGTCGTTGCGCATCGCTTCGATGCTCGACGGCAAGGCTTGTTCGACCAGATAGCTCTGGGCGAGACGGTTGACCACAAGGGTATAAATGCCAACCACGATCAGGATACTGACCAGAAGGGCGGTGCCCATGCTCAGGATCAACTGCCATTGAATACTGCGTCGCCAGAACTGCATGGAGCACCCCCAAAGAATAAGAGGCTGAAACACTGCAACAGCCGTGCCGATTGTATACAAACCAACCGACAATCTATTCTTTGGTTGTGCGCAAAACCGATCAGGCCTGATTGATCGTCTTGGAGATCACTTCAACCGTGGCGCTGACTTGCTCTTGATAACGGTCGAGTTCGAGCTTGTGCTGTTTCTGCATTTCAATCTGCTGGGAGCACAGATTCATCGCCGCCAGCACCAGCAGTCGGTCACCGATCAGCGTCGGGTACTTTCTCTTGGTTTCGGCCAGGGCTGCCTTCAACATCATCGCGGCGTCCAGCAGGGTTTGCTCTTCCCCGGCCGGTGCCTTGATCGAATAGTCTTCCCCCAGGATCGAGACGACTTTTACCCCTGCGGCGTTGTAACTCATGCGCTGACAGGGCCTGCGCTGACGCGCTCAACCAGGGCCTGGATGCGAGCCGCCGTGGCGCCTTGTTTCTCTTCCTGCTCCATCAGGCTCAGTTGCAGGCTTTCGTTTTCATCCTTGGCCTGGGCCAGTTCTGCAGTCAGGGTCTGGTTGGTGCCGAGCAGGGTCTGGTTCTGCTGCACCAGGTCGCTGACCAGTTGTTCCAATTGGCTTAGGGATGCTTCCAACATTTTGATATTCCGGGCTTTTTCAAAGGGCGCGTACGATAAAGAAAAGTCACTGTGGATGCCAGGGTTATACAGGCGCAAAGCCTTGATTTTGCTGACGGGCGACCTTCCTCGCGAGTTTTAAAGACTGTGATAAGCCAATCTGGTTCCTGCAATTCGTCGCCGAGGCCTTTGCTACGCAAAAGTGATGACCAAAAGATCGCAGCCTGCCGCAGCTCCTGCACAGACTCGCGTGACCTGTAGGAGCTGCCGCAGGCTGCGATCCTTTGACCTGCAAAAGCTTTTTGACAGCATCACATTTCAACAGGTTAGAATCGCTGGCACGCAGACTGCATGGTCAGTTTGTGCCCGCCTTTCAGCTTTCTGGAGTACTGACTTTGAATGCGACGACCATCAACAGCCTGTTCTTGATCGGCGCGTTGCTGGTAGGTGCGAGCATTCTGGTGAGTTCCCTTTCGTCACGCCTCGGCATCCCGATTCTGGTGATCATCCTGGCCGTCGGCATGGCGGCCGGCGTCGATGGCGGCGGCATTATCTTCGACAACTACCCCACGGCTTACCTGGTCGGCAACCTCGCACTGGCGGTGATCCTGCTCGACGGCGGCTTGCGTACCCGGGTCTCGAGCTTCCGCGTGGCGTTATGGCCGGCGCTCTCATTGGCCACGGTCGGGGTGCTGATTACCACTGGCTTGACCGGCATGGCGGCCGCCTGGCTGTTCGACCTGAACCTGATCCAGGGCCTGCTGATCGGCGCCATTGTCGGCTCCACCGACGCCGCGGCGGTGTTCTCGCTATTGGGTGGCAAGGGCCTGAACGAACGGGTAACCGCCAGCCTGGAAATCGAATCCGGCAGCAACGACCCGATGGCGGTGTTCCTCACCGTCACCCTGATTGACATGCTCGCCAGCGGCCAGACCGGCCTGCACTGGAGCCTGCTGACCCACCTGCTGCGCGAATTCGGTATCGGTGGCGTCATCGGCCTGGGCGGTGGCTGGCTCATGTTGCAACTGGTCAACCGCATCAACCTGGCCACCGGTCTTTATCCGATCCTCGTCATTGCCGGTGGCCTGGTGGTGTTTGCCCTGACCAACGCCCTGCACGGCAGCGGCTTCCTTGCCGTGTACCTGTGCGGCCTGGTGATCGGCAACCGTCCGGTGCGCAGCCGCCACGGCATTTTGCACATGCTCGACGGCATGGCTTGGCTGGCGCAGATCGGCATGTTCCTGGTGCTGGGGCTGTTGGTCACACCTCACGACCTGCTGCCAATCGCCTTGCCAGCACTGGCACTGGCGCTGTGGATGATTCTGTTTGCCCGGCCATTGTCGGTGGTGGTCGGCCTGCTGCCGTTCAAGGCATTCCACGGTCGCGAGAAAGCGTTCATTTCCTGGGTCGGTTTGCGCGGCGCGGTTCCGATCATTCTCGCGGTGTTCCCGCTGATGGCCGGCCTGCCCAACGCCCAGCTGTACTTCAATCTCGCCTTCTTTATCGTGCTGGTGTCGCTGCTGGTTCAGGGCACGAGTCTGCCGTGGGTCGCCAAGCTGCTGAAGGTGACGGTACCTCCGGAGCCTGCACCCATTTCGCGCTCGGCCCTGGAAGTGCATGTCACCAGCGAGTGGGAGCTGTTCGTTTATCGCCTCGGCGCGGAAAAATGGTGCATCGGTTCGCCCCTGCGTGAGCTGAAAATGCCCGAAGGCACCCGTATTGCCGCCCTGTTTCGTGGTCAACAATTGCTCCATCCGTCGGGTAGTACGGTGCTGGAAGTCGATGATTTGCTGTGTGTTATCGGCCATGAACACAACCTGCCGGCCCTCGGAAAACTCTTCAGCCAGGCGCCACAACGGGGCCTCGACCTGCGCTTCTTCGGCGACTTCGTACTCGAAGGAGACGCCCAGCTGGCCGCGGTTGCGGCCCTGTATGGGCTGAAGTTCGAAGGCATCGATCCGGACATGTCCCTGGGCCGCTTCATTGCCCAGAAAGTCGGCGGCGCGCCGGTGGTAGGTGACCAGGTGGAATGGAACAACACCATCTGGACCGTGGCGGTCATGGACGGGAACAAGATCGGCAAAGTGGGCGTCAGATTCCCCGAAGGAAGTCGCCCGGGTCCCGGACTCTTCCTCTAAACTGCTTCCACTCTCACTTGCTTGACCGGTCTTTATGCCTAACCTGCGCTCCTTTTTCGCCATTGCCCTGTTGGGCTTGAGTCTCTCTGTCGGCCCCCTTGGTTTTTCACAAGCGGCGCAAGCGGCCGAACCGCCCTCCAGCGAAGCCGTGCAAGCGAGTCTGGACAAGATTGCCGACCGCAAACTGCCGGAAGCCGATCAGAAGGCCCTGCAAACCGTCCTGCAAAACACGCTGAACCAGCTCAACAACAAGCGTGACTACGAGCAGAAGCTGGCCGAGCTCAAGCAAACGTTGAGTTCGGCACCCAAGCAGACGGTGGAAAACCAGCGTGAACTGACCCGCCTCAAGGCCAGCGCCGTGGTGCCGGTGGCGCAGCGTTTCGCCAAAGAAACGATCCAGCAGCTGGAGCAAATGCTCACTGAGCGCTCCACCCAGCAAAGCGACCTGCAAAAGGCCCTGGGCGATGCCAACAGCCTGATCATCACTGCCCAGACCCGCCCCGAGCGCGCCCAGGCGGAGATATCCAGCAGCCAGACGCGCATTCAGCAGATCAACAATATCCTCAAGAACGGCAAGGACGCCGGCAAGACCCTGAGCGCCGAGCAGCGCGACCAGCTCAATGCCGAACTGGCAGCGCTGAACGCCCTGATCCCGCTGCGCCGCCAGGAACTGGCCGGCAATACCCAATTGCAAGACCTCGGCAACAGCCAGCATGACCTGTTGTCGGAGCGATCCGACCGCCTGGACAAGGAAATCCAGGAGCTGCAAACCCTGATCAACCAGAAGCGCCTGGCGTTGTCCCAGGAAACGGTCACCCAGCAGTCCATCGAAGCGCAGAAGGCCGGCGGCAGCAGCCTGCTGGCCACCGAAAGCGCGGCCAACCTGAAGCTCTCGGACTACCTGCTCAAAAGCACCGACCGCCTCAACGAAGTCACCCAGCAGAACCTGCAGACCAAGCAACAACTGGACAGCCTGACCCAGAGCGATTCGGCGCTGGACGAGCAAATCAACGTACTCAAAGGCAGCCTGCTGCTCTCGAAAATTCTCTACAAGCAGAAACAGGCCTTGCCGCGCCTGCGGCTCGACCGCAACCTGGCCGACCAGATCGCTGACATTCGCCTGTATCAGTTCGAAGTCAGCCAGCAACGGGAACTGCTGAGCAACCCGACCACCTACGTTGAGAACCTGCTGTCGACCCAGCCGCCCGAGCAAGTCACGCCGCAGTTGCGCAAAAGCCTGATGGAACTGGCCACCACCCGCGCCGACCTGCTGGAGCGGCTCAATCGTGAACTGAGCGCGGTGCTCAACGAATCCATCACCCTGCAACTGAACCAGAAGCAACTGCTCAGCACCGCGCAAAGCCTGCGGGCGACGCTCGATGAACAGATGTTCTGGATTCCCAGCAACAAGCCGCTGGACCTGGAGTGGATTCACAGCGTGCCGGATCGCCTGCAGCGTCAGCTCGATTCGCTGCCGGTACTGTCAAGCCTGAGCGAACTGACCGATGGCCTGACCCAGCGCCCGCTGCTGTTCCTGCCATTGGCCCTGCTGATCGGTGCACTGCTGTGGCGGCGCAAGAGTCTGTACGCACGACTGAACAAGGTTCACCAGGACATCGGTCACTTCAAGCGCGATAGCCAGTGGCACACCCCGCAGGCGATTCTGATCAACGTCCTGCTGGCGATGCCGGTTTCCCTGGGCCTCGCCTTGTGCGGGCTGGCCCTGCAAATCGACGCCCGCGGGCAGAACGCCAATATGGGCGCGGCGCTGCTGCAAATGGCCGGGGCCTGGCTGGTGTTCTACACCGCCTACCGGATCCTCGCGCCGGGTGGCGTGGCAGAACTGCATTTCCGCTGGGAAAAGCCCCAGGTGGAATTCCTGCGCAGATGGATCCGCCGCCTCGGCATCGTGGTCATGGCCCTGGTGACCGTAGTGGCCGTTGCCGAACTGCAACCGGCGGCACTGGCCGATGACGTGCTCGGCATGCCGGTGGTGCTGATCTGCTACGCCTTGATGACCTTGCTGCTCAGCCGCTTGCTCATCAGCAGCCCGACCCACGAGAACGCTTCGCTGTTCCGCAAACTGGTGGGGATCCTGTTCACCGCCCTGCCCGTCGCGCTGTTCGTGGCGGTGTGCTTCGGCTACTACTACACCGCACTGAAGCTCAGCGACCGCTTGATCAACACCCTGTATCTGCTGATGTTCTGGCTGGTGATCGAAGCCACCTTCGTGCGCGGCCTCAGTGTGGCGGCCCGGCGGCTGGCCTACCAGCGCGCCCTGGCCAAGCGCCTGGCCGCCAAAGAGGCCGGCGACGGCGAAGCGGTGATCGAAGAACCGACCATGGACATCGAGAAGGTCAACGAACAGTCCCTGCGCCTGATCCGCCTGGCGCTGCTCGGCGGCTTCATGGCGGCGCTGTACTGGGTCTGGGCCGACCTGATCACCGTGTTCTCGTACCTGGACAACATCACCCTCTACGAATACACCAGCGGCACCGGCGCCAACATGAGCATGGTGCCGATCAGCATCGGCGACATGCTCGGTGCGCTGATCATCATCGGCATCACCTTCGCCCTGGCGCGCAACTTGCCCGGCCTGCTGGAAGTCTTCGTGCTGTCCAAGCTCAACCTGGCCCAAGGCAGCGCCTACGCGACCACCACGCTGCTCTCGTACGTGATCGCCGGCGTCGGCTTCGTCTCGACCCTGTCGACCCTGGGCGTGAGCTGGGACAAGTTGCAATGGCTGGTGGCGGCGCTGTCGGTCGGCCTCGGTTTCGGCATGCAGGAAATCTTCGCCAACTTCATTTCCGGCATCATGATCCTGTTCGAACGTCCGGTGCGGATCGGTGACACCATCACCATCGGCAACCTGTCGGGTACGGTGAGCAAGATCCGCATCCGCGCCACGACCATCACCGACTTCGACCGCAAGGACATCATCGTCCCGAACAAGACGTTCATTACCGGGCAACTGATCAACTGGTCGCTGACCGACACCATCACCCGGGTGACCCTCAAGCTCGGCGTCGACTACGGCTCGGACCTGGACCTGGTGAAAGAACTGCTGCTCAAGGCTGCACGGGACAACCCGCGCGTCCTGAAAGACCCGGAGCCGCATGTGTACTTCCTGAATTTCGGCGAAAGCACCCTCGACCACGAGTTGCGCATGCATGTGCGCGACCTCGGCGACCGCAACCCGGTGCTCGACGAGGTCAACCGCTTCATCAACCGCGAGTTCAAGAAGCAGCACATCAACATCTCGTTCCGGCAGATGGAGGTCTACCTCAAGAACCTGCACGGCCAGGAATACAAGATGGTGCCGATCGAGCCGGAAGCGAAAACCATCGTGCCGATCGTCGACGGCAAGCCGGCGCAAGAACCGCCCGCCGCCAAACTCGACTAACCGGCCATTCCCCAGCAGAATGCTCGGACATTCTGCTGGAGCCGGCCCTTGAAAGCCCTCGACGAACTCACCTTCGATAATCGCTTCGACCGCCTGGGCGAAGCGTTTTCCGCCCATGTGCTGCCCGAGCCCATCGACAATCCGCGCCTGGTCGTGGCCAGCCCCGCCGCCATGGCCCTGCTGGACCTCGACCCGGCCGAGGCCGAAACCCCGGAGTTCGCCGAACTGTTCAGCGGCCACAAGCTCTGGGCCGATGCGATTCCGAGGGCGATGGTCTATTCCGGGCATCAGTTCGGCTCCTACAACCCACAACTGGGCGACGGTCGCGGCCTGTTGCTCGGCGAGGTGTACAACGAGGCCGGCGAACACTGGGACCTGCACCTCAAGGGCGCCGGCCAGACGCCGTTTTCACGCATGGGCGATGGCCGGGCGGTACTGCGTTCGTCGATCCGCGAGTTCCTCGCTTCCGAAGCCCTGAATGCCCTGAATATCCCGACCACCCGCGCCCTGTGCGTGATCGGCTCCGACACCCCGGTGTGGCGTGAAAAGCAGGAGCGCGCGGCCATGGTCCTGCGCCTGGCACCAAGCCACGTGCGCTTCGGCCACTTCGAATACTTCTACTACACCAAACGCCCCGAGCAGCAGAAAGTACTGGGTGATCACGTGCTGGCCATGCACTTCCCGCAGTGCCTGGAACAACCGGAACCCTACCTGGCGATGTTCCGCGAAGTGGTCGAGCGCAACGCCGAACTGATCGCCAAATGGCAGGCCTATGGCTTCTGCCACGGAGTGATGAATACCGACAACATGTCGATCCTCGGGATTACATTCGACTTCGGCCCGTTCGCCTTCCTCGACGACTTCGACGCCAACTTCATCTGCAACCACTCCGACGACCAGGGCCGTTACTCCTTCAGCAACCAGGTGCCGGTTGGCCAGTGGAACCTCAGCGCCTTGGCTCAGGCCCTGACGCCGTTCATCAGCGTCGAAGCCCTGCGCGAAACCCTCGGCCTCTACCTGCCGCTGTTCCAGGCCCATTACCTGGACCTGATGCGCCGTCGTCTCGGCCTGACCACCGCAGAGGATGACGACCAGAAACTGCTGGAGAACCTGCTGCAACTGATGCAAAACAGCGGCGTCGACTACAGTCTATTTTTCCGCCGTTTGGGTGATGAAGCACCGGAACAGGCGATCACCCGCTTGCGCGACGACTTCGTCGATCTCAAGGGCTTTGATGCCTGGGGCGAGCTCTACGTCGCCCGAGTCAGCCGTGAAGGCACGCTTGATCAGGAGCAGCGCCGCCGGCGGATGCACGCGGTCAACCCGCTGTACATCCTGCGCAATTATCTGGCGCAAAAGGCCATCGATGCGGCAGAGAGCCGCGACTATTCAGAAGTTCGACGACTGCACGCGGTGCTGAGCAATCCATTCGAGGAACAACCGGGGATGGAAAGCTACGCAGAGAGGCCACCGGAATGGGGCAAGCATCTGGAGATCAGTTGTTCGTCGTGAGGCGGGTCAGATAAAGGTTTCTACAGACACACCGAAACGTTCGGCCAACCAGCGGATCTGCCGCAGGTTGAGCTGGCGTTTGCCGCTCAGGATCTCGGAAACGACCGACTGAGGGCCGACGCCAGGCAGGTCGCTCTGGCTCAAGCCGTGTTCGCGCATCAAGTAGCCAAGAACCTCGACTCCGCTGGGCTTCGGCATTGGGTGATGCTTGTGATCCCATTCTTCAATCCAGTCACCAATGATGTCTACCAGACTCATCAACGGGTGGGACTCATCGTCGCCGGTCATCTCGAGCAACTCGTCCAGCGCCTGTGCCAACAGGTCATAGTCGTCTTCGCTTTTCGGTTTTCGAAGCAACGGCGAGACGAACTCCCAATGCTCGGCAGCTCTTTCGATCAGGACACTCATGCTCTTTCCTCCTTCCATTTACCGCGATCATATTCGCGGTGGTCCAGCACATGCTTGATATAAAGCTTTTGCGATCGATACCTGACAAAAGCGATCAGCCGCAATTTGTTGCCACCGATATCGAAAACATGAAACTCGCCCACCTTGTCGACTGCAGGAAAGGTGGTTCTCATCGCCGCAAAATCCGACGGCTTGCTTCCTTTGGCTAATTGATACCAATGATCCAGCGCGTTGGCTGCCATTGGCCATTTCGCCTTGGCTTCACGTACTCTTTTTTCGGTGAGAACATGCATGCAACATCCTTATCGCATTTTGCTATGGAAAGTTAATCTCAGATCAAAAATATCGCAAGTTGCGATAATGCTCTACAGACAAGCGGTCTGGCTCGGCAAGACTCAAGCCTAGATTCACCGCACACCGCTGCACGATTGAAAATATGAGCAAACGTCTCCAACTAGGTGTTATCAGCTCCCCATTGGACCTTGCTCATGACCGACCCACTCCTCATCCCCTGCCCCCACTGCAACGGCCTCAACCGCATCCCCGCCGAGCGTCTCAACGACCACCCGAAATGCGGACGCTGCAAGGCCGAAGTCCTGCTGAACAAGCCGTTTGAATTGAAACAAGGCGACTACGCCAGCCAGATCAAAGGCGATCTGCCGCTGCTGGTGGACGTGTGGGCGGACTGGTGTGGGCCGTGCAAGTCGTTTGCACCGGTGTTCGAGCAGGCGGCCGGGCAACTGGAGGGCAAGTGCCGGTTGGCCAAGCTGGACAGCGAGGCGAACCAGCAGTTGTCCGCGCAGTTGGGGATTCGCTCGATCCCGAGCCTGATCCTGTTCAAGAACGGCCGGGAGGTCGCACGGCAGAGCGGGGCGTTTCCGTTGCCGCAGTTGATGGCCTGGCTGCGTAGCCAGGGTATCTGAGGCAACACAGCCCCTGTGGGAGCGAGCTTGCTCGCGATAGCGGTGTTTCAGTCAGCAGTGATGTTGACTGTGAAGCCCTCATCGCGAGCAGGCTCGCTCCCACAGGTTTTGCGTGTTTCCTGATAATCAGGTGTTTTCCAGCAGGTTATGCAGCTCGACAAACTGCTGGGTCAGCTTGTGCCGCGGGTCGAGATGGATCAGCGGCGTGTTGGCCTGGTGGGATTCGCGCATGCGTACCGAGCTGGCCAGGTACACCGGCAGCACCGGCAGGCCTTCGGCGATCAGTTCGTCGAGGATTTGCTGGGGCAAGCTGGCGCGGGCCTGGAACTGGTTGACGACGATGCCTTCAACTTCCAGGCCTTCGTTATGGTCGTCCTTCAACTCTTCGATTTCCGCCATCAGGCCGTACAGTGCCTGGCGTGAAAAACTGTCGCAATCGAAGGGAATCAACACACGATCGGCGGCAATCAATGCAGAAACTGCATAGAAATTCAGCGATGGCGGGGTATCGAGGTAAATCCGGTCGTAGTCTTCGCTCAGTTCCTCAAGCAACTTACGCAGCTTGTTGATCTTGTGCTTGGCTTCAAGCTTTGGCTGCAAGTCCGCCAGTTCGGCGGTGGCGGTAATGACGTGGAGGTTATCGAAGGGGGTTTCGTAGATGTCGACCTGATTCTTTTTGGAGAACGGCCCGGAAGACAGCGTCTGCTTGAAGAAATCGGCGATGCCCATCGGGATGTCGCTACCCGTGAGCCCCGTCAGGTACTGAGTGGAGTTGGCCTGGGCATCGAGATCCACCAACAAGGTGCGAAAACCCTCGTTGGCACTGACCGCCGCCAGATTGCAGGCAATGCTGGACTTGCCAACACCACCCTTCTGATTGAACACCACGCGCCGCATGTCAAAACCCCCGTGTATCAAAGAATGACCGAGTGTAGTGGTGCACGGCGTTGCTTCGCTACCTTGTCGGCACAGGGACTACACAGTCAGTTGCCTTCTCTTGCTTGAAAAGCCGTGAACGGCCCGATGGTTTGACGCAGGAACCGACAGACGGAGCAGTGATTGTGTGAATAATTACCAATCGCTCAGTTTTTGCGAGCCAGTCGCCGCATCTTGTTGAGCAAAATGTAACCAGCATTTGCTACACGTTCCCGGCACCGGGATAATGCGCGCCACTCGGCGGCAAACGCCGCGCTGGGTGAGTCTCGGCTCTCGGCCACTCCCCGCGTCAAGTAAGCCCGAGAGGGCGGGATGAATGTCTGTGATCAACTTCAACATCGCCCAATGGCGCGCCTGGGCCCCGGGGCTTGAGAGCGTGAGCGACTGGCAGGCCTGGAGCCGGCAACCCGTCGTGCTGTCGGACAGCGATGTCGCTCCCGACGTTTCCTTTCTACCGGCCATGCGGCGCCGCAGGCTCAGCCGCCTGGCACGGATGGCATTCAGTGTCGGCTGGCCATTGGCCGAAGGCCGGCAGGATCTGCCATTGGTCTTTGTTTCCCGTCACGGCGAAACCCCGCACACCGTCGACATTCTCAGTGATCTGGCCGCCGACCAGCCGCTGTCGCCGACCCGGTTCAGCTTGTCTGTGCATAACGCGATTATTGGCTTGTGGTCGATCATGCGCGGTGAAACCAGCGAAATGACGGCCCTGGCTGCCGCAGGCGATGGCCTGGAGCACGGCATGCTCGAAGCTGCCGCGCTACTGGCCGAAGGCGCTGGCGCGGTACTGCTGGTGGTCACCGAAGAGCGGCCGCCCGAGGCGTACTCGACCTGGATCGACGACGTGCCGTTCCCATATGCCGTCGGCCTGCTGATCACACCAGGTACCGACTGGCAGTTGTCCCTGAACAGCCCCTCGGAAGCGTTGTCCAAATCCCGCTGGCCCCACGCGCTGAATCTGTTGCGTATGCTGCTCGGCCAGCAAACCACCTGCCAACATGCCTGGAAAAATCGTGTATGGACCTGGCAACGCAACCCGTGACCGAGAAAAACCGCGACGCCTATTACTGGCGCTTGCTGGCCACCGCCGCGAGCTTTGCCCTGTTCGGGTTGGGCGGCCTGTGCCTGCGCCTGGTGATTTTCCCTGTGCTGAACTGCCTGCCCGGCGACGCCCGCACCCATCGGCTGCGGGCCCGGCAAACCGTCAGCCGCTGTTTCTGGATTTTTGTGCGCTTCATGGCCCGTACCGGGGTGCTGACCTACGACATTGAAGGCGCGGAAAAACTCGGTCGCCCCGGGCAAATGATCCTTGCCAATCACCCCTCGCTGATCGACGTGGTGTTTCTGATCGGCCTGGTGCGTCACGCCAATTGCGTGGTCAAGCAAAGCCTCTGGGAAAACCCTTTCACCCGCGGACCGCTGCGCTGCACCGATTACATCAGCAACGACGGCAGCATGGACATGCTCGACGCGGCTGCCGATGCGCTGAAAGACGGCCAGACCCTGATCATTTTCCCCGAAGGCACGCGCACCCGGCCCGGACAGGCCCCGGCCTTTCATCGGGGCGGTGCGGCAATCGCCGTGCGGGGTGCGAAAATCCTCACCCCGGTCATTATCAAGGTCAACCCGACCACATTGACCAAGGCCGAGCCCTGGTACCGCATCCCAAAGCGGCGCGTGCACTTCAGTTTCCGGGTCGGGGCCGATATAGACCCACAGGCCTTCGCCTCGCTGGGGCCGGCTCCGCAAGCCTCGCGCAAGCTCAACGATTATTTGCATTCTTACTTCATCAAGGAGCTCGCCGAAGATGAGCGATCGGAACACCCATAGCCTGGTGCTGGAAATCAAAGAGCTGATCATCGACGCCCTGGGCCTCGAGGACATCAGCGCCGAAGACATCGGCAACGAGCAGACGCTGTTCGGCGAAGGCCTGGGCCTGGACTCGGTGGACGCCCTGGAACTGGGCCTGGCCATCCAGAAAAAGTACGGCATCAAAATCGATGCCGATGCCAAAGACACTCGTAATCACTTCAGTAACGTGGCGAGCCTTGCGGCGTTCGTCACCGCAAAACAGGCAGCTTGAGACCGGACCATGCAAACTCGTGACGACATTTTCAACACCCTGCGCGATGCCCTGGTCGAGCTTTTCGAACTGGACCCCGGGCGTGTGAGCCTGGAATCCAACCTGTATCAGGACCTGGAAATCGACAGCATCGACGCGGTCGACCTGATCGATCACATCAAACGTCAGACGGGCAAGAAAATCGCCGCCGAAGAATTCAAATCGGTGCGTACCGTCAGTGACGTGGTCGAAGCGGTCTACCGTCTGGTTCAACCGGCCGCATGAGTCGTCTGATTGGCCTCGGCCTGCTGCTGGCAGGCCTTTTGTATCCCTTTGCGGTGTATTTCGGCATGGAGCACTTCGCCCCCTGGCAGTTCGGCCTACTGCTGGGCGGACTGTGGCTGGCCCGGGCGCTGACCGGCAAACGTCGGCCCGGCAGCCTGTGGATGGCGACGGTGGCCATTGTGTTCTGCCTGTTGCTGGCACTGTTCGACAGCCCGGCGCTGTTGCGCTGGTATCCGGTGTTGATCAGCGCCTTCATGTTGGTGCTCTTCGGCTCGAGCCTGACATTCGGCCCACCGATCGTCGAACGCCTGGCCCGGGTGCGCGAGCCGCAATTACCGGCCGAGGGCATTCGCTATACCCGTCAGGTGACCGTCGCCTGGAGCGTCTTTTTTCTATGCAACGGTTTGTGTGCCGCCGCCCTGACCCTCTGGGCGCCGCTGAGCTGGTGGACGCTGTACACCGGCCTGATCTCCTACGGATTGATAGGCCTGATGTTTGCCATTGAATGGCTGATACGACTAAGGGTACGAGGCCACCCATGAATTGGATAAAACTTGAGCACCTGCTGCTCAAGGCCCGGCCGGACCGTGCCATCACGACCGGTCCGGCACTGGATCACGCCCGACTGTGCGAACTGTCGCTGAGCCTTGCCGCCGGCCTGCAAGCCCGGGGTGTACGGCAGATGGCCGTGCACCTTGAGGATGCCGCCGACCTGGCGATCGCCCTACTCGGCGCCTGGCGTGCCGGGGTCAGTGTGCTGCTGCCGTCCGACCTGCAACCGCAGACCCGTCAACGCTGGTCAGGCGAAGTTGATCTGTGGCTGACCGATCAACCGGGCGACATGCACCTTGGCGATTTCCAACAGCCACCGCTCAGTGCCGCTGTACTGGACCTGGATAACTGTCGGCTGAGCCTGTGCACATCCGGTTCCAGTGGCGAACCCAAGCGCATCGAAAAAAACCTGCGTCAACTGGCCAATGAAATCGAAGCCCTGGAACAGCTGTGGGGCTCTGGCCTGGGCCCGGCGTGCATCATTGGCAGCGTCGCCACCCAGCACATCTACGGTTTGTTGTTTCGGGTACTGTGGCCGTTGTGCGCCGGACGTCCGTTCGTACGCAAGCAATTGGCGTTCCCGGAAGACCTGCAACGTGCCAGCCGCGAGCACCCGGCCTTTGCCTGGGTGGCCAGCCCGGCGCTGCTCAAGCGCATGGGCGACAACCTCGACTGGCCTGCCTTGAGCTGCGTACGCCGGGTGTTTTCCTCCGGCGGCGCATTGCCGGTCGAGGCCGCACAGAGCCTGCATGAGCGTCTCGGGCAATGGCCAACGGAAATTTTCGGCAGCTCGGAAACCGGCGGCATCGCCTGGCGTCAGGGCGCTGAACTCTGGCAGCCCTTTGCCGATGTCACGCTGACTCAAGACAGTGAAGGGGCGCTGCTGATCGCTTCGCCCTACTTGCCTGACGGTCATGTCGAACAGACTGCCGATTCAGCACGTATCGCCGTCGATGGTCGCTTTGAATTGCTCGGGCGACTGGACCGGATCGTCAAACTGGAAGAAAAACGCATCTCGCTGCCGATGCTGGAGCAGGCGCTGATGGCCCATGACTGGGTCAGCGAAGCGCGGCTCGGCGTGGTTCAGGAAAACCGCGCCTCCCTGGGGGCCTTGTTGGTCCCGAGCGAAGCCGGTTTGCATGCTCTGCGCAATCTGGGCCGACGCAGCTTCACCGAGCAATTGCGCCAACACCTGAGCCAACACTGCGAAACCCTGGCCCTGCCAAGGCGTTGGCGCCTGCTGCGACAACTGCCGCTGAACGCTCAGGGCAAGCTGCCCCAGGCCGACGTCGATGCCCTGTTGCTGGCGCCGCGCCCCAAAACCCCGGAGGTGCTGGAGCAAGTCGAAAGCGATGGCGAATGGAGCCTGCAACTGGCCGTGCCACCGGACCTGGCCTATTTTAGCGGTCACTTCCCCAAGGCGCCGGTATTGCCTGGTGTGGTGCAGGTGGACTGGGCGCTGAGCCTGGGCCGGCAACTGATGAACCTGCCGGAGAAATTCGCCGGCATGGAAGTCTTGAAGTTCCAGCAACTGGTACGCCCGGGCGATGAAATCCAGCTGCACCTGCGCTTCGACCCGGTGCGCGGCAAACTGTATTTCGCTTATCGCAACGAAACTGCCACCTGCTCCAGCGGGCGGATCTTGCTGGAGGCGGCGCATGTGTAAGTTTGGTGAGTGCTGCGCACTCATTCGCGAGCAAGCCCGCTCCCACACTGGATTTGTGTCGAGAACAAATTTCGAGTTCGGATGCGATCCAATGTGGGAGCGAGCCTGCTCGCGAAGCAGACACCTCGGTCTTTCAGGTGTACACCAACATGCATAGCCCCTGCGCCATTGTCCCGGTGTACAACCACGAAGACGCCATCACCACAGTGGTCGATGCGCTGATCGCCAACCATCTGCCGTGCATCCTGGTGGACGATGCCAGCAGCCCGCGCTGCGCCCGGGTACTGGACCGCCTGGCCCAGCGTGAAATGGTTTACCTGATCCGCCTCGCCGAAAACCAGGGCAAGGGCGGCGCGGTCATGACCGGCTTGCGCGAAGCTTCACGCCTGGGTTTCAGCCATGCCTTGCAGGTGGATGCCGATGGCCAGCACGACTTGCAGGACGTCAAACGCTTCATCGAACAATCACGCCGCCACCCACGGGCGGTGATCTGCGGTTATCCGCAATATGACGCCAGCGTGCCGAAAGGCCGTTTGTATGCGCGCTACCTCACCCACGTCATGGTCTGGATCAACACCCTGTCGTTGCAGATTCGCGACTCCATGTGCGGTTTCCGGGTTTACCCGTTGCCACCAGTCCTGGCGTTGATCGAGTCGGCGAAAATCGGCAAGCGCATGGACTTCGACTCGGACATCCTGGTGCGCCTGGCCTGGCGCAATCAGCCGATGTTATGGCTGCAAACCAAAGTCCGTTACCCGCTGGACGGCGTTTCGCATTTTCGGATGTTCCACGACAACGTGCTGATTTCCAGCATGCACACGCGGCTGTTCTTCGGCATGTTGCTGCGCTCACCCATGATCCTCTGGCGACGGTGGCGGACATGAGTGCCGACAAACAACACTGGGCCGACCGCGAGGAGCGCGGCAGTTTCTGGCTGATGAAGCTCACCGCATTCGGCGCCAAAGTGCTGGGCCGTCGAGTACTGAGCCCGGTGTTGTACGGCATCGTCCTGTACTTCTTCCTGTTCGGTCGCAGTGCGCGACACAGTGCCTGGCAATACCAGCAACGCCTGGCCGACTGGAGCGGTCGCAACGAACTGCGCCCGAGCCATTGGCGAGTATTCGGCCAGTTCATGGCGTTCGCCGACTCCATGCTCGACAAACTCGACGTCTGGAACGGCAGGCTGAGCATCGAGCAAATCGAAATCATCGACCCGGCGCTGCTGCGCGAGCAGTTGCGCGCTGCCCGCGGCCAGATGCTGGTGGGCGCACACCTAGGCAACCTGGAAGTCTGCCGCGCACTGGCGGAAATCGGCGAAAAGGTCACGATGAACGTGCTGGTGCACACCAAGCACGCCGAACAGTTCAACCGTTTGCTGGGCGAAGCCGGGGCGACCAACTTGCGCCTGATTCAGGTCAGCGAACTGGACCCGGGGATCATGCTGCAACTGAGCGAGCGCCTGGAGCGTGGCGAGTGGCTGGCGATTGCCGGCGACCGCGTGCCGCTGCATGGCGGGCGCAGCGTGACCGTGGACTTTCTCGGCCATCCGGCCAGATTCCCTCAAGGCCCGTGGTTGCTGGCCGGCCTGCTGAAATGCCCGATCAATCTGCTGCTGTGCCTGAAAAAGCCCGATGGCGACTATCGACTGACCATTGAACCCTTCGCTGAGGCAATCACCTGGATACGCAGCGACCGTGAACAGGTCATTCATCAGTGGGCGTCCCGCTACGCCGAGCGCCTGAGTCACTATTGCCTCGAAGCGCCCCAACAATGGTTCAACTTTTACCCTTTCTGGAAGACCGATGACGACGCCAACGCTTGAGCCGGTAACCTTCGGCGAACGCCCTCTGCGCATTGAAGATGTGCTGGCACTGGCCAACCGCAAGGTGCCGGCGCAGTTGCAAAGCGATCCCGCCTACCGCGAGCGCATCGCCAAGGGTGCACGTTTTCTCGACTCGCTGCTGGACAAGGAAGGCGTGATCTATGGCGTGACCACCGGTTATGGCGATTCCTGTGTGGTCGCGGTGCCGCTGCATCACGTCGAAGCGCTGCCGCAGCATCTGTACACCTTCCACGGCTGCGGGCTGGGCAGACTGCTCGACGCCCAGGCCACCCGCGCGGTATTAGCGGCGCGTCTACAGTCGCTGTGCCACGGTGTTTCCGGGGTGCGCGTGGAGCTGCTCGAACGCCTGCAGGCGTTTCTTGAACACGACATCCTGCCGCTGATTCCGGAGGAAGGCTCGGTCGGCGCCAGCGGTGACCTGACGCCGCTTTCGTACGTTGCCGCCACGCTGTCCGGCGAACGCGAAGTGATGTTCCGCGGCGAACGCCGGCAGGCTACCGATGTGCACCGCGAACTCGGCTGGCAACCACTGGTGCTGCGGCCGAAAGAAGCCCTGGCACTGATGAATGGCACTGCCGTAATGACCGGACTCGCCTGCCTGGCCTTCGCCCGCGCCGATTACCTGCTGCAACTGGCCACGCGCATCACCGCGCTGAACGTGGTCGCCCTGCAGGGCAACCCGGAGCACTTCGACGAGCGCCTGTTCGCCGCCAAGCCACATCCGGGGCAGATGCAGGTCGCCGCGTGGCTGCGCAAGGATCTGGCCATCGACGCGCCGACCGCGCCCTTGCATCGCCTGCAAGACCGCTACTCCCTGCGCTGCGCGCCCCATGTGCTGGGCGTGCTGGCCGACAGCCTGAACTGGCTGCGTTCGTTCATCGAGATTGAACTCAACAGCGCCAACGACAACCCGATCATCGACGCCGAAGCCGAGCGCGTGCTGCACGGCGGGCACTTCTACGGCGGGCACATCGCGTTCGCCATGGACAGCCTGAAAAACCTCGTGGCCAACGTCGCCGACCTGCTGGACCGGCAACTCGCGCTGCTGGTGGACGAGCGCTACAACCATGGCTTGCCGAGCAACCTGTCCGGCGCCACGGCTGACCGCGCCATGCTCAACCACGGCTTCAAGGCCGTGCAGATCGGCACCAGCGCCTGGACCGCCGAAGCACTGAAAAACACCATGCCGGCCAGCGTCTTCTCACGCTCCACCGAATGCCACAACCAGGACAAAGTCAGCATGGGCACCATCGCCGCCCGGGATGCGATCCGCGTATTGGAACTCACCGAACAAGTGGCAGCCGCCACCCTGCTGGCGGCCAATCAGGGTGTCTGGCTGCGCGGCCAGGCCGAAGATGCGCGCCCACTGCCACCCGCACTGGCCGCCATGCACGAAGCCTTGGCCGGGGACTTCCCACCGGTCATCGAAGACCGCGCGCTGGAAGGCGAGTTGCGCCTGTGCCTGCAGCGCATCGCCCAACAACACTGGAGGCTGCATGCGTAGCAAGGGACTTCTGCACACCGACACGGAAATCGTCGTACCGTTCTTTGACGTCGACAGCATGCACGTGGTCTGGCACGGCCATTACGTCAAATACCTGGAAGTCGCCCGCTGCGCGCTGCTGGACACGATCGGCCACAACTACACGGCGATGAACGAATCCGGCTACGCGTGGCCGGTGATCGACCTGCAATTGCGCTACGTGCGCGGTGCGGTGTTCGGCCAGAAACTCAACGTGCGCGCCAATCTGGTGGAGTGGGAGAACCGTTTGAAGATCAACTACCTGATCAGCGATCTGCAAACCGGTGAACGCCTGACCCGGGCCATGACGGTACAGGTCGCCGTCGACCTCGCCAGCCGCGAGATGCAACTGGCCTCGCCGAAGGTGTTCACCGACGCTGTTGAGAAGGTGCTGGCATGACTTCAGGTCTCAACACCTCATTTGTGACCGCCCCAAATCCCTGTGGCGAGCGAGCTTGCTCGCGCTTGAGTGCGCAGCACTCACAACGTCGCCAAGGTCCGCTGCCATCTTGGGGCCGCTACGCGACCCAACGCGAGCAAGCTCGCTCGCCACGTTTTTCAGTGTTCAGATACCTCGCTGCCCTGGCGCTGTTCGGGCTCTCCTCCATGGCCCATGCCTTCGACCTGCAACAACTCAGCGAGCAACTGGCCAAACCCGAGGTGATCCACGGCAACTTCATCCAGGAGAAACACCTGCGCGCCCTGCCCCAGCCGCTGACCAGCAAGGGCTCGTTCGTGCTGGCAAAAAACCACGGCTTGTTGTGGCTGCTGAAAACGCCTTTGCAACAGGACTATCGCATCACCACCAAAGGCATTGCCCGGCGAGACGGCAGTGTCTGGCAAATGCTGCCGGGCAAAAGCGCCGGTGCCGAGCAGAACCGTTTGTTCCTCGCCGTGCTGCAAGGCGACAGCAGTGGCCTGCAACGGGATTTCGAGCTGTCCCTGAGCGGCGACGCACAGAACTGGAAGCTCACGCTGGTGCCGCGCTCGATGCTGCTCAAGCAGGTGTTCAACCAGATCAACATTACCGGCGCAGCACTGGTGCAGAGCATCGAACTGCTCGAAACCCAGGGCGACAGTACGTTGTTGCGCATGCAGGACAGCACCAGCGCCCAGCCGTTGAGCGACGCGGAGCAACATGACTTTGCCGAGTGAACGGTTACTGCCACGCCTGTTTCTGATCCTGCTGCTGGCAGTACTGGCGCTCGCGTGTTGGCAATGGCGTGACGGCGCGCCACTGTCGGCGAACCTGATGGAACTGGTGCCCGGCACGGCGCCCGACGCCCTGGAACTGCGCGCCGAACAACGCATGCAAGAACCGCTGAACCGCGAAATGCTAGTGCTGGTCGGCCACGCCGATCGCCAACAAGCCGTCGCCATGGCGCAAGCCCTCGGCGAGCAATGGCAGGCCAGCGGACTGTTCGAAAAGGTCCAGTGGACCCTGCAAGCCGACTTGCCGGCACTGCGCACGCAATTGCTGCAAAGTCGCCTGGCGATGCTCTCGGCGGTGGACCGACAACTGCTGATCGAGCACCCCGACACCTTTATCCAGCAACGCGTGCAAGCCTTGTTCGACCCGTTCAACGGTTACAGCCTGGTGCCGAGCCAGGACGACTGGCTGGGCCTGACCGGGCGCATCCAGAACAGCCAGCCGCAACGCGGTTCGGTGCAACTGGACATCGGCAGCGGCACCCTGGTCGCCGATGCCGATGGCAAAAGCTGGGTGCTGCTGCGTGCGCGCACCACCGGCAACGCCTTCGACATGAACCTGCCGCTGCAAGTGGCCGACCTGCTCGAGCACAGCCGCGAACAAGCTGCGCAGCACGAGGTGCAACTGCTCGCCGCCAGCGGCTTGCTGTACGCGGCCCACGGGCAACAACAGGCCGCCCGGGAAATGACCTGGGTCGGTGGCGGTGCCACCGTCGGGATTCTGTTACTGCTGCTCTTGGCCTTCCGGCGCTGGCGCGTGTTGCTGGCGTTCGTGCCGGTGCTGGTGGGCATGCTCTTCGGAGCGGTGGCCTGCGTGGCGCTGTTCGGCCATATGCACGTGATGACCCTGGTACTGGGTTCGAGCCTGATCGGTGTGGCGGTCGACTACCCGCTGCACTATCTGTCCAAAAGCTGGAGCCTGAAACCCTGGCACAGCTGGCCGGCCCTGCGCCTGACCCTGCCAGGGTTGACCCTGAGCCTGATCACCAGCGGTATCGGCTATCTGGCCCTGGCCTGGACACCCTTCCCGGCGCTGACCCAGATTGCCGTGTTCTCTGCCGCCGGTTTGCTCGGCGCTTATTTGTCCGCCGTGTGCCTGCTGCCGGCCTTGCTCAAGGGCGTGGAGCTGCGTCCGGCGCAGTGGCCATTGCGCGTTTGCGAGCATTTGCTGGGCTGTCGTGAAGCACTGCTCAATCAGGTGAAAACGCCAGTCCTGCTGGCGCTGCTGATCGCCTTTTGCGTGGGCGGGCTGTTGCAGCTGAGCAGCAAAAACGACATTCGCCAGTGGATCAGCGCACCGCAACAATTGACCGACGAAGCCCGGACCATTGCACAGATCACCGGCTATCAACCCACCAGCCAGTTCTTCCTGATACGCGCCGCCAATCAGCAGCAATTGCTTGAACGCCAGACCGCCCTGAGCGAACGACTGGATCAATTGATTGGCCTGGAAAAGCTCCAGGGGTATCTGTCGCTCAATCAACTAGTCAGCCCGCCGAATGCACAGCAGCAGGTGCGCGAAGCGTTGAGCAGACTGCCGGCGCTCTGGCAGCCGTTGCTCGACATCGGTGTACCGGCCGAGGCGCTGCAAGCCGAGCTGACGAAGCTACAGGCACTGCCGGCCGTGGACATCGACGCAGCGCTCAGCGGCCCGCTGGCAGAACCCTACCGGCCCCTGTGGCTGGGGCCGACCGAAGACGGCGTGGCGGCGATGGTCAGCCTGCAAGGCATCAACAACCCGGCCCTGCTGCGGCTCCAGGGCGAGGACCTACCCGGTGTGACACTGGTGGATCGACTGGGTGAATTGAACACTGTCTTCGCCGCCACCCAAATCAGCGCCGCTGAACTGAAACTCGCCTCCTGCGTGCTGATCGTACTGGTGCTTATCCTGCCGTTCGGTCTCGGCGGTGCATTGCGCATCGTCTCCCTGCCGCTACTGGCGGCGTTGTGCAGCCTGGCCAGCCTCGGTTGGCTGGGGCAGCCGTTGACCCTGTTCAGCCTGTTCGGCCTGCTGCTGGTGACGGCGATCAGCGTCGATTACGCGATCCTGATGCGCGAACAGGTCGGCGGCGCGGCCGTGAGCCTGTTGGGCACCCTGCTGGCGGCGTTGACCACCTGGTTGTCGTTCGGTCTGCTGGCGGTGTCGAGCACCCCGGCGGTGAGCAACTTCGGATTGTCGGTGAGCCTCGGCCTGGTCTTCAGCTTCCTGCTGGCACCCTGGGCCGGTCGACAGGTGCACGCGCCCACAGCCGCGGAGCATGCAACGTGATGATCGTTCTGTTCTGGGCGATGGCCCTGGCGTTGTTCGCGCTGGCGACCCGTGTCGGCCGGCATTTTGGCCTGATTCCCATCGTCAGCCAGTTGTTGCTGGCAACCCTCGGTTTGCCGCTGCTGATGTATTTCTGGGTCGAGCCGCAATGGCAATTGAGCGGTGCGCAGCTGGTGTCGCCGGGCTGGCTGAAGAACCTCTACAGCCTGAGTTTTGCCCTGTTGCTGGGCTACATCCTCAGCGATGTGATCGACCTGCAACTGGAGCGCCAGAGCCTGAAAATCGCCCTGCCGAGCTTTTGCATTCCGTTTGCCTGTGGCCTGGCCACGGCGATCTGGCTGTTGCCGGCGCAACCCTGGATCAGCTCGCTGGCCGTCGGCCTGTTGTTCGCCATCACCGCGATTCCGGTGCTGTACCTGTACCTGCGACACATCGATTACCCGCCCGCTGCCACCCGGCGTCTGGTGCAAACCGCGATCCTCATCGATCTCGCCTGCTGGACATTGTTCGGCCTCGCCCAGGGCAGCCTGCACCTGAGCAGCCTGTTGCTGCCACTGGCCGGCGCCTGCCTGCCGGTACTGCTGCGGCTGCTTGGCTTGCGCCAGACGTGGCTCTACAGCCTGTGTTTTTTCGCCCTGCTGGTCGTCGCCGAGCACTACAAGCTCAATGCGCTGATTTTCGGCATCGGCTATGTATTGATCATGGCCGCCTTGAAAGCGCCACTGGTGCTGCCGCTGCCGGCCATCTGGATGAGCGGTTTGCAGACGTACATCGCCATCCCGTTGATCCTCACGTTCGGTATCGTGCAGATCAACGTGCACAGCGCGATGGACAGCCTCGGCTGGGGGCAACTGGTCGCCCTGCTGCTGTTGCCGATGCTGAGCAAACTGCTGGGCAACTGGCTCGGCCTCGGCTGGGCCGGGGCCTCGTTCAAGGGCGCCAGCCGCTGGCGGGAAAGTGTGCTGCTGAACATCCGCGGCTTGAGCGAGATCGTCTTTCTCAACCTGTTGCTGCAACAGCAACTCATCAGCCCGCCGCTGTACTTTGCGCTGATGCTGATGGGTCTGATCGCTACATTGCTGCCAGCCCTGACCGGTATGCACCGAATCCCCCTGAAAGCCGCTGTCCCGGCAAGGAGCCCTCATGCCAACCGTTGAAATGGAATGCCGCCAGGTCGTGGTCATCGGTGCCGGTCCTTCGGGCGCCATCGCCGCCGCATTGCTCAAGCGCAAGGGACACGATGTGCTGGTGATTGAGCGTCAGCATTTTCCACGCTTTTCCATCGGTGAAAGCCTGTTGGCCCATTGCCTGGATTTCGTCGAAGAGGCGGGCATGCTCGACGCCGTCAACGCGGCCGGCTTCCAGGTGAAAAACGGTGCCGCCTTTGCCTGGGGCGAACGTTACAGCGCGTTCGATTTCGGCGAGACGTTCAGCCACGGCAAATCAACGACATTTCAGGTCCAGCGCGCCGATTTCGACAAGCTGCTGGCCGATCAGGCCACGCTTCAAGGCGTGGAGATCCGCTATGGCGAAACCATCGTCAGCGTCGACATCGACCCGGAAAAACCGCAGCTCGGCGTGCGCCGCGAGGACGGCAGCGAATACCGCATCGAGGCCGGTTTCATGCTCGATGCCAGTGGCTACGGCCGCGTGCTGCCGCGCTTGCTCGACCTAGAGGCGCCGTCGAACTTCCCGGTGCGCCAGGCCGTGTTCACCCATATCGAAGACCGTATCGACCACCCGGCCTTCGACCGCAGCAAGATCCTCGTGACCACTCATCCGACCCAACGCGACCTTTGGTTCTGGACCATTCCGTTCAGCAACGGGCGCTGCTCGGTCGGCGTGGTTGCCGCCGAGGAACGTTTCGCCGGCCGCAGCGACAATCTGGACGAGTGCCTGCGCGGCTTTATCGGCGAGACGCCAAGCCTGGCCGGCGTGTTGCAAAATGCGCAGTGGGACACCCCGGCCCGCACCATCGGCGGTTACTCGGCCAACGTCAAAACCTTGCACGGTCCGGGTTTCGCACTGCTGGGCAATGCCGCGGAATTCCTCGACCCGGTGTTTTCTTCCGGCGTGACCATCGCCATGCGTTCGGCGAGCATGGCGGCCGGGGTATTGCACCGTCAGCTGCAAGGCGAAGCCGTCGACTGGCAAACCGAATTCGCCGAGCCGCTCAAGCGCGGCGTCGATACCTTCCGTTGCTACGTCGAAGGCTGGTACGCCGGAACCTTCCAGGATGTGATTTTCCATGAGAGCAGCTCGCCGGAAATTCGCGGAATGATCAGCTCCATCCTTGCAGGATATGCCTGGGACCCACGCAACCCGTTCGTCAGCGAAGCCCGGCGCCGGTTGAAGGTGATATCGGAGTTCTGTGCAGGGGCTGCGTCATGAACCACTTGAGCGACCACTACGTCGAAGAAACCCGCTTCGGTTTGTGGTTCCTGCGCAGCCGGATCTGGCAACACTATGTGCTGCGGCTGGCGGTCAACGATTTGCGCGGCCTGTTCAGCGAAGCGCCGCCTGCCGACCCGATACTGCTGGATGCAGGCTGTGGTCAGGGCAAGTCATTCGCGCTGCTGCGCCAGGCCTTTGCGCCCGCTCGCCTGATCGGCATCGATGCCGACCCGCAGAGCCTCACCCAGAGCGCCGAAGAAGCGGTGCGCCAGGGCATGGACGTGGAGCTGATCGGCAGCGACTGCGCGAACCTCAAGCTGGCGGACGCCAGTATCGACCTGCTGTTCTGTCACCAGACGTTCCATCACCTGGTGCAGCAGGAACAGGCCCTGGCCGAGTTCTACCGCGTGCTCAAGCCGGGCGGTTATCTGCTGTTCGCCGAGTCCACCGAGGCCTACATTGATACCTGGGTGATCCGCTGGTTGTTCCGCCACCCGATGGACGTGCAGAAAAGTGCTGCGCAATACCTGCAAATGATCCGACAACAGGGTTTCGAATTTACCGCGCAAAACGTGTCTTATCCGTACCTGTGGTGGAGTCGCGCCAAGGATTTCGGCCTGCTCGAATACCTGGGTGTGTGCAAGCCAAAACCCTTTGGCCAACGGGAAGAAACCCTGGTCAATGTGGTGGCGCGCAAACCTTTTGAAGGAACTGTGTGATGTCGATTACCCGTCGCCTGAAATACTCAACCTGTGGGAGCGGGCTTGCTCGCGAAAGCGGTGGGTCAGCCAGCGGATATGTCGGATGTACTGCCGCTTTCGCGAGCAAGCCCGCTCCCACAGGGGTCGCCAGTGTGTTGCGATTTCTGTTGGTCGCCGCGGCACTGCTTCTGAGCGCCTGCACCAGCCGGGCGCCATTGCCCGCGCAAAATCCGGATCTGCCGTTGCCGCTGCAATTGCATATTCAGCTATTGAAACCCGACGACCGCCTGGACTGGGTAGTGGTGATCCAGCGCGAAGAAACGGGCATTCGCTGGTCAATGATGGACCTGCTGGGCATCCCCCAGGCCCGCCAGCTATTGAACGATAAAACCTGGCACGCCGACGGCTTGTTGCCACCCAACCCGCAAGCCCGGGAACTGTTCGCAGCGCTGCTGTTTGCGCTGACGCCGGATGATGAACTGGCGGCCAACTATCCCGGCGCCTGGCAGCACGGCAGACAACGGTCCCTTCCCGAGCGCTGGGACATCCGCTACACACAACCGCAGAATTTTGAATTGATGATTACGAAAGGTGCGACCTATCAAGTCACGCCCCTGAGCGGTGAAACACCATGACGGCTTACCTCAATGCCCTCGGATTGGTCTGCGCGCTGGGCCGCGACAAGCAGGAGGTTGCCCGCCACCTGTTTGCCGGCGACTGCGGCGGCATGCGCGAACAAGCCGGGTGGGTGCCGCAACGCACGCTGCCGGTCGGCGCAGTCCAGGGCAACCTGGCACCCCTTCCAGCCGACATGTCGCGCCATCACAGTCGCAACAATCAGCTGCTGCTGGAAGCCACGCTGCAAATCCGCCCGGACATCGACAGCGCCATCCAGATTTACGGTCGCGATCGCATTGGTGTCGTGCTCGGCACCAGTACCTCGGGCATCGACGAAGCCAGCCAGGGCCTGGCCCATTACCTGCGCGAAAAGCAGTTCCCGCCCGAGTACGACTACCAGCAACAGGAGCTGGGTGCGCCGGCAAACTTCCTCGCCGAGTGGCTGCAATTGAGTGGGCCGGCCTATGTCATTTCCACGGCTTGCACCTCCAGTGCCCGGGCCTTGATGAGCGCCCAGCGCCTGTTGGACCTGGGCGTCTGCGACGCGGTGCTGTGTGGCGGTGTCGATACCCTGTGCAAGCTGACTCTCAACGGTTTCTCGGCGCTGGAAGCGGTCTCGGAACAGCGTTGCAATCCGTTTTCAGTGAACCGCAACGGCATCAACATTGGCGAAGCGGCGGTGCTGTTCCTGATGACCAGACACGCAGGCGACAGCCAGCCGATTGCCTTGCTCGGCAGCGGCGCCAGCTCCGATGCACATCACATTTCCGCCCCCGAGCCGACGGGGCGTGGCGCCCTGCAAGCCATGCGCAAAGCCTTGGGCCGCGCCAACCTGCAACCGGAGCAGATCGCTTACCTGAACCTGCACGGTACTGCCACCCAACACAACGACGCCATGGAAAGCCTGGCCGTGGCAACGCTGTTCCCGGCCGGTGTGCCCTGCTCGTCGAGCAAACCCATGACCGGCCACACCCTCGGTGCAGCCGGGGCGCTGGAAGCGGCGTTCTGCTGGTTGAGCCTGAGCGCCGACAATCGCGGGCATGCCCTGCCGCCGCACGTCTGGGACGGGCAGCCCGATCCCGAATTGCCGCCGCTGCAATGGGTGACCCCGGCCACTCGCCTGACGTCCATTGCACCCCGTTACCTGATGAGCAATTCCTTTGCCTTCGGTGGCAACAACGTCAGCCTGATTATCGGAGACGCCCCATGATTGACTGGCCGCTCGCCGAACTGCTGCCCCACGCTGGCGACATGATCCTTATCGATCAGGTCCTGGCGTTCGATGAAGAGCAGATTCACACCCGCCTGACCGTCAAGCCCGATGGCCTGTTCAATCTCCCCGACGGCAGCCTGCCGGCCTGGGTCGGCATCGAACTGATGGCGCAGAGCGTGGCCGCCTTTGCCGGTTGCCATGCGCGTCAGCGCGGCGATGCGGTGGAGTTGGGCTTTCTGCTCGGCAGCCGAAAATTCGAATGCAACGTTGAAAGCTTCCCGGCCGGCACCGAGTTGACCCTCCACGGGATTCGCTCCCTGGAGGACGACAACGGCATGGGCGTGTTCGAGTGCCACATCAACGGCCAAGGGATTCACGCCACCGCTCGTCTGAACGTGTTCCGCCCACCCCAGGCCGCTCAATATCTTCATGAACCCGAAGGAGTCCAGTCATGACTGAATCCGTACTGGTCACCGGTTCCAGCCGTGGCATCGGCCGCGCCATCGCCTTGCGCCTGGCCCGGGCCGGGCACGACATCGTGCTGCATTGCCGTAGTGGCCTGGCCGACGCCGAAGCCGTCAAGGCCGAAGTCGAGGCCTTGGGCCGCCGTGCGCGCATCCTGCAGTTCGACGTGGCCGACCGCGCCCGTTGCAAGGAAATTCTCGAAGCCGACGTGGAAACCCACGGCGCCTACTACGGCGTGGTGCTCAATGCCGGCCTGACCCGGGACGGTGCCTTTCCGGCCCTGAGCGAGGACGATTGGGACGTGGTGATGCGCACCAATCTCGACGGTTTCTACAACGTGCTGCACCCGGTAATGATGCCGATGATCCGGCGTCGCGCCGCCGGGCGAATTGTCTGCATCACCTCGGTGTCCGGGCTGATCGGTAACCGTGGCCAGGTCAACTACAGCGCTTCCAAGGCCGGGTTGATCGGCGCGGCCAAGGCATTGGCGATCGAGCTGGGCAAGCGCAAAATCACCGTTAACTGTGTCGCACCCGGCCTGATCGACACAGCCATGCTCGATGAAAACGTGCCGGTGGAAGAACTGATGAAAATGATCCCCGCACAACGCATGGGCACCCCTGAAGAGGTGGCTGGCGCGGTGAATTTCCTGATGTCGGCGGAAGCCTCGTACATCACCCGGCAGGTTCTGGCCGTCAACGGAGGCCTGTGCTGATGAAGCGCGTCGTCGTCACCGGCATGGCCGGCATTACCTCACTGGGCAGCGACTGGGACACCATCGCCGGCAACTTCGCGGCCAACCGCAGCGGCATCCGCCGGATGGACGAGTGGGATCGTTT
The DNA here is from genome assembly GCF_019219225.1 of Pseudomonas sp. PDM32. Lineage (NCBI taxonomy): Bacteria > Pseudomonadati > Pseudomonadota > Gammaproteobacteria > Pseudomonadales > Pseudomonadaceae > Pseudomonas > Pseudomonas sp. PDM32. Next base: position 311,078 of record NZ_JAHUWE010000007.1, read on the forward strand.
TACCGAACTCAACACACGCCTGGCAGCCCCCATCGATGACTTCAAGGTGCCAAGCCACTGGACCCGCAAGCAACTGCGCAGCATGGGCCGGGTCTCGCGGCTGGCGGTGGGCGCGGCGGAGATGGCGCTGGCCGATGCCGGCCTGTTGGGCGACGAATCGATCAAGGACGGGCGTATGGGCGTCGCCTGCGGTTCCTCGACCGGCAGCACCGACGAGATCAAGGCGTTCGGCAACATGCTGCTCAACTCGGTGGCCGAAGGCCTGAACGCCAATTCCTACGTGCGCATGATGCCGCACACCACCGCGGCGAACATCAGCATCTTCTTCGGCCTCACCGGCCGCCTGATTCCGACGTCCAGCGCCTGCACCAGCGGCAGCCAGGGCATCGGCTATGCCTACGAGGCGATCAAGTTCGGCCGCCTGCCGCTGATGCTCGCCGGCGGCGCCGAGGAACTGTGCCCGACCGAAGCCATGGTCTTCGATGCGCTCTACGCCACCAGCCTGAAAAACGACACCCCACAACGCAGCCCGCGCCCTTACGACACCGCACGCGATGGCCTGGTGATCGGTGAGGGTGGCGGCATGCTGGTGCTCGAAGAACTGGAACACGCCCTGGCCCGTGGCGCCCGCATCCACGCCGAGATCGTCGGGTTCGGCAGTAATGCCGACGGCCAGCACACCACCCGTCCGGAGCAAATCACCATGCGCAGGGCCATGGAACTGGCCCTGGAAGACGCCGGGCTGACACCTTCGGACATCGGCTACGTCAACGGCCACGGCACCGCCACCGAACAGGGCGACATCGCCGAAACCCTGGCCACCAGCAGCCTGTTCGGCGAACACATGCCCATCAGCTCGCAGAAGAGCTTCCTCGGCCACACCCTCGGCGCCTGCGGTGCACTGGAATCCTGGTTCAGCATCGAAATGATGAACCGCGACCTCTACGCCCACACCTTCAACCTCGACGAAGTCGACCCGCATTGCGGCAAGCTCGACTACCTGCGCGGCGAGTTTCGGCAGATGAGTAATCAGTACGTGATGAACAACAACTTTGCGTTTGGCGGGGTGAATACTTCGCTGATTTTCAAGCGCTGGCCGTAAGCAACGTCAAAAGATCGCAGCCTTCGGCAGCTCCTACAAGAAACCTGTAGGAGCTGCCGAAGGCTGCGATCTTTTTGATGGGCGATGTAGCTTTCAGGGCGGATCAAGGTTATCCAACACCCGATTCACCGCCAGCTCCCCCAACATGATCGACTGCTGGATGCCCAGCAGGGTATGGCCCTCTGATCCCTTCAGGTCTCTGGCGAAGTCGCTCGCCATGACGCTTGCCGAGGCCAGCGACACGCAGGCGTATTCCAGCAGGGTGCGGTTGTCGATGTCGGGGGCGATGAGGAAGATTGTACTGGTCATGATTCAGCGTCCTGAAAGTGGGCGGCCACACCGAATCGTTGCTGATCATAAGGGTGGCAGCTGTACGCAGGTTAGCAGACCGGACAAACCGAAAACCGGCGCGCCCGAAGGCGCCCTGCGCACAGCCACCGTCAAGGGCAGGTATGGACATACCTGCCTATCAGGAGCGCAAATGCGCTTTGGTTTGCTACGGGCTGCTAAACCCGATCACTGACAATCAGTGACGCGAATCAAATTAGCGATGGCCCTCAAAGCGCACAAGCCGGCGGATTCTGGAGTAGTTGTAGGCAGCGCCGCAAGGCGCTGTAGCCTGTCCGGGGGATTTCGGAAATGTCCCACGGGCAGCTGCGAAAACTCTGAACTGTAGGAGCGAGCTTGCTCGCGAATGGACGGCGCAGCCGTCACGACTTCAGTGGCTCAACCTTCCTCGTCAGCAGCTCAACAAACGCTTTGGCCATCGCCGACTTCTGATCCTTGCGCTGCACCAACCAAACCGCCGACACCGCCGCCGGATCAAGCAACGGCCGATAGACCACACCATCAATACGCATCCGCTGATAAGACGCCGGCAACACCGAAACACCGAGCCCCGCCGCCACCAGCCCGATGATGGTCATCGCCTCCCCAGCCTCCTGGGCGAAGTGCGGGCTGAAGCCTGCGTCCCGGGCCAGGCTGAGCAGTTGTGCATACAGGCCACTGCCATAGCTGCGCGGAAAGAACACGAAAGGCTCAAGGGCCAGGGCTGACAGAAACAGGCCCTCTTCGCTCCCCTCTACCAACGGATGCTTGGAGCTGAGCACCGCGACCAGCGGCTCACGCATCAGTTCGACCACGCTGAGGCAGTCCGGCAGCCCGAGCGGGCGCATGATGCCGACCTCAATCGACTCGTCCACCAGCGCATCGGCCACCTGGGTGCTGCTCATTTCCCGCAGGTTCAGATGCACTGCCGGGAAGCGCTGACGGAAAGAGAAAATCGCCTGGGGAATGGTCGAGTTGAACGGGGCCGACGAGGTGAAGCCAATCTTCAATTCACCCAACTCACCCAGTTGCGCCCGTCGCGCGACATCCGCCGCTTTGTCGACCTGCGCCAGCACCAGCCGCGCCTCTTCCAGAAACAGCCGACCGGCCTCACTCAGCTCGACCCGACGATTGGTACGCTCGAACAACCGCGCGCCGACTTCCTGTTCCAGGGCCTGGATTTGCTGGCTCAGCGGCGGCTGGGAGATGCCCAGCACCTGTGCGGCGCGGCCGAAGTGCAGTTCTTCGGCGACGGCGATGAAGTAGCGCAGATGACGCAATTCCATGGAAACCCCATTAGGTCGTAAAAGCTATCAAACAGGTCGAACAATATATTGGATTGAATCATTAGCCAGCTATATGCTTTTTTCATTGCCTGACCGGCTGCGTCCTCCGAGGTCCCCCGTGAAAACTGCTGTCGCCCCACTCGCCCATGAAGTTCCTCCCGCTGCGCCGGACGCTATCGTCGTCGAGCTGGCGGAGATCTACATCGAAAAAGGCACCCCAGCGTTCATGCGCACGGTGCTGGCGCTGTTCTGCGGCGGCTTTGCGACCTTCGCCCTGCTCTACTGCGTGCAACCGATGATGCCGCTGCTGTCCTACGAATACTCCATCAACGCGGCGCAAAGCAGCCTGATCCTCTCTGTCGCCACCGGTATGCTCGCTTTCGGCTTGCTGATCACGGGGCCGATCTCCGACCGCGTCGGGCGCAAACCGGTGATGGTCGCCGCGCTGTTCGCCGCGGCCCTGTGCACCCTTGCCAGCGCGATGCTGCCGAGCTGGCACGCGGTGCTGGCGATGCGGGCGCTGGTGGGCCTGTCATTGAGCGGGCTGGCGGCGGTCGCCATGACCTACCTGAGCGAAGAGATCCATCCGCAGCACATCGGCCTGGCGATGGGCCTGTACATCGGCGGCAACGCGATTGGCGGGATGAGCGGGCGCTTGATCACCGGGGTACTGATCGACTTCGTCAGTTGGCACACGGCAATGCTGGTGATCGGCGGCCTGGCCCTGATTGCGGCGGCGGTGTTCTGGAAAATCCTCCCCGAATCGCGCAATTTCCGCTCTCGCTCGTTGCATCCGCGCAGCCTGCTTGACGGCTTCACCATGCACTTTCGCGACGCCGGCTTGCCGCTGCTGTTCCTCGAGGCCTTTGTGCTGATGGGGGCGTTCGTCACGCTGTTCAACTACATCGGCTATCGCCTGCTGGCCGAGCCGTATCACATGGAACAGGCGTTCGTCGGGATGCTCTCGGTGGTGTACCTGTCGGGTATCTACAGCTCGGCGAAAATCGGTGCCCTGGCCGACAAGCTCGGTCGACGCAAAATGCTCTGGAGCACCATTGCACTGATGATCGCCGGCCTGGCGCTGACGATGTTCACACCGCTGTCGCTGGTGATCATCGGCATGCTGGTGTTCACCTTCGGCTTCTTCGGTGCCCATTCGGTGGCCAGCAGCTGGATCGGCCGCCGCGCCACCAAGGCCAAGGGCCAGGCGTCATCGCTGTACCTGTTCAGCTACTACGCCGGGTCGAGCATTGCCGGTACGGCGGGTGGCGTGTTCTGGCATCTGGGTGGCTGGAACGGAATCGGGCTGTTCATCGGCACGCTGCTGGTGATTGCGCTGCTGATCGCGTTGAAGCTGGCAAAGTTGCCGCTGCTGCCGGGTACAGCGCAGGTTTAGCCACAACTGCACCCTAGCGGTAATCGCGAGCCAAGGTACACTGACGGCATTCGTCAGTCTTGGTAAAGGGAAGCCAGAATGCGCCTGGACCGTCTCCACATTCAGAATTTTCGTTGCTACGAAGATGCCACTTTCGACTTTCAGCCGGGTTTCAATCTGGTGGTAGGGGTTAATGGGAGCGGGAAGACTTCGTTGTTGCAGGCGGTGGCCGTTTCGTTCATTGAATATGCGAATTCGATAAAACCTCAGCCAATCGGCCTAGACCAAAACGACGTGCGCTTTGTCATCAACAAATTTGAAAGTCGTAGCCGCTTCGAAAGAGAGTTCCCGCTTCTGCTTGTAGCTAAGGGGGATATCTTAGGAGTCAATAAATGGGAAACCACTCAAGCGGGTGACCATCTCCCACCTTTGGCAGACCTCGATTTAATGCTCGCAACAGATAAAGAGCTCGCAAGGTTCGATCTCGGAGAAAGTGTCGAGCTACCTGTTCTCGCTTTCTATCGATCTAATCGTCAATGGAAAGGCGCAAATATTTCGGCCGAGTTTGCGGCACAACAAAAAATCTCCCGCCTGGATGGTTACACGAACTGGTTTGATGCAGTTACCGACTTAAAAGACTTCGAAAGTTGGCTGATCGGCAAGACGCTCGAACGCATGCAAAATTTGCTGGATTCAAAAACGGTAACATCGACATTCGATGACGAACTGGCGCTAGTCAATCAAGCAATCGAGATCGCTCTGCCGAATGCAAAAGACCTTCGTTACGACCTCAGGCTTCAAAGCCTACTGATAGATGTTGAAGGTGGTACAACCATTCCCTTCAACAACCTCAGTGACGGCCAGCGAGGCATGGTCGCCCTCTTCGCCGACATCGCCCGCCGCATGTGCATCCTCAACCCTCACATGGGCAAGGACGTCCTGAAAAACACTTCAGGCGTAGTCATCATCGACGAGTTGGACATCCACCTTCACCCAGCCTGGCAACGCAACATCGTGCCTGCGCTGAAACAAGCTTTCCCGAAAGTCCAGTTCATCGCCGCCAGCCACTCCCCTCAAATCATCGGCAGCCTCCAACCCGAAGAAGTCATCGTTCTGCACAACGGCGATCCGTCCCACCCTCGGGTCACCTATGGTCTGGACTCCAGCAGCGTGCTGGAGGAAGTCATGGGGGTTACACAACGCGAACCCGAAATTGAAAAATTGCTCTCGGAACTGTTTTCAACACTGGAAGACAACGACCTGAAGAAAGCCAAGGCGCAACTCAAGGCACTGAAGCTGAGAGCCCCTGATCTTCCGGAGTTCGCTGGAGCAGAGGCGCTGATCAGGCGCAAGGAGATCCTCGAAAAATGAAACGAGTGCTCAAAGGAATTGAACCCGTTTCATTTACAAGATGGAAAAGCTCGGCAAACGAAGAGTGGAGTCCTACTTATCCAACACTGCAAAATCCGCAAAAGCGTGATTTGCACAACAGTTTGCTGCAAGAACAAGGTTTCCTCTGTTGCTACTGCGGCAGAGAGATAGATGCTGCCAGCAGTCATATTGAACACTTCAGACCTCAAGAACACTATGAGGCGTTGGCATTGGAGTACCACAACCTCCACGCCTCCTGCCTGCGGGAGACAACACCTGGCAATCCATTGCACTGTGGTCATCGCAAAGGCAACTGGTTTGACGAGGCGCAGCACATATCTCCAATGGATGAGCATTGCGAACACCGTTTCCGTTATCTGCAAACCGGTGAAATTCAAGCCACCAAGCGGGACGATCTGCCGGCCACGAAAATGATTGAAGTACTGGCACTCGATATTGCCTACCTCAACAATCGCCGGCAGAGCACAATCCGTGGCCTGTTCGATGACGAGTTCATCACACAGGCCAGCGAGGAAGATCTGACCCGCCTCGTTGATGCAATTCGCTCTAACAGCGCTCTTGAGCAACAAGCTTTCGATCATGTGATCGCGCGCTACGCCGAACAGCTCATCGGACACTGAAAGTCTGCACAATGAAAAGCGCCCAGCATAAGCCGGGCGTTTTTATTGAAAGGAAGTGCAACTACCTGAGCACCAGCCGCGCCTCCAAAGCATCGTCACGTTTTTCCAGGGTCAGCGACTGCAACGCGACACCGTTGCGCTCCATAGCGTCGAGCCACTGTATCAACGGCTGCGCGTTGCCATTGAGGGTCAGGCGCAGCAGGTCGCTATCGCTCTCCATCTGACGGATTTCCAGCCCCGCTGCCGCTGCGCTTTCACTGATGCGCAGCGACAGGGGCTGACCGGAGTCGGCGGAGACATGGCTGCGCGGTGACGCCCGCTGCATTTGCGCGGCCAGCTCCGCCTGCCGTTGATACTGTCGTTCGACTATCTCCAGGCGCTGCCGGTTCGGTTGCCAGATCAGGCTGAAAACCACGACCGCCAACAAAAAAGCCCCCAACACCTGCAACAGCCCTTGTTCGCGCACAGAAAGGCGCCGCCATGCCTGGATCATGCCTCGTCCTCCACGGTGAGGGTGGCGTGCACCCGGTCTGCTGCTTTGTTCGCACTATCGAGCCGGATGGGCATGCCTTGTTGGCGTCCGTGCTCACGCAATTGCTCCAGCTCGGCAAAGCCGCTGGCGGTCAGCTGGATTTTCCAGCCTTCACCTGCTCTGAACTCGATGCGTCGGACCTCGACCGGGCTGGCGCCGATCACCTGCTCAACCAACCGGACCAGCCCCGCAATGCGGGTGTTTTGCGATTCGACAGGCTGGTTTTGCAGGGCCTTGAGCTGCGCTGCCAAATCGACGATGCGGCCTTGTTCCGGGTAAAGCGCCTTGAATCGCAATTCATTTTGGCTGGCGAGGCGGCGGGCTTCGCTGTCGATGAAGCGAATCCGCGTCTCGCTGGCCCCCCAGATCAACAGCGCCAGCATCACCATCACCCACCCGCCGGCACGCCAGGGCAGACGCTTGCCGCGTGGGGCGAATGCGCCTTGCAACAGGTTGATGGCCCGGATCGGGCGGTGGGTCAGGCATTGGTCGATGACAGCGGGGTCCTCACGTTCGTCCAGCCATTGCATGTCCTTGGGCAATAGCGGGGTGAGCAGCGCCAGGTGGTCTTGCGACAACGCCATGCGTGCCGAAAGGCTTCCACCCAACAGCCAACGACCGAACCACCATGCGCCGCACGGCTGATCACCTGACAACACATCGGCATCAACGAACACCCCGCGCACCTCGATACCCGTCTCGCGCAGCAGGGCGAGCACGGCGGCCAACCGTTCCCGGCCGATGACCATGGCCTGGTAGCAGCCGTCGCGATCACGAGCGCCGACACCCAGATGCACAACGTCCAGCGCCTCGCTCAGTTGATCTTCCACGGCGAAGGCGATGGCCTGGGCCTCGGGTTTACGCCGTGCCGGCCATGGCTCGCTGCGTACCCAACTGCACATTTCCATGGGCAGCAGCACATCGACCGACTTTCCCTGCAATGCCGAGGCCGTCTGACTCAGTGGCATCGGCTGGCGTTGACCGGTGGGGGACCACAACACGCAAGGCCAGAGTGCGGATGGCGCATCCCGGCCCTCGGCGGTCAGGTAAAGCCAAGTGTTCATCGCGGTTTCTCGTGGCTACTGGTAGGAAGAAAACGTCGTTGCAGCACCGTCAGCCGCTGAGTCTTGGGGTCGTACCCGACATCCGTGGCCAGATGCAATTGGCGCCCGTCCCGGATCACCTGCACGCCGATCCGATACCACCGGCTATGGGTGCCAAGGCCGTGACTGCTCAAGCCCTGCCCGGAGAGCAACGGGTCCTGGGTAAACGTCTGGACACTCGCCCAGGGCGTTGTTGCGGCCTGAAGCGCCAGCGCATCGGCGGTCGCGGCGTCCACCTCGCCGAGCGTTCTCAACACCAACGCCGGTGCGGTGTTGATGTTCAAGGTGACGTCGGTGGGCAGCAGTGCCACCCAGGGCTCCAGTCGTTGCAGCAGGCGAGTGTCAATGCCGGGAAGCAAGCGCAGCTGGCTCAGTTCCCGCAACGGCCCGACCTGGCTCAATTGCACGGGAGGAAGCTCGAGCAGCTCGAGCAGGCGCGCCCAACGGTTGAGGGTGACCTGGTCCACCTGTCCCTGGCGTAACAAAGCGTTGAGATTGAAACGCCCGGCGAGGTCATCGATATCGATGCGGATCTGCGCATCCTCAACGTCGAAACCCGGCGCCATGGCCGTCCAGCCCTGAATCCGCTCGACGGGTTTTTCCCTGTCCTGTAGCGCGTCGCGCAACAGCAGCAACGCCCAGCTTTCCCCGCCCGATGCGAGTTGGCGCAGGTGTATCTGCTGCAACTGTTGCCCGCTGCTTTGCAGCGACAGGTGATGGCTGCGCAACAAGCCAGCGGTGATCAGCAGTGCCAGGCTCAGGACCAGCAAAACACTGATCAACGCCATGCCGCGTTGCTGCCCGTTCATGGCAATGCACCCGGCATCGGCAACACCCGACGAATCGATTCGAAGCGACCGACCGAGACCTGCACCTCCAGCGCCAGGGGCGCCTTCGCGTCCTGCCCGGACGGCCAATTTGCGACCCATCCGGACTGGCTGTCGAACAGGCGCCAGTTCAACTCGCGAACGTCCTCCAGCAGTTTTTGCCGCTGCACGAGTTCGGTGCCTTCGCCCTGGCTTTCGCGCCACAGCACGTCGCCGTCGAGTCGATAGATCAGCGCTTGAAGCTCACTGCGCGGCTGGTCCAGGGGATTGCGCCAGTGACTGCGCTGGAACTGCAAAAGCGGCGGTGCGAGCACCATCGGCTGCGCAGTGACATGCAGCAGATCCCGCTCGATCACCGCCACCGCGCGTTGCAGGCTCCTGAGTTCTCGCTCGTGGGCCGTCGTGCCCCGTTGCACCCGCACCACGCTATCGAACAAGCCCCAACTGGCCAGCCCCAGCACGGTGAAGATCGCCAGGGCGATGACCAGCTCCAGCAAGGTGAACCCGCGCTGCTTATTCATCAACCGCGAGTATCCAACCGCTGGCACGATGCAAGGCGTGTGTACTGTTTGCGGGGCTGACTTGAATGTCGACCTGGAGCAAACGTGGATCACCGGTGGCGCTGATGTGTTGCTGCAACACCCAGTCGCGCTGATCCATGGACACCCCCTGTTGTTGCTGCCCAACCGCCAACCCGGGTTGCAGGCGCAATTCGTTCAACCGGTTGTCCGCCAGCCACGCCGCGAACAGTCGCGCCTCAACGGCGCCACGCTGTTTGACCACGTATTGACTGGCCGACAGCACGGCAGCCGCCAGTGTCGCGAAGACCGCCAGGGCCACCATGATTTCCAGCAGTGTGAAACCGCCCATGGCGGGTCGGGATCGCGAGCTAGCCATCGATCTCCACCTCGCCAAGGCCATCGCCGGACAACCTCAGCCAGGTCCGGTTGCTGGACTCGAATGTCAGGGTGAAGACGCTGGTCTCATCGTTGCTGAATATCAACAACTGCGGCGGTCCTTCATCAGCGTCCAGGTCTACCGCATAGCCGTCATGCCGAAAATGCACCCGCATGCTCAGGGGCCAGTCAGTAAGCTCCGCCACCGATTCCCATCCGTGAACACCCTGGCGCATCGGCCGGTGGCCATCGGTACTCAGCCGCAAGCCATAGTCCTGCCCCTCGAATACCGCTCGCTCGCGCAATTGATGGATCACCTGCACCATCGTCTCAGCCTCCTGCCTGACCTCGCGCGCGGGATTGCCCCCACCGGCAAAGCTCACCATACCCAGCAAAAAGCCGATCATGACAATCACGATCATCAACTCCAACAACGTAAATCCCCGGCAACGGTAGCCCACGGTTCAATGACCCCAATTGCCGATTTCCGCTGCAAACCCTTCACCGCCGGCTACGCCATCGGCACCCAGGGAATACAGGTCGTACGTGCCATCCGTCGATCTCACACCCGGATTGAGGTACTGATAAGGCGTGTTCCACGGGTCGACCGGCATGCTCTTGAGGTAACCCTCAGGGTTCCAGCCACGCGCCGTGGGCAGTCCGGAGGGAAGTTTGACCAACGCTTCCAGGCCTTGCTGGGTCGAGGGGTAATGGGCGTTGTCGAGGCGATACATTTCCAGGGCGGTGGCGATGGCCTGGATATCGATTCTGGCGGCGGTGACCTTGGCCTGATCGGGACGGCTCATGAACTGCGGCACCACAATGGCCCCCAGCACTCCGATGATGACCACCACCACCATGATTTCGATCAGGGTAAAACCGCGCTGACGCGACACCGCGCCCGTGGCGAGGGAGCTTGTCGGATCGCCGCACCATCCCTTTTCGGGGCCGCTGCGCGACCCAACGGGAGCAAGCTCCCTCGCCACAGGTTTTCGTTCGTCTCGACATTGTCTTGATGGGTCAGCATGGCACCGGGAACGGAGGATTTTATGGACAGGTTGCATGGATCAATTCACCAATTGGTTGAGGCTGAGAATCGGAAGCAGGATGGCCATGACGATCAGCAGCACAACGCCGCCCATCAGCACCAGCATGGCCGGCTCGAACAGGCTCACCACCAGCGCAATGCGCGCGGCGAGGCTGCTTTCCTGTTGTTCGGCGGCCCGGGCCAACATGCGGTCGAGTTCGCCGGCACGTTCACCGCTTGCGATCATGTGCAACATCATCGGCGGGATGTCGCCGCTCAGTTCCAGGCCGCGGGTGAGCGTTCCGCCTTCGCGCACGGAACGGGCGACATCGACCATCCGCGCGCGAATGGTCAGGTTGCCGATGACCGCGGCGGCAATCTCCAATGCGTCCACCAAGGGCACGGCACTTTTGCCGAGGATCGCCAGGGTGCTGGCAAACCGCGCGGCTTCCATGGCCCGCAGTACTTCACCTATGACAGGCGCACTCAGCAGCCAACGATGCCAGCGCAGACGCCACTGCGGCTGCTGCCAGCTCCAGCGCCACAGGCCGAACAGCGTCACCAGCACGCCTGTCAGCAACAGGAAATGGTTGCGCAGGCCGTTGCTCACGCCGATCAGTGCCTGGGTCAGCCAGGGCAACGGCTGGCCGCTGTCGACGAAGATCTTCACCACATCCGGCACCACGTAGCCGAGCAGAAAACCGACGATTGCTGCGCTGGCCAGCATCAGGATCAAGGGGTACACCAGGGCCATCTGGATCTTTTGCCGCGAGGCCTGGCGGGCCTGTGTATAAGCCGCCAGTTGCTCCAGCACATGGCCCAAATGCCCCGAGCGTTCGCCGGCGGCCACGGTGGCGCGGAACAATTCGGGGAAGGCCCTGGGAAATTGTCCCAGGGCCGAGGCCAGGGCGTGGCCTTCCATCACCCGGCTCCTGACCGCCGAGAGCAGGCCTGCGACCTTGCGCTTCGAGCTCTGTTTCGCCACCGCCTCGAGTGCTTCTTCCAGAGGCAGCCCGGCCTGAACCAGCGTTGCCAGCTGCAAGGTCAACAACGCCAGATCAGCCGCGCTCAGGCCTGCGCCGCGAGTTTGCCTGCCTGTATCGCTGCCGACCCGGACCTCGATCAACACACGCGGCCACACGCCACGCTCGCGCAACAGCTGTCGTGCATGACGGGGTCCATCGGCCTCCAGGCGCCCCTTGCAGGATCGGCCCTGGGCATCAAGGGCGCGGTAGTCGAAAGTGGGCATCCGTCAGTGCTCCTGGGTCACGCGCAGCAACTCATCGAGGCTGGTCAAGCCTTCCAGCACCCGCTGACGCCCGTCCTGGAACAGGCTGCGCGAGACCTTGCGCGTTGCGTCGACGAGGATTTGCTCGCTGGCGCCCTGATGGATCAGCGCCGAGACAGCGGGCGTTACGCTGATCAGTTCGTAGATGCCGATGCGCCCGCGATAGCCGTGCTGGCACTGCGCGCAGCCCGAGGCTTTGCACAGGGTGTGCGACGTGGCCGTGTCGAGCCCCAGGCGCTCACAGGCCGCTGCATCGGCGGTGTACGAAACCTTGCAATGGGGGCACAGGGTGCGCAGCAGGCGCTGGGCCAGAATGCCCACCAGCGAGGACGCCAACAGGTAGGCATCGACGCCCATGTCGACCAGCCGCGTGACGGCGCCCACCGCACTGTTGGTGTGCAAGGTCGACAGCACCAGATGCCCGGTCAAAGACGCCTGCACGGCGATCTCGGCGGTTTCGCGGTCGCGGATTTCGCCGACCATCACCACGTCCGGGTCCTGGCGCAGAATCGCCCGCAGGCCGCGGGCAAAGGTCATGTCGACTTTCGGATTGACCGGCATCTGGCCCACACCCGGCAGGTGATATTCGATCGGGTCTTCGACCGTGAGGATGTTGCGGGTCTGGTCATTCAAGCTGCTCAACGCGGCGTACAGGCTGGTGGTCTTGCCGGAGCCGGTCGGCCCGGTCACCAACAGGATGCCGTGGGGTTTGCCCAATAGCTGGCGCAGGGCCGCGAGGGTATCGTCCGGCATGCCCAGCCGATGCAGGTCCAGGCGCCCGGCCTGCTTGTCGAGCAGGCGCAGCACCACCCGTTCACCGTGGGCCGAAGGCAGCGTCGAGACCCGCACATCGACTTCATGCCCGGCCAGACGCAAGGCCATTCGCCCATCCTGGGGCACGCGTTTTTCCGCGATGTCCAGGCGCGCCATGACCTTGATCCGCGACACCAGCAGCGTCGCCAGTTCGCGCTTGGGCCTGAGCATTTCACGCAGTTGGCCATCCACCCGCATGCGCACCGAGAGGTACTGCTCGAAGGTTTCCAGGTGCACGTCCGAGGCGTGCTCGCGCACGGCCTCACCGAGCAGTGCGTTGATCAGGCGAATGATCGGCGCATCGCCCTGTTGCTCCAGCAGGTCGGCGGTCTGCGGCACCTGATCGACCAGGCTGAGCAAGTCCAGCTCTTCGTCCAGCCCTTGGGCTACCTGCTCCATCGCGCTTTGCCCCTCGCGATAGGCTGCCGCCAGGCGTGAGGCGTATTCTTCGGCGTCGACGATGACGAACGGCAGCGTCGACCCGCACACCCGGCGCGCCTCTGACAGTGCGCTGAGCGGTGCATCGCTGCGCAGGGCAAGGCGCAGATCGTCGCCGTCACGCTCCAGCAACACACCAAAACGCCGGGCGAAGCCGAAGGGCAATTGCTCGCTGAATTCGCCCATGGGTTACTGCGCCTTGCCGCGCAAGTCGAACACTGGCGCGTCACTGGCCGGTTCAAACAACCCGCGTGCCTCGGATGGCAGCAACAACGAGTTGTTTTCCCCCGCTCCTGACTTGCTCAGGTCACGCAGCGCGTTGTAACGCTGCTGGCTGACCTGGGACAGGTCCTCCTTGCTGCGCACGATGGTCGGGCGCAAGAACACCATCAGATTGCTTTTGGTCTGGGTGTCGCGGCTCCAGCGGAACAACGCGCCGAGGTAGGGAATGTCACGCAGCAGCGGCACGCCGCTTTTCTGGGTGCGCACGCTGTCGCGGATCAGGCCGCCGATCACGATGATTTCGCCATCGTCGGCGAGGATGGTGCTTTTGAGCGCGCGCTTGTTGGTGATCAGGTCCGAGGAGTCGATGCCCGACACCGAGGGGGCGATGTCCGACACTTCCTGCTCGACCTCCAGGCGCAACGTCGAGCCTTCGTTGATGTAAGGCTTGATCTTCAGGCTGATGCCGACGTCCTTGCGCTCGACGGTGGTGAACGGATTATCCGCGCCGTTGCTGTTGGTGGCGTAGGAGCCGGTCTTGAACGGCACGTTCTGGCCGACGATGATTTCTGCTTCCTGATTGTCCAGGGTCAACAGGCTCGGGGTGGACAGCAAGTTGCTGTGGGTGTTGCTGGCCAGCGCCGAAATCAGCGCACCGAAGCGGTCGCTGCCCAGTTGCAGGATCGCCCCTTCCGGCGCCGATCGTTTCTCGTCAAACTTCAGCCCGCCGACAATCGGAATGTCGGTGCCGGGAAAGTTGATGAAGCCCTTGGCGTCGCCGGTATTGAGGTTCCACTGCACTCCGACGGCCTCGGCGATGTCGCCGGAGATTTCGACGATGGCGGCATGGATCAACACCTGGGCCCGCGGTTGGTCCAGTTGGCGCACGATGCTTTCGATGGTCCGCACCTGTGCCGGCTCGGCAATCAGCACCAGTGCGTTCTGGCTTTCGTCGGCTTTGATCATGAAGGCTGCGCCGCCCGACATGTCCTTGGCGCTGCCGGTGGCGGACGTCTGTTTCCTGCCCTGCCCCATTGACTCCAGAATCTCGGCCAACTGCTTGGCATCGCTGTGGCGCAGGCGAATCACCCGGGCGTTGTCGAGGGTCGTGGTGGCCGGCGTATCGAGCCCACGGGCCAGCTCGATCAAGCGCTGGCGAACGACCGGCGGGCCAATGAAAATCAGGCGATTGGTCCGGATGTCAGCCAGTACCTGTATCGCCGACTCGGCATTGCGCTTGCCCATGGAGGCCTCGATCACTGGCGCGACATCCCCCGCCTGGGCATGCTTGAGCTGAAGCACCGCGTGCAGGTTGTTCTGCCCCGAGTCCAGTTCACGGATCACCCGGGCGATGCGCTTCACATTGGCGGCCGTATCGGTCAGCACCAACGCGTTGGCCGACACCGAGGGGCCGACATAACCGTTGGCAGAAACCAACGGCCGCACCAGCCCGGCGATATCGGTGGCGCTACCGGTGTTCAATCCGATGACTTCAGTCACGAACTGCGACGCCGTGGTGGTTTTTACCGTGCCCTGACCGGCCCGGGTCCTGGCCTCGGCAACCGGGGTGATGAGAATCCGGTCGCCCTCATCGATCACCGTAAAATTGTGGGCGTCGAGCACTGAATAGAACAACCGGCGCACCCCTTCACGATCGAGGGCCTGCCGGGACATGACGGTGATACGACCGGAGACCTTGGGGTCCAGGACTACCGTGGTCCCGAGAATGCTGGAGATCTCTTCGACGATGTCGCGCAGCTCTGCGTTGTTCATCGCCAGTTGCCATTTTTCTTCGGCGCCTCGAAGCGTGCCCGGGAAGGCTGCAGCCGCCAGAACGGCAAGCAAAAGCATGGAACGCAACCAATGCGCGCCGACGAAGCTGTTCATGAAATTCTTCACTCTGGTTGCCCGGAGAGCGGGCGTAAAAAACGCGTGGTCGTGGTGGCCGATTGAGCATCGGCGGATGATTCGAGTACCGTCAGGAACCTTGCGCCAGAGGGGACGAGCGTTAGCAGCTCTTCCCGGCCCTTGTTCCACAGCACAACCTGGTGGGTCTCGATACGACGCAGGACACTGCCGCCAGGCAAACGCTCGCCCACCTGATAGAGACGGGAGCCTTGAGTATTGGCCAGCAGTGCCTTGGATAGTCCGCTGCTGACAAAGCTCGCTTGCAGGGTCAGCGGTTCGGCGCTGGGCCGCGGTGTGGCCTCCGTCGTCAGGCCGAATACAATGGCAATCGATGTTGTTTCGAGCGGTTCACGTGCAGGTACCGTCTCCAGCGTTGCGATGTCGGGCGACGGTGAAGCCAGGCGCTCGCGAAACGCCCGTTCCTGCCACGCCAGAAACACCGCAGCGCCCACTGGCAACGCGAGCCAACAAATGCTGCTCAGGCATGCCCGAAAGCGTTGTCCGGAAAAATTCGAAACCTTCATTTTCAACTCGGTACTCAACAGAAACACCTAGCTTCAGGCGACCTTTTTGAGGCCGTCTGAAGCCAGTTGCGGGGACTTACAACTTGTCCCACGCCATGTGCGAGTGAGCACCGACACCCGGTTCAAAACCGTTGGCGGTAGGGGCGTACTGCTTGCAATAACCCGACGCTGGGAATGGCTTGCACTCAAAGACTTCGTCGGTCTTCGGTTGCAGCACCTTGGTGCCGGCGGTGTAGTCGCTGAGGCCTTCAGGGAATACGAAGTCGTATTCGATGACCGCGCCATCGCCGGTCAGTTGAGTGGTCTTGGTGTCCTGACGGGTAGTGCGGCCATCCAGGGTGGTGCCGACCAGGGTCAGCGTGTGCGCACCAGGATTGCTGCGCACATCCAGGGACAACGAGGTGGAACCGGTGGCCACTTGTGCCGATGTGGTGCCGACCGGTTTGTTGTTCTGATCGAACAAGGTCGCTTCGACGTCCATCGCGCGGTTCGCAGTCATGCTGAATTCGACTTTGGCCCGGCCTTTATCCAGGACGTATTCGGCTTGCTGAGAGGTCACCGCCATGTGCGCAGCGGCGTCTTCCTTCATGTCCAACTGCACTTCATAGCGGACTACGCCGCTTTCTTTTTGCACGTAGAGGCGGTTGGTGCCTTTGACCGGGGCAACATTGCCGCTCTCGTCACGGATACCGGCGCGAACCAGGGTGTGGGTCTGGTTGATTTTTTCCGCCAGCTTATACGACCAGTTTTGCGGTATGCCTTCTTCAGCGTTATCGATGCTGATTTCCACGCTGTATTGCGCACTCTCGCCCTTGGCAGTAAACGCGCGGGCCTTGACCTTGTCACCAACCAGCAACGGGGTCGATGACGCAATACTGCCTACTGGCGCCCAGCCGCCCGGCAAGTCGGGTTCAGCAAGGATGTTCACGTCTGCGACATTGTAAAACGCGGCGGCAGTGTCACCGACGGTCCAGATGGCCAGGATGACGTGGTGGCCGGACTTGTCAGACGGGAGGGTGCAGCTGTGCCTGGTACCCGACACCGGTAACTGGTTGCCGCCATCGATGGTGCAGAACGGCGTGCTTTCGAAGGTGGTGCGCTTGAGCGACTCGTTCGGGTTCCAACCGTCGCTGGAGATGAAATACTCGTGCTTGGTAGCCGGGTGAACGGCGGTGTAACGCCATTGGAAATCGATGTTGCGATCCTTGATTTCCGTCAGGTGCCAGCGAGTGGCGGACTGTGCGTCCAGTGCGGAGAACAGCGCGTGACCGCCGCTGGCGATCTTGCCATCCACCGGCCCCTGCAAGGGGGCACCGCCGACACCTGCCGGAAAGCCCTTGAAGGTTTCACCGACGCTCTGCGGCTCGTACTGGGCGCCACCACAGTTGGTGTTCAAGCCTTTCTGGCAGGCCAGTGCGCGTGACGGCGGCACATCCAGATAGCCATGGGCGGAAACGGTTTGAGAGGCCAGCATTGCCGATAACAGGATCATCGATGAGGTGCAGGCCGTTAATGCACTTCTTTTATCAAATGTAATTTTCATGATGTGTTCCAGACTGCTTATCGAAAACAAAACGCCTTGCAGGCGGCGATATTTGCTTCGTTATCGTTCAGCGTTGTACTGAACAGGGGTCTGGAACCTTACGGGGATGACGAGGAATTCTATGTAGGAGTAATCATCGAGCTGGGCAGGAATGGTCTGCTCATTCGAATTTCAATCAGGAAAGAGAATACCCTGCCAACAGAAACGCTACATCCGGAGATGTATTTCTGCAGGGCATAAAAAAGGTTCTTCACGGAATCCCGGGGGGAACACAGATAACGAAATATCTGTAGGAGCTGCCGAAGGCTCGGGCCGCGTTCGGACGATCTTTTGCTTTTGCGATCTGGAGATTGTTGAAGATCAAGATCAAAAGATCGCAGCCTTCGACAGCTCCTACAGGGGAACACGTGCACCACCAAATAGTTATCGGTGCTCCCCGGCATGGCGTGAACAACCATAAAAAACCTGTCCGGCACGAGGCGGGACAGGCCTCTGGAAAACGGCGCTGGCCGTTACTCGTGATATTGCGCCGACAATTCATGCACGGCGCGCAGGAATGCACCGGCGTGTTCCGGATCGACTTCCGGCGTAATGCCATGACCGAGGTTGAACACGTGGCCGCTGCCCTTGCCGTAGCTGGCGAGAATGCGCCCGACTTCAGCGCGAATGGCTTCCGGTTTGGCGTAGAGCACCGTCGGGTCCATGTTGCCTTGCAGCGCGACCTTGTCGCCAACACGGGCACGGGCGTTGCCGATGTCGCAGGTCCAGTCCAGGCCCAATGCATCAGCACCGGCATCGGCGATGCTTTCCAGCCACAGGCCGCCGTTTTTGGTGAACAGGATGACCGGCACCTTGCGGCCTTCGTGCTCGCGAATCAGGCCGCTGACGATTTTGCGCATGTAGGCCAGGGAGAACTCCTGGTACGCCGCTGCCGACAGGTTGCCACCCCAGGTGTCGAAGATCTGCACCGCTTGCGCACCGGCCATGATCTGGCCGTTGAGGTAGCTGGTGACCGACTGCGCAAGCTTGTCCAGCAACAGGTGCATGGCTTGCGGGTTGTCGTAGAGCATGGCCTTGGTCTTGCGGAAGTCTTTCGACGAGCCGCCTTCGACCATGTAGGTCGCCAGGGTCCATGGGCTGCCGGAGAAACCAATCAACGGCACACGACCGTTCAGTTCACGACGGATGGTGCTGACCGCATCCATCACGTAGCCGAGGTCTTTCTGCGGGTCGGGAATCGGCAGGGCTTCGATGTCGGCCAGGGTGCTGACGACTTTCTTGAAGCGCGGGCCTTCGCCGGTTTCGAAGTACAGGCCCTGGCCCATGGCATCGGGGATGGTCAGGATGTCGGAAAAGAGGATCGCCGCGTCCAGTTGCGGATAGCGGTCGAGCGGTTGCATCGTGACTTCGCAAGCGAACGCCGGGTTCATGCACAGGCTCATGAAATCGCCGGCCTTGGCGCGGCTGGCGCGGTATTCAGGCAGGTAGCGACCGGCCTGACGCATCATCCACACGGGGGTGACGTCTACGGGTTGCTTGAGCAGGGCGCGCAGGAAACGGTCGTTCTTCAGGGCAGTCATGTCGGCATCCGGAAAAAAAGTGAGGGCATTTTCTCAGAGCCGGACGCAAAAGGCACGGCAAGAGCGGAGGCTTTTGTCTATCGGGTCAATTTGTCGCAATGAAATACAGAGTTTAGCAACACCGCGAAACAACTGTGGGAGCGGGCTTGCTCGCGAATGCGGTTTGTCAGGCAACAAAACTGTCGACTGACACTCCCTCTTCGCGAGCAAGCCCGCTCCCACATTTTTACTGCATTTCAAGTCTGGATCGGGTGCTTAGACGCCCAGGTAATCCAGGATCCCTTCAGCCGCATTACGGCCTTCGAAGATCGCCGTCACCACCAGGTCCGAACCGCGCACCATGTCGCCACCGGCGAAGATTTTCGGGTTGCTGGTCTGGTGCTTGTACTGGCCTTGTTCCGGTGCCACGACGCGGCCCTGGCTGTCGGTCTGGATCTCGAACTGCTCGAACCACGGCGCCGGGCTCGGACGGAAACCGAAGGCGATGACCACGGCGTCGGCCGGGATGATCTCTTCGGAACCCGGGATCGGCTCGGGGCTGCGACGGCCACGGGCGTCCGGCTCGCCGAGACGGGTCTCGACCACTTTCACGCCTTCGACCCTGTCTTCGCCGACAATCGCGATCGGCTGGCGGTTGTAGAGGAATTTCACGCCTTCTTCCTTGGCGTTCTTCACCTCTTTGCGCGAGCCCGGCATGTTCGCTTCGTCACGACGATAGGCGCAGGTCACCGACTTGGCGCCCTGGCGGATCGAGGTACGGTTGCAGTCCATCGCCGTGTCGCCACCACCCAGGACCACGACCTTCTTGCCTTTCATGTCGACGAAATCTTCCGGCGACTTTTCAAAGCCCAGGTTGCGGTTGACGTTGGCGATCAGGAAGTCCAGCGCGTCGTACACGCCCGGCAGGTCTTCACCAGCGAAGCCGCCCTTCATGTAGGTGTAGGTGCCCATGCCCATGAATACGGCATCGTATTCTTCGAGCAGTTGCTCCATGGTCACGTCCTTGCCCACCTCGGTGTTGAGGCGGAACTCAATGCCCATGCCGGTGAAGACTTCGCGGCGATTGCTGAGCACGGTCTTTTCCAGCTTGAACTCGGGGATGCCGAAGGTCAGCAGGCCACCGATTTCCGGGTTCTTGTCAAACACCACCGGGGTCACGCCGCCGCGCACCAGCACATCGGCGCAACCCAGGCCCGCCGGCCCGGCACCGATGATCGCGACACGCTTTCCGGTTGGCTTGACCTTGGACATGTCCGGGCGCCAGCCCATGGCGAACGCGGTGTCAGTGATGTACTTCTCCACCGAACCGATGGTCACCGCGCCGAAGCCGTCGTTGAGGGTGCAGGCACCCTCGCACAGACGATCCTGCGGGCACACCCGGCCGCAGACTTCCGGCAGGGTGTTGGTCTGGTGCGACAACTCGGCGGCCTGGAGGATGTTGCCCTCGGCCACCAGCTTCAGCCAGTTGGGAATGAAGTTGTGCACCGGGCACTTCCATTCGCAATACGGGTTACCGCAACCCAGACAGCGGTGGGCCTGGTCGGCCGACTGCTGGGGTTTGAAGGGTTCGTAGATTTCCACGAACTCTTTCTTGCG
This sequence comes from Pseudomonas sp. PDM32, assembly GCF_019219225.1. Classification (NCBI taxonomy): domain Bacteria; kingdom Pseudomonadati; phylum Pseudomonadota; class Gammaproteobacteria; order Pseudomonadales; family Pseudomonadaceae; genus Pseudomonas; species Pseudomonas sp. PDM32. The sequence continues at coordinate 331,477 of NZ_JAHUWE010000007.1, forward strand.
TTGACGCAACAGTTTCTTCTTCGGATCCTTGCGCCCGACCTCGATGAACTGGAAGTCATTATTCAGACGTTCAGCCATTTTAAAACCTCATCAAACTCTTCAGGCGCATATCACTGCGGGTTGGCACGGGTGCTGGAAAGCAACGACTTCAGGTTGGCAGCCTTGGGCTTGACCAGCCAGAAACGGCGCACGTAATCATCGAGGTTCTCGGCGAGTTCACGACCCCACTCGCTGTCGGTTTCCTCGACGTACTCGTTCAGCACGCGTTGCAGGTGGCTACGGTAGGCTTCCATCGCCTCGCCGCTGATCCGCTGGATTTCCACCAGTTCGTGGTTGACCCGGTCAACGAAGGTGTTGTCCTGGTCGAGCACATAGGCGAAACCGCCGGTCATGCCAGAGCCGAAGTTGTAACCGGTCTTGCCCAATACGCAGACGAAACCACCGGTCATGTACTCGCAGCAGTGATCGCCAGTGCCTTCCACCACGGTGTGGGCACCGGAGTTACGCACGGCGAAACGCTCGCCTGCGGTGCCGGCGGCGAAAAGCTTGCCGCCCGTGGCGCCGTACAGGCAGGTGTTGCCGATGATGGCACTGTCCTGGGTGCGGTAGACGCTGCCCTTCGGCGGAACGATCACCAGCTTGCCGCCGGTCATGCCCTTGCCGACGTAGTCGTTGGCGTCGCCTTCCAGGTACATGTTCAGGCCGCCGGCGTTCCACACACCAAAGCTCTGGCCCGCAGTGCCCTTGAAGCGGAAGGTGATCGGCGCATTGGCCATGCCCTGGTTGCCGTGCTTGCGCGCGATTTCGCCGGAGATCCGTGCACCGATGGAACGGTCGCAGTTGCAGATATCCAGGGCGAATTCAGCGCCGCTCAGGTCGTTGATCGCCGAGGTGGCCATGTCGACCATCTTCTCGGCCAGCAGGCCTTTGTCGAACGGCGGGTTGCGGTCTACGCCACAGAACTGCGGCTTGTCCGCCGGCACATGGTCGCTGCCCAGCAACGGAGTCAGGTCCAGGTGATGCTGCTTGGCGGTCTGGCCTTCGAGGACCTCCAGCAGATCGGTACGGCCGATCAGTTCCTCGAGGGAACGCACGCCCAGCTTGGCCAGCCACTCACGGGTTTCTTCGGCGACGTAGGTGAAGAAGTTCACCACCATGTCGACGGTACCGATGTAGTGGTCCTTGCGCAGCTTCTCGTTCTGGGTCGCAACGCCGGTGGCGCAGTTGTTCAGGTGGCAGATACGCAGGTATTTGCAGCCCAGGGCGATCATCGGTGCGGTGCCGAAGCCGAAGCTTTCAGCGCCGAGGATGGCCGCCTTGATCACGTCGAGGCCAGTTTTCAGGCCGCCGTCGGTCTGTACCCGGACTTTGCCACGCAGGTCGTTGCCGCGCAGGGTCTGGTGGGTTTCCGCCAGACCGAGCTCCCACGGCGCGCCCGCGTACTTGATCGAGGTCAGCGGCGATGCACCGGTGCCGCCGTCGTAGCCGGAGATGGTGATCAAGTCCGCGTAGGCCTTGGCCACACCGGCGGCGATGGTGCCGACGCCCGCCTCTGCTACCAGCTTCACCGAAACCAGCGCCTTCGGGTTGACTTGTTTCAGGTCGAAAATCAGCTGCGACAAGTCTTCGATCGAATAGATGTCGTGGTGCGGCGGTGGCGAAATCAGGGTCACACCTGGCACTGCGTAACGCAGCTTGGCGATCAGACCGTTCACTTTACCGCCCGGCAGTTGACCACCCTCGCCCGGCTTGGCGCCTTGGGCGACCTTGATCTGCAGCACTTCGGCGTTGACCAGGTATTCCGGGGTTACACCGAAACGGCCAGTCGCAACCTGCTTGATTTTCGAGCTCTTGATGGTGCCGTAGCGCGCCGGGTCTTCGCCGCCTTCGCCGGAGTTGGAACGCGCACCGAGGCGGTTCATGGCTTCGGCCAGGGCTTCGTGAGCTTCCGGCGACAGGGCGCCCAGGGAGATACCGGCGGAGTCGAAGCGCTTGAGCACCGATTCCAGCGGTTCGATCTCGCTCATGTCCAAAGGAGTGTCGAGGGTTTTGACTTTCAGCAGGTCGCGGATCATCGATACCGGACGGTTGTCCACCAGCGAGGTGTATTCCTTGAACTTGCTGTAGTCGCCCTGCTGCACAGCGACTTGCAGGGTGTTGACCACGTCCGGGTTGTACGCATGATATTCGCCACCGTGGACGAACTTCAGCAGGCCGCCTTGCTGGATCGGCTTGCGCGGACTCCAGGCTTCAGTGGCCAGGGCTTTCTGCTCGGCTTCGATGTCAACGAAACGCGCACCCTTGATGCGGCTCGGCACGCCACGGAAGCTCAGGTTGCAGACTTCCTCGGACAGGCCGATGGCTTCGAACAGCTGCGCACCGCGGTACGAAGTGATGGTCGAGATGCCCATCTTCGACAGGATCTTCAGCAGGCCCTTGGTGATGCCTTTACGGTAGTTCTTGAACACCTCGTAGAGGTCGCCCAACACTTCACCGGTACGGATCAGGTCGCCCAGCACTTCGTACGCCAGGAACGGATAAACGGCAGAGGCACCGAAACCGATCAACACGGCAAAGTGATGCGGATCGCGGGCGGTTGCGGTTTCCACCAGGATGTTGGAGTCGCAACGCAGGCCTTTTTCGGTCAGGCGGTGGTGCACCGCGCCGGTAGCCAGGGACGCATGGATCGGCAACTTGCCCGGGGCGATGTGACGGTCACTCAGCACGACCTGGGTACGACCGGCGCGCACGGCTTCTTCAGCCTGATCGGCGACGTTGCGGATGGCCGCTTCGAGGCCGACGCTTTCGTCGTAGTTCAGGTCGATAATCGCGCGCTCGAAGCCCGGACGATCGAGGTTCATCAGCGAGCGCCATTTGGCCGGGGAAATGACCGGCGAGCTGAGGATCACGCGCGAGGCGTGTTCCGGCGACTCCTGGAAAATGTTGCGCTCGGCACCGAGGCAGATTTCCAGCGACATGACGATGGCTTCGCGCAGCGGGTCGATTGGCGGGTTGGTGACCTGCGCGAACTGCTGGCGGAAATAGTCGTACGGCGTGCGCACGCGCTGGGACAGCACGGCCATCGGCGTATCGTCGCCCATCGAGCCCACGGCTTCGTAGCCCTGTTCGCCGAGCGGACGCAGCACCTGGTCGCGCTCTTCGAACGTGACCTGATACATCTTCATGTATTGCTTGAGCTGATCGACGTCGTAGAACGCCGAACCGTGGTCGTTGTCTTCCATGGTCGCCTGGATGCGCAGGGCATTCTTGCGCAGCCATTGCTTGTACGGATGACGCGACTTCAAACGGTTGTCGATGGCATCGGTGTCGAGGATCTGACCGGTCTCGGTGTCCACGGCAAAGATCTGCCCCGGGCCAACGCGACCCTTGGCGATCACGTCTTCAGGCTGGTAGTTCCAGACACCGATTTCCGAGGCCAGGGTGATGAAGCCGTTCTTGGTGGTGACCCAACGCGCCGGACGCAGACCGTTACGGTCGAGCAGGCACACCGCGTAGCGACCGTCGGTCATTACCACGCCGGCCGGGCCGTCCCACGGTTCCATGTGCATCGAGTTGTATTCGTAGAACGCGCGCAGGTCCGGGTCCATGGTCTCGACGTTCTGCCACGCTGGCGGAATGATCATCCGTACGCCACGGAACAGGTCGATGCCACCGGTGACCATCAGCTCCAGCATGTTGTCCATGCTCGAGGAGTCGGAACCCACGCGGTTGACCAGCGGGCCGAGTTCTTCCAGGTCCATCAGATCGTTGGTGAACTTGGTGCGACGGGCCACGGCCCAGTTGCGGTTGCCGGTGATGGTGTTGATCTCGCCGTTGTGCGCCAGGAAGCGGAACGGTTGAGCCAGCGGCCATTTCGGCAGGGTGTTGGTGGAGAAGCGCTGGTGGAACACGCAAATCGAAGTTTGCAGGCGCTCATCGCTCAGGTCCGGATAGAAGGCGGTCAAGTCCGCCGGCATCATCAGGCCTTTGTAAATGATGGTCTTGTGCGAAAAGCTGCAGACGTAGTGGTCGGTGTCGGCGGCGTTGGCCACGGACGAGCGCCGACGGGAGGTGAACAGCTTGACGGCCATGTCCTGGTCGCTCAGGCCTTCACCGCCGATGAACACTTGCTCGATCTGCGGCAGGCGTTCAAGGGCCAGGCGGCCGAGGACGCTGGTGTCGATCGGCACTTTGCGCCAGCCGACCAACTGCAAGCCGGCGGCCAGGATCTCGCGGTTCATGTTCTCGCGAGCGGCTTCGGCTTTGACCGGGTCCTGGTTGAAGAAGACCATGCCCACCGCATATTGCTTGGGCATTTCGACGCCGAAGGTTTCCTGGGCGATGGCTCGCAGGAACACGTCCGGCTTTTGAATCAGCAGACCGCAACCGTCACCGGTCTTGCCGTCGGCATTAATCCCACCGCGGTGGGTCATGCAGGTCAGGGCCTCGATGGCCGTTTGCAAAAGGGTATGACTGGGCTCGCCCTGCATATGGGCTATCAGGCCGAAACCACAGTTATCCTTGAATTCATCTGGTTGGTACAGACCTGCTTTCATAGACACTTTCTCACCAGGCTGCCTCTGCACGAGGCAAATTTCTTTTCAATTCAACCACTTGCCATCCGCGCCGAACGTACGCCAGCTTTGCGGGGACAAAAGGGAGGTCATTGTACACACCGACACTTGGCCTCACAAATTTGACGACGAAATGTCGCAAATCCATGTCGCATTTGTGAAAGGTTTAAAGCGATATGCTGTGCTAGTCAAAACTTTTTTAATTTTGACCGCAACGACTCAAAGACTACTGTGACGCAGACACCACAAGGCACGCAGCCCAGAAGGCGGCGCGCACTTGTAGAAATTTTGAGGTGCTTGGAGAGGCGGCCTGGGTAAGGCCGCCGAATCTTCAGCGAGTTGTTGCCAGTTCCTGTTGGACGCTGGCGACAGTGCGAGGCCAAGGTTTACCAGCCTGAACCTTCGCTGGCAAGGCCTTGATGGCGGAAACGGCTGCATCACGATTGGCGAAGTTGCCGTAGGTGATCACGTAGAGCGGCTTGCCATTGAGGACTTTCTTGAAATAGCGGTACTCGCCGCCCTGCTCCTTGACGAAGCTCTGTGCGGCAGTCTCGGAGCTGGTGCCGAGGATTTGCACCACGTAGTTGCCCGGTGCCTGACCGGCGTACCAAGTGCCACCCGCCGCCTTGGCTGCCGGAGCCGGTTTCTCGGCTGGCTTGGCCGCCGCAGCAACGGCTGGCTTGGCTGGCACTGGAGCAGGCTTGGCCACTGGAGCTGGGGCAGGTGCTGGCTTGGCCGTGGCAACCTGAGTCGGCGCAGGTGCCGGCTTGGCCGCTGGTGTCGGCGCAGGGCCGGCAGGAACGCCCACAGGCGGCGCCGTAGTGGTCACCGTCGGCGGTGTGGCGCTGGAGCCTTCAACCGGAACGCCGTCGTCGCCTTCGGTGATGCCGCCTGCGGCCTCAGCCAGCGGAGCGCGCATGACCGGTTGCGAGTTGCCGACCAACGGCAATGGCATTGGCTGCGTGTTGCCGGCGAATTCGACGGCCGGAGCACCGCCATTCGCGGTCGGCTGGCCCTGGCCAAGCGGCAGTTGCGCCTGTTCATTGGCCGGCGCACCGGTGGTCGGCGCCTTGTTGCGACCCGGTATCATCCAGGCGGCAGCTACCGCAACCACGACAACGGCGGAAATCGCCAATACGTGTTTCTTCGGCATATTGAACCCCATTTTTGGACGCTTGACCGCAGAGCGGCTGGCGATCATGGCTTCGATCATTGCATCGCGAGCGACCTGATTGATGCTGCCAGGCCAGCCTTCGGAGCTTTCGTGAATATCAGAGATCTGATTCGCGGTGAAAAGTTCGATGCCGCGGCCAGCGCCCTCGAGCCGCTGCTCCAGATACTCGCGGGTTTCGTCCTCGGTATAGGGCTGCAGTTCGATGACGTGGAATCGCTCCTCCTCGAGATGCAAAGCCTCAAGCTGAACGATCAGCGAGGTTTCACCGAACAGGAACACATGCGGGCGACCTTCAGGCGCACCGGCCGCCAGGACCATCAGAACCTCAAGGCCGGACTCATCGAGCTGTTCGGCGTCATCGACCAGCAAATAGACTTCCTGGCCGGTGAGCGCAAGCTGCACCACCTGGGCCAGGATAGCGTCGGCATCCGCCTGGGCGACATTCAGCGCCTGGGCCACTTGACGCAGCACACCGGCCGCATCGCCAGCGCCACGGGCGGACACCACCACGCTTTGTACCGACTGCTTGTTGGTGCTGGCGACCAGGGCCTGACGCAACAGGGTCTTACCACTGCCCTCGGGACCGGTGACGACCAGCAGCAACTGACTGTAGCGGGCCAGGTGATGCAACTGTCCCAGCACGGGTTTGCGCTGGGCCGGGAAAAATTTGAAGCCAGGCACCCGTGGAGCAAAAGGGTCGTGACTCAACTGGTAATGGCCGAGGAAAGCCTCGTCGGCATGCAAACTAGTCATCGTGTTCTTATTAACCTTTAAGCTGAGCCAGGGCGCGGTAGTCTGCCCCCAGCGTGGCCTGTAGAACCTCTTTCGGATAATCGTCAGTCACCACCGCTTCACCCATGTGGCGCAGCAGCACCAGGCGCAAACGACCGTCGATCACTTTTTTATCAATGGACATATGTTCGAGGAAATCGGCTTCTGTCATCTCTTCTGGCGGAATGACCGGCAGCCCTGCACGCTGGAACAGACGAATGCCGCGATCACGCTCCTGCTCGCTGATCCAGCCCAGTCGCGCGGACATTTCCAGCGCCATCACGGTGCCAGCAGCCACCGCTTCTCCATGTAGCCAGACACCATAGCCCATGTGGGTTTCGATGGCGTGGCCAAAAGTGTGGCCCAGGTTCAATGTGGCCCGGACGCCCGTCTCTTTCTCATCGGCACCGACCACCGCGGCCTTGGCCGCGCAGGAGCGCTCGATGGCATAGGTCAGGGCTTGCTGGTCCAGGTTGCGCAGGCGGTCGACGTTGTCTTCCAGCCAGGTCAGGAACGGCTCATCACAGATCAGCCCGTACTTGATGACTTCGGCCAGACCGGCGGACAGTTCGCGCGCAGGCAGGGTATTGAGACTGGCGGTATCGATCAGCACCACGTTCGGCTGATAGAAGGCGCCGACCATGTTCTTGCCCAGCGGATGGTTGATCCCGGTCTTGCCACCCACCGAGGAGTCGACCTGCGACAGCAGCGTGGTCGGAACCTGGATGAAATCGACGCCGCGCTGGTAGCAGGCGGCGGCAAAGCCGGCCATGTCACCGATCACACCGCCACCGAGGGCGATCACCGTGGTGCGGCGATCATGCCGCGCGGTCAGCAGACCGTCGAAAATCAGTTGCAGGGTTTCCCAGGTCTTGAAGGCTTCACCGTCGGGCAGCACCACGGAAATCACCGAGAACTGCGCCAGGCTGCGGGTCAGACGCTCGAGATAGAGTGGTGCAACAGTCTCGTTGGAGATGATCGCCACTTGCCGTCCGCGAATGTGCGGGGCCAGCAGCTCAGGCTGATCCAACAAACCTTCGCCAATATGAATCGGGTAGCTGCGCTCGCCTAGATCGACCTTGAGTGTCTGCATGTGTCCCCACAGTGAAGATGAATCAGGCGTCCTGCCTTGAGTTAACGAATATCCACGGCATCTGCTGGTGTGACGCCGTTCGGTAGCCATCCGCCACAACCTTGAGCGGTCATCGCGAGACGCCGAGGATAGCGCATTTCGCGCGGCGCTTTAACGGGGTGGCAACTGCTGCAGGCGCTCTAGAATATCGAGTACGACCATTCGCGGTGGTCGCTCATCGGTTTCGACCACCAGGTCGGCAATTTCCCGGTAAAGCGGATCGCGGATCGCCAACAAGTCCCGAAGGGTCTTGGCCGGATCGGCGGTACGCAACAATGGCCGATTGCGGTCACGGGCCGTGCGGCCGACCTGCTGCTCGACCGAGGCATGCAGATAAACCACCCGCCCACCGGCATGCAGTGCCCGACGATTGGCTTCGCGCATGACCGCGCCCCCGCCTGTCGCCAGCACCACACCGTCGTAGTCGCACAGCTCGGCAATCATTGCCTGCTCGCGATCACGAAAGCCCGGTTCGCCTTCTTTATCGAAGATCCAAGGGATATTGGCGCCCGTGCGCAATTCAATTTCCTTATCGGAATCTTTGAATGGCAGGCGCAGCTCTTTGGCCAGCAACCGGCCGATGGTGCTTTTTCCAGCACCCATCGGTCCTACAAGAATCAAATTTCGCACAGAATCAATGACTCACAGCAATCGCCTGATTATTCATGATACGCGGAGTGAGGAATACCAACAGCTCGGATTTTTTCTCCGAAACCACATCACGCCGGAAAAGGCGGCCAAGATACGGCACATCGCCAAGAAATGGCACCTTATCTACGACCTTGCTCTGAGTATTTGAGAAAACGCCGCCAATGACGATGGTCTCGCCATCGTTGACCAGGACCTTGGCGTTGACTTCATTTTTCTTGATCGGCGGTACATCCTGGACCTTGTTCAGGTAGTCCGGTTCGTCCTTGGTCACCTTGACCTCCATGATGATCCGGTTGTCGGGCGTGATCTGCGGCGTCACCTCCAGCGACAGCGAAGCCTCCTTGAACGACACCGAAGTCGCGCCGCTGGAACTGGCCTCCTGATAGGGAATCTCGGTGCCCTTGAGGATCTTGGCGGTTTCCTTGTCGGACGTGACCACCTTGGGTTGCGAGACGATTTCCCCGTTGCCGGTTTTCTCCATGGCCGTCAGCTCCAGGTCCAGCAAGACGTTATCGGTGATGAACGCGATGCCGATTCCCGAGGTGTTGTTGGCGACGCCCATGTCGACGAACGGTGAGTTGGTACTGGTACTGCCGGGCGTGCCGATGGTCGATGACCCGTTGAGTCCATTGCTGACACCGGAGGTGTTCCAGTTGCCCCTGTTCTGTATCGATCCGCCCCAGCGCACCCCGAGGCTTTTGTCATAGTCGACGTTGGCTTCGACAATCCGCGCCTCGATCATGACCTGACGCACAGGGATATCCAGCTGCGTGACGATCCTGCGCAGCTCATCAAGCCGCTCCTGGGTCTGGTAGGCAATGATGTTGTTGGTGCGTTCGTCGACGGTGATAGACCCCCGTTCGTCGGGTTTCGCTTCGGCACTGGTCACCGACTGGAAGAGCTTGGCGATGTCCGCCGCCTTGGCGTAATTCACCTGCAACAGTTCCCGGCGCAACGGCGCCAGATCGGCAATCTGCTTTTGTGATTCCAGCTCCTGACGCTCACGAGCAGCAATTTCATCGGCCGGCGCAACAAGCAGGACATTGCCGACCTTGCGCTTGTCCAGCCCCTTGGTTTTCAGCACCAGATCCAGCGCCTGATCCCACGGCACGTTCTGCAGGCGCAATGTGATACCACCCTGCACCGTGTCGCTGGCCACCAGATTGAGGTTGGTGAAATCGGCGATCAATTGCAGCACCGAACGCACATCGATGTCCTGGAAATTCAGCGAAAGCTTCTCGCCGCTATAAGCCTGTAGCCCGGCATTGCGCTTTTGCAGGTCGTCGACCGTCGCCGGGCGAACGCTGACCGTGAGCTTGCTATCGGTCTGATAGGTCGAGTAGTCGAACGCACCACCGGGCTCGATGCTGATGATGGCTCGATCGCCGCTTGCGCTGGCATTGACGAACTGCACAGGCGTGGCGAAATCCTTCACATCCAGACGCACGCGCAGCGGCTCGGGCAATCGGGTTTTGGCAAACCCGACAATAATCTTGCCCTCGCGCTGCTGTATGTCGGGCGCAATCGATGGATCCGACAAGTCGATCACCACGTTGCCCTCGCCCTGCGTGCCTCGCTGAAAATCCACACCCCGAATGGCCTTGCCTGGCGTCGCAGCGGCGCGTGCTGGCATTGCCGGGACCGCCGACCTGAGTGTCGACGGTTTGACACCCTGCCCGACTACCACCAGCAAATTGTTGCCTTCAATTCGCGAGTCGTACGGGGCCGACTGAGCCAGGTTGATGATCAATCGCGTACGGTCCCCGGCCTCCACCACCGTTGCACTACGGGCATTTCCACTGCCGAGATCGCGAGTCTTGCTGGCCAGTTGACTGGTGACACCCGGCAAATCCAGCGCAATCCGGGCCGGCGACTCCGTCATGTAGCCCTGAGGCAACGGGGGCGGTGCATCGAACGACAACTTCAACTCGACCCGGTCTCCCGGCAGCGCAGCGACATCCAGCGCCTTGAGATTGGCCGCTTGTACCATCGGCGACAACATCGCTATCCATAGCGAAAGGCCGAAGGCGGAGAAAATCCTGTTCATTATGCGGGTTCCACTATGAGTGCTCTTTCAAAGGGATGGTCCGGGGACGCTCCAGCCACGCACCCTGACCATCAGGGACAATTTCAACCACATCGACTTGCGAACCACTGATCGCAACGATTCGTCCGTCGTTACGCCCCAGGTAATCACCGACCTTCAGGCGGTGCACGCCACCCGCCCCGCGCAACAAGGCAAAGGAGCCTGTCGCATTGGAAAGAGTGCCGACCATTTCAAACTGCTCGATGTTGAAACCTTCGAGGTATTGCCTGACCCGGTCAGGGTCGGGTTTGACATTGCGCGAACCCCGCCGATGGGCCGCCAGATCATTACTGAGCTGCGGTGAAAACGGACTGCGCAGGTTCGCTGCCTCGTAGATGAATGTCGGGTAAGACCGGAATACCGGCGTTGGTTCAATATTGCCCGGGCCGCGCAGGCGTATTTCGCCCAGGTAGGCGTCCAGATCGCTGTAGTCATCGCCAGCGCCACAGCCGGACAGAACAGACAGCAACAGCGCCATCGGAAAACAACGCGCCAGGGTCATTGATGTCGCCCCGTTTCGCTGTAGCGGTAGGTCTTGGCGAGGATGCGCAAGCGCAGTTTCGAAGCACCCTGGGGACTGACGGGGGCAAGGTCGAAATCGTGCAAGGTGACGATTCGCGGCAACCCGGCCACACCACTGACGAAGGTGGCCAGGTCGTGGTAACCGCCGGTGACCGTGATCTGGATCGGCAACTCGACGTAGAACGGCTGGGCGACCTCCGGCAGCAGCTTGATCTCCTCGAACTCCAGGCCACTGCCCAGACCTGTACGCGTGATGTCTTCCAGCAAGCCGGGCACTTCGGTGTCGCCGGGAAGTTGCCGCAACAGCACGCCGAAAGCGTTCTCCAACTCTTTCAACTGCTGGGTGTAGAGATCGAGATTCGCCGCCATACGGGCTTTGCCGGCCAACTGCTCCTTGAGCGTCGACTCTTCCTCACGCTTCAGATCGAGCTGGCTCTCGAGGTCGCGAGTGGAAAAGTTGTAGCCCAAGACCAGCACCACAAGCATGAGCAAACCAGCCACCAGACACTTGATCACCGGCGGCCAAGCCCCCATGTTGCCGGTGTCCAGATCGTTGAAGTCGATCTTGCGCAACCCTTCGAACCATTCGGACAGGTTCATTTGCCGCCCTCCGGTGCTGCGGGTTGAGTCTGGCGAACGGTCAACTGGAAGATGTTGGCCTGCGCCACCTGACCGGCAGCCGCGGCCTTGACTTCAGTCAGGCTCGGCGCATCGAACCAGTCTGATGCCTCGAGGTTGCGCATCAAGTCTGAAACACGGCTGTTGGATTGCGCGGCACCGGTGATGGACAAGGTCTTTCCGGCCATTCTCACTTCTGTGAAATACACGCCGTCAGGCAGTGCCCGCGCCAGCTGGTCAAATATTCGCCCGCTGATTTGGCGGTTGTCTTGCAGGTCCTGGATGATGCGCATGCGCTCGACCAGTTGCTGGCGGCGCTCCTTGAGATCAGTGATCTGCGTGATCCGCTCATCGACCACGGCGATTTGCCTGCCGATGTAATCGTTACGGGCGATTTGCCGGTCGATGGCACGGCTGATGGCCTGGTTGGCAACCAGCACCGCACCCATCGTGCCCACCATAGCGGCCACCAGGACCTGCAGAAAGCGTTTGCGGCGGGCTTCACGCCGCTCCTCGCGCCAGGGTAAAAGGTTGATCCGCGCCATCAGTCGAAGCTCCTGAGGGCCAGACCACAGGCGATCATCAACGCCGGGGCATCACTCGCCAGGGCAGCACCGTTGACCTTGCTGCCCAGCGTCATTGCGGAAAAAGGGTTCGCGATCAGGGTCGGCGTACCCAATTGCCGCTCGACCAAACGGTCCAGCCCCGGGACCGACGCGGTACCGCCGGCCAGCAGGATATGGTCGACGGCGCTGTACTGGCCGGCGGCAAAGAAGAATTGCAACGAGCGCGACACCTGCTGCACCAGTGCCTGTTGAAAGGGCTGCAAGACCTCACCGGCATAGTCATCCGGCAGGCCGCCCTTCCTTTGCGCCAGACTCGCCTGCTCCAGCGTCAGGCCATAGCGACGCTGGATTTCCCCGGTCAACTGCCGACCGCCGAACAGTTGCTCACGGGTGTAGATAATCCGCCCGCCGTGCAGCACGCTCAGGGTGGTCATGGTGGCGCCGATATCCACCACTGCGACCGTCAACGGCTCATCGGAAGCCGCAAGCCGACTGGCCAGCAACGCAAAGGAGCGCTCCAGTGCGTAGGCCTCGACATCGACTACGCGGGCAGTCAGCCCGGCCAGGGCCAGGGCGGCCTCGCGGACCTCGAGGTTTTCCTTGCGGCAAGCCGCGAGCAGCACGTTGACGCGCTCCGGGTTGCGCGCGGAGGAACCCTGGACTTCAAAGTCGATCGCGACTTCATCCAGGGGATAAGGGATGTATTGATCCGCCTCGATCTTCAGCTGGCTTTCCATTTCGTCTTCGGAAAGAGCGGCATCCATCTCGATGATCTTGGTTATCACCGCCGAGCCTGCCACAGCCACGGCCACACCCTTGAGGCCGGTTCTGGCCCTGGTCAGCGCGCGCGAGAGGGCCAGCCCCACGCCTTCGAGGTCAGCGATGTTCTTTTCGATCAGCGCGCCTACCGGCAACGGCTCGACCGCATAAGCCTCGACCCGGTAGCGTTCGCCCTGACGGCTCAATTCCAGAAGCTTTACCGAGGTAGAGCTGATATCGATTCCCAGGAGCGTACTGGATTTTTTGTTGAAGAGTCCTGGCACTACCAATTCCCTATGACTTTCCGTGAGTTACGGACTCTGCAATGTCCATTGCGTTCAATCCGCCCGTCTTGACAGCAGCGCCAACCGCGCTCCCGATCAGAAAAATGCTTATAATGCCCAGCGTTTTTTTCCGCATTTGCTCAAGCGCGGGTTGTTCTCATTTAGCCTGAACCCTGTTGCCCAATTCATTTTTGCCCTGGATATCCAAAAGCCTTGATTCGTCTGCTGAAGTTTTTCGGTTGGTCCATCGTCGCGGTTTTCTGCGGACTCCTTCTGGGTCTGAGCGGGGCGTATCTCTACCTTAGTCCCGGGCTGCCGTCCGTGGAGGCGCTGAGAAGCATCCAGTTGCAGATTCCTTTGCGGGTCTACAGCAGCGATAACAAGTTGATTGCAGAGTTCGGCGAAATGCGCCGCACACCGATCCGTTTCGCCGACATTCCCCCCAATTTCATTAATGCGTTACTAAGTGCTGAAGACGACAATTTCGCCAACCACTATGGCGTCGATCCCAGCAGCCTGATGCGTGCCGCGACCCAACTGGTCAAAAGCGGACACATCCAGTCCGGTGGCAGCACGATCACCATGCAGGTGGCGAAGAACTTCTTCCTGACCAGCGAACGCAGCTTTTCGCGCAAGACCACCGAGATCCTGCTGGCCCTGCAGATCGAACGACAGCTGACCAAGGACGAGATCCTCGAGCTGTACGTCAACAAGATCTACCTGGGTAACCGTGCCTACGGCATCGAGGCGGCGGCGCAGGTCTATTACGGCAAATCGATCCGCGATGTCAGCCTGGCGCAGATGGCAATGATTGCCGGCTTGCCCAAGGCGCCGTCGCGCTTCAACCCGCTGGCCAACCCGGCGCGCAGCAAGGAACGTCGCGACTGGATCCTGGGGCGCATGTACAAGCTCGGCAAAATCAGCGAGGCCGACTACACCGCCGCGATCAACGAGCCGCTGAACGCCAGCTATCACGTACCGACTCCGGAAGTGAACGCTCCCTACATCGCCGAAATGGCCCGCGCCGAAATGGTCGGGCGTTATGGCAGCGACGCGTATACCGAAGGTTTCCGCGTTACCACCACGGTGCCGAGCGACCTCCAGGAACTGGCCAACACCGCAGTCCACGAAGGCCTGATGACCTACGATCAGCGCCACGGCTATCGCGGCCCCGAGTCGCGGCTCCCGGGCAAGACGCGTGAAGCCTGGATAACCGAGCTGACCAAGCAACGCACCATCAGCGGCCTGGAACCGGCCATCGTGACCCAGGTCGACAAGAGCGGCCTGCAGGTGCTGACCCGCACCGGCCAGGAACACGTCAGCTGGGACACCATGAAGTGGGCCCGTCCGTTCCTGAACACCAACAGCATGGGCGCCAACCCGAAGCAGCCTTCGGACGTGGCCCAGGTCGGTGACCTGATTCGCGTGCAGCGTCAGCCGGACAACTCGCTGAAGTTCAGCCAGATCCCGCAGGCCCAAGGCGCGCTGGTGTCCCTGGACCCGCAGAACGGTGCCATTCGCGCCCTGGTTGGCGGCTTCGCCTTTGAACAGAGCAACTACAACCGCGCACTGCAGGCCAAGCGCCAGCCGGGTTCGAGCTTCAAACCGTTCGTCTACGCCGCCGCACTGGATAACGGCTACACCGCCTCCAGCCTGGTGAACGATGCCCCGATCGTATTCGTCGACGAGTACCTGGACAAAGTCTGGCGGCCGAAAAACGACACCAACACGTTCCTCGGCCCGATCCGCCTGCGTGAAGCGCTGTACAAGTCGCGCAACCTGGTGTCGATCCGTTTGCTGCAGGCGATGGGTGTTGGCAAGACCATCGACTACATCGCTCGCTTCGGCTTCAACAAACAGGACCTGCCACCCAACCTGTCCCTGGCGCTGGGCACTGCGACCCTGACGCCAATGGAGATCGCCACCGGCTGGAGCACCTTCGCCAACGGCGGCTACAAGATCACCCCGTACATCATCGACAGGATTGAAAGCCGCAACGGCGACACATTGTTCGTCGCCAACCCGCCGAGCGTGCCTCAGGGCGGCGCTGCCAGCGATGGCATTGCCGCACCCGCGCCTCAAGCCTTCACGGTCAATGCAACGCCGGGCGAAGTTCCTGGCGCTGCTGCGCCGACACCACAGGCACCCGCCGTGGCCGAACGCATCGTTGACGGGCGCACCACGTACATCCTCAACAGCATGCTTGAGGACGTGATCAAGCTCGGCACCGGTCGCCGCGCGCTGGCCCTGGGCCGCCCTGACATTGCCGGCAAGACCGGTACGACCAACGAATCCAAGGACGCCTGGTTCTCCGGCTACAACGCCGATTACGTGACCACCGTATGGACCGGCTTCGACCAGCCGGAAAGCCTGGGCCGCAAGGAATTCGGCGGCACCGTCGCGCTGCCGATCTGGATGAACTACATGGGCGCCGCACTCAAAGGCAAGCCGCCGCATACGCAGCCGGAGCCGGAAGGCCTCCTCAGCCTGCGAGTCGATCCGGTCAGTGGCCGTGCGGCCAGCCCAGGCACGCCAGGCGCCTACTTCGAGCTGTTCAAGGCCGAAGATACGCCGCCGTCGGTCAACGAACTCGGTAATGGCAATGCGCCAGGCAGTCCGTTGCCAGCGGATGAAGCTGCGCCGATCGATTTGTTCTGATTGCAGCAATGATGAAAAGCCCCGCCTTCGAAAGAGGAGCGGGGCTTTTTTTCAGGGCAAGATCAAGAGATCGCAGCCTTCGGCAGCTCCTACAGGGTATTTGCATACCTTTGTAGGAGCTGCCGAAGGCTGCGATCTCTTGATCTTCTGTCCCATAAAAAAACCCGGCCACTGGCCGGGTTTTTTATGGAGCGGCCTACTTAGCCGTTGAACACGTCATCCACGCTTTTCAGCGGGTAGTTCTTCGGATACGGCAGGGTCGCCACGCCGGTCTCGATGGCGGCTTTGGCCACGGCATCGGAGATCAGGGTGATCAGACGGGCATCCATTGGCTTCGGAATGATGTACTCACGGCCGAATTCCAGCTTGATGCCGCCGTAGGCGTCGCACACTTCCTGAGGCACTGGCAGCTTGGCCAGTTCACGCAGGGCGTTGGCCGCGGCTACTTTCATCTCTTCGTTGATGCGCTTGGCGCGAACGTCCAGGGCACCACGGAAGATGAACGGGAAGCCCAGTACGTTGTTGACCTGGTTCGGGTAGTCGGAACGACCGGTGGCCATGATCACGTCGCTACGGGTGGCGTGTGCCAGCTCCGGGGAGATTTCCGGATCAGGGTTGGAGCACGCGAACACGATCGGGTTGGCCGCCATGGACAGCAGGCCTTCAGGGCTCAGCAGGTTCGGGCCGGACAGGCCTACGAACACGTCAGCGCCTTGCAGGGCGTCAGCCAGGGTGCGCTTGTCGGTCGCGTGAGCGAACACAGCCTTGTACTGGTTCAGGTCGTCACGGCCGGAGTGGATCACGCCGGTACGGTCGACCATGTAGATGTTTTCGATATTGGCGCCCATGCTCACCAGCAACTTCATGCAGGAGATGGCGGCAGCGCCGGCACCCAGGCAGACGATCTTGGCTTCCGACAGGGTTTTGCCAGCGATTTCCAGGGCGTTGATCATGCCGGCTGCGGTCACGATAGCGGTGCCGTGCTGGTCATCGTGGAATACCGGAATATCGCACTGCTCGATCAGAGCGCGCTCGATTTCAAAGCACTCGGGCGCCTTGATGTCTTCCAGGTTGATGCCACCGAAGGTGATGGAGATGCGCTTGACGGTGTCGATGAAGGCCTGCGGGCTTTCGGAGTCGACTTCGATGTCGAAAACGTCGATGCCGGCGAAACGCTTGAACAGTACGCCTTTACCTTCCATCACTGGCTTGGAAGCCAATGGGCCGAGGTTACCCAGGCCGAGAATCGCGGTGCCATCGGAAATGACTGCAACCAGGTTGCCTTTGCCGGTGTACTTGTAGGCCAGCTCGGGATCGCGGGCGATCTCGCGTACTGGCTCGGCTACACCCGGGCTGTAGGCCAGCGACAGGTCGCGAGCGGTAGCAGTGGCCTTGGTGAGCTCGACACTCAGCTTCCCTGGACGAGGATTGGCGTGATATTCGAGAGCGGCAGTTTTCAGATCAGACATTTTGGCATTCCGCTTTTTACTGTTGGACAGACTGGTCAGCGAGGATACGCGCCTCGCAAAGTCCCCACAAGACTGACTGGTCACCCCTGTCAAGCGCCCGCCCCTACGACTTTGGGCCAAGAGCCACGGTTCACAAGGGTTAGACTGTTCACAATCGAAAGAAAAAATGTCTACAATTTTTTATCACTGCATCGCTTGAAGCATCACCGGGTCGGTCAAGGGCAACATCCAGCGCGCCTGCCCCTCTTTCAGTCCGCCACGTCGCGAACGATCCAGCACCCAGCCACGCGCCTCGATCTGCTTGCCCTTGAGGCTTTCCAGCGAGTTCACATCGAAACGCGCCAGCAGATTGGGTGCAACGCGCAATACAACCGAGTCCTGCAATTCGATCCAAACCCCACCTCGATTGCGCTGCACCTTGCTCACACGACCGCTGAGCACGGCAAAACCGGAAGAGCTGATCTGTTCCGCTTTTAGTACAGGCGACTGGCGCCACACACCGAGCCCGGCCTGTCGAGCGTTGCGCTCTGCGGCTTGCTGACAGGCGACCAGATCGACGTTCGGCGCCACGGCCACCTGGAAACCCAGGCCTTCGGCGAGCATTTGCGCTTCGAGGTTGGCGCCATCTGCACCGTAGACATGGGCCAGCGTGCGGCCGTAATGGTCCTTGCTTTCTTTGCCAGGCACCAACCCGACCCGCCCGTCACTCGCCGCCACCAAGGCCTCAAGGCGTTTGCGCGCGGCCACGGCGAAGGGTTCGTCGGAACGGCCCTGCTTGCCCAGCTCCGGCGTGTTCAAGCCGATCATGCGCACATTGCGGCCATCGCCCAAGCGCAGGGTGTCGCCATCCACCACCCGCTGCACCCCGACGGGTGTCAGGCCGCCTGGCGTCGGACAAAAGGCCTGCGCGCCAGACAGCCAAATCGCGGACACAAAAAAGGCGCCCGCGAGGGACGCCTTTTTCATCAGCATGGAAAAACCGCAGCGGCTTCCCAAGTTGATCGGCCTTAGGCCTTTTTCGCGCCGAAAGCACCGAAACGGTCGGCGAACTTCTGTACGCGACCACCGGTGTCCAGAGTCTTCTGCTTACCGGTGTAGAACGGGTGGCATTCGTTGCAAACGTCGATCGCCAGGGCTTTGCCGAAGGTCGAACGGGTTTCGAACTTGTTGCCGCAGCTGCAGGTAACAGCAACTGCCGGGTATTCTGGATGGATATCAGCTTTCATGGTGTTTTCCTCGGGCTAGCGTGCCGCCACCCAACACTATTGTTGAATACCGCACGTAATTAGGCCGCGGATTCTACCAGACAATCCCGTTCACGCAAGCTGTCGCTCAAACCAGTCGTCTGCTAGGCTCCCGGCCAAATTGCCGCCCCTGTGGGAGCGGGCTTGCTCGCGAAAGCGGTGTGTCAGGCTACTTGAATGTTGACTGACACACCGTCTTCGCGAGCAAGCCCGCTCCCACAGGTCGTAGCCCTGCTGTTTATTCCGCTGATCGAGATCCCCGCGTGCCCGACGCCATTCTGCGCCTCGCCCTGCCTTCGCCGCTGCGCCGCCTGTTCGACTACCGCGCTCCGGCCGGTGTCCTGCGTGCCCAACTGCACCCCGGCATGCGCCTGCGGGTACCGTTCGGCCGGCGCGAGATGATCGGGATTCTGGTGGAAGTCACCGACACCAGTGAAGTACCGGCCGAGAAACTCAAGCCGGCCCTGGCCCTGCTCGACGCGACGCCACCGCTGCCGCCCGCGCTGTTCAAGCTGTGCCTGTGGACCTCTCAGTACTATCAGCACAGCCTCGGCGACACCTTGAGCTGGGCGTTGCCGGTGCTGCTGCGCCAGGGTGAGCTGGCCGAAGCGCGCCAGGAGCGCTTCTGGTCTGCCACGCCAGGCGCCAGCCTCGATGATCCGCGCATCGCCCGCGCTCCGCGCCAGCGCGAAGCCCTGGCCACGCTGGCCCAGCATCCCCACGGCGTCGCCCATCAGTTGCTGAGCAAGCTGATGCTGAGCAAGGACAGCCTGGACTTGCTGCTGGCCAAGGAGCTGGTGCAGGTCGAGATCCGCCGCCACGCCCCCGGCGCACGCCACGAACACTGGCTGGCGCAACCGGAGCTGCCGCTGAACCCGGAGCAGCGCGCCGCCTATGAGGCCATTCGTGCCGGCTTCGACAGTTACCACGCATTCCTGCTGGCCGGCGTCACCGGCAGCGGCAAGACCGAAGTCTATCTGCAGCTGATCCGCGAAACCCTCGAGGCGGGCAAGCAGGCACTGGTGCTGATCCCGGAAATCAACCTCGGCCCGCAGACCCTGGCGCGCTTCGAACAGCGTTTCAATGCGCGCATCGCGCTGATCCATTCGGCGGTCAATGACCGCGAACGCCTCGATGCCTGGCTGGCCGCCCGGGACGGTGAGGCCGACATCATTATCGGCACCCGCTCGGCCCTGTTCACGCCGATGAAGAACCCTGGCCTGATCATCATCGACGAAGAGCACGACGGCTCCTATAAACAGCAGGAAGGCTTGCGCTACCACGCCCGCGATCTGGCGCTGGTGCGGGCGCGACAGGAAAACATCCCGATCGTCCTCGGCTCCGCCACCCCTTCGCTGGAAAGCCTGCACAACGCCTACACCGGCCGCTACGGACTGCTGCGCCTGAATGAGCGCGCCGGCGGGGCCAAGCAGCCGCGCTTCCTGCGCCTGGACGTGAAAAGCCGCCCGCTGGACAGCGGCATTTCCGGGCCGATGCAGCAAGCCATTGGCCAGACCCTGGCCGCCGGGCAGCAGGTACTGGTGTTTCTCAACCGCCGCGGTTTCGCCCCGACCCTGCTGTGTCACGATTGCGGCTGGATGTCCGAGTGTCAGCGCTGCGATGCGCGAATGACCGTGCATCAGCGTTACGGCGAGCTGCGCTGCCACCACTGCGGCTACGTCGAACGCGTGCCGCGCCAGTGCCCGAAGTGCAACAAGGTCGATCTGCGCCCCGTTGGTGCAGGCACCGAGCGGGCCGAGGAGCGCCTGGCGATTCTGTTCCCGGACTATCCGGTGCTGCGGGTCGACCGCGACAGCACATCGCGCAAGGATGCGATGAACCAGCTGTTCGCGACTATTCAGAAAGGCCAGCCGTGCATCCTGATCGGTACGCAAATGCTCGCCAAAGGCCACCACTTCCCACGAGTAACACTGGTGTCGATCCTCGACGCCGACGGCGGCCTGTTCTCCGGCGACTTCCGCGCCAGCGAACGCATGGCGCAATTGATCGTCCAGGTCGCCGGCCGCGCAGGCCGCGCCGAAGAGCCGGGCAAAGTGATTATCCAGACGCACCTGGCCGACCACCCGCTGCTGGTGCAACTGACCGAGCAAGGCTATTTCGCTTTCGCCGAACAGGCCCTGAGCGAACGCCGCGCGGCTGGCTTGCCGCCGTTTGCGCATTTGGCGTTGTTGCGGGCCGAAGCGCATAAACCGGGCCAGGCCGAAGGTTTTCTCGATGAGGCGTGCAGCGAGGCCGAGCGCTTGCTGGCTGAACAGGGTTTGACCGGGATCGAACTGTTGGGGCCGGTACCAGCGCCGATGGAACGACGGGCCGGGCGTTATCGTGCTCAGCTGTTGTTGCAGGCGACGGCCCGGGCGCCGCTGCATCGGTTGCTAGCAAGCTGGTTGTTGGGGCTGGAGCAGATGCCGAGCGGGCGGGCGGTGCGCTGGTCTTTGGATGTCGATCCTGTCGATTTGTATTGAGATCAAAAGATCGCAGCCTTCGGCAGCTCCTACAGGGATTTTGTGAAACGCCTAGTCTGCGATCTTTGCTTCTTTTGTCACCACACATCCACAACCTGCCTGCTAAGGTTGGCAAGCCCGTCTTCGCAACGGATAATGCCCAGTTTTTCCACCAGCGCATGATGCGCCGCCGCGCCTGCGGTCGAAAGAGAAGACCATGAAAGACACCATTCGCCAGCTGATCCAACAAGCCATCACCCAACTCGTCAACGAAGGTGTGTTGCCTGAAGGCCTGTCGCCGGCGATCCAGGTGGAAAACTCCCGCGACAAGAAGAACGGCGACTTCGCCAGCAACATCGCCATGATGCTGGCCAAACCGGCCGGCATGAAGCCCCGCGATCTGGCGGAAAAAATCATCGCCGCGCTGCCGGCTGACGAAAACGTTTCCAAGACCGAAATCGCAGGTCCCGGCTTCCTGAACTTCTTCCAGAACACCGACGCCCTGGCGACCCGCCTGGACGCCGCCCTGGCCGATGACCGCATCGGCGTGCGCAAGGCCGGCCCGGTACAGCGCACCGTGGTCGACCTGTCGGCACCGAACCTGGCCAAGGAGATGCACGTCGGCCACCTGCGCTCGACCATCATCGGCGACGGCGTGGCCCGCGTTCTCGAATTCCTCGGCGACACCGTGATCCGTCAGAACCACGTCGGCGACTGGGGCACCCAGTTCGGCATGCTGATGGCTTATCTGCAGGAAAACCCGATCACCAGCGACGAGCTGTCGGACCTGGAAAATTTCTACCGCGCCGCCAAGCAGCGCTTCGACGAATCCGAAGAGTTCGCCGACCGCGCCCGCGGCCTGGTGGTCAAGCTGCAGGCCGGCGATGCCGACTGCCTGGCCCTGTGGACCAAGTTCAAGGACATCTCTCTGTCCCACTGCCAGAAGATCTACGAACTGCTCAACGTCAAACTGACCATGGCCGATGTGATGGGCGAAAGTGCCTACAACGACGACCTGATCAACGTGGTCAACGATTTGAAGGCCGCTGGCATGCTGGTCGAGAGCAACGGCGCCCAGTGCGTATTCCTCGACGAGTTCAAGAACGCCGACGGCGACCCGCTGCCGGTGATCATCGTCAAGGCTGACGGCGGCTACCTCTACGCCACCACCGACCTGGCGGCCGTGCGTTACCGCAGTGGCAAGCTCAAGGCCGATCGCGCGCTGTACTTCGTCGACCAGCGTCAGGCCCTGCACTTCCAGCAAGTGTTTGCCGTGGCGCGCAAGGCCGGTTTCGTGACCCATCCGATGGAAATGGAACACATGGGCTTCGGCACCATGAACGGCGCTGACGGCCGTCCGTTCAAGACCCGTGATGGCGGCACCGTGAAGCTGATCGACCTGCTGACCGAAGCCCAGGAACGTGCCTATACCCTGGTCAAGGACAAGAACCCGGAGCTGGCCGAGGCCGAGTTGCGCAACATCGCCAAGGTGGTGGGCATCGGCGCAGTAAAATACGCCGACCTGTCCAAGCACCGCACCAGCGACTACAGCTTCAACTTCGACCTGATGCTCAACTTCGAAGGCAACACCGCGCCCTACCTGCTGTACGCCTACACCCGCGTAGCTGGCGTGTTCCGCAAACTCGGCAAGGACTTCAGCGAAGTCGACGGCCAGATCGTCCTCGAGGCGACGCACGAACACGAACTGGCAGCGAAGCTCGCGCAGTTTGGCGAGATCCTGAACAACGTGTCCGAAAAAGGCACCCCGCACATCCTCTGCACTTACCTGTACGACGTCGCCGGCCTGTTCTCCAGCTTCTACGAGAACTGCCCGATCCTCGCCGCCGACACCCCGGCACAAATGCAGAGCCGCCTGCGCCTCGCCGCGCTGACCGGACGCACCCTCAAGCAAGGCCTGGAACTCTTGGGCCTGGAAACTCTGGAGCGTATGTAAGTTGGCTGCCAAGAAAAAACCTGCACCCAAGCGTGGCGCCAGCCGTTACCAAGCTCCTGCAAAGCAACCGATCCCGGGCTGGCTGTGGATGGCCATCGGCCTGACGGTCGGCGCGTTTATCGTGTTCCTGATGAAGCTGGAACCGGGCAAGGGCAGCGACACGGTCAAGCGTGAAAAGGTCGAGCAACAGCAACAGCAGAAAGCCAGCAAGATCGCCGAGGCCAACAAGACCCCGCCGAGCCCGACGCAACCGGTGAAGCCGAAGTACGACTTCTACACCTTGCTGCCGGAATCGGAAGTCATCGTGCCGCCGGATGCCGTGCCGGAAAAAACCCTGCCGACGCCACAAGTGCCGGCCATCCCGACTACGCCGGTCACCCCGGCCGAAGCGGCGAAGATCGACACGGCTCGCGCCCAGGCTGCATTGGCCGGGATCACGCCGCCGCCAGCGCCACCGGTCAAGGCTGCGCCTGTGACGAAGTTTTTCCTGCAGGCTGGCTCGTTCCGCAAAGAGACCGATGCGGACAAGGTTCGGGCGCAGATCATTCTGCTGGGCCAGGCTGTGGCGGTTGAGTCCGGGACGGTGAAGGACGAAACCTGGTATCGGGTGCTGGTCGGACCGTTCAGCAACCGTGAACAACTGACGACTGCCCAGAAACAACTGGCCGGCGCCGGCTTCAGCAATCTGTTGTTACAACAACGCCAGAGTCGCTGATTACCTGCCCGCCCGGAAGTCACCGCCCCCTGTAGGAGCTGCCGCAGGCTGCGATCTTTTGATCTTGAAAAAACAAAATCAAAAGATCGCAGCCTTCGGCAGCTCCTACGCGCCTCGCACCACTCGTCCCCTCTCCCGTCCTACAGTTGAAATCCACTCCAGCACCCCCATATGAATGGGCATAAGGCATTTTCGCCCCGCTGCGTGGAGACTCTTCCCTTGACCACCATCGTTTCAGTTCGCCGCCACGGCAAAGTCGTCATGGGCGGCGACGGCCAGGTTTCCCTTGGTAATACCGTGATGAAAGGCAACGCGAAAAAAGTTCGTCGCCTGTACCACGGCCAGGTCATTGCCGGTTTTGCCGGTGCCACCGCCGACGCCTTTACCCTCTTCGAACGTTTCGAAGGCCAGCTTGAAAAACACCAGGGTCACCTGGTGCGCGCCGCCGTCGAACTCGCCAAAGAATGGCGTACCGACCGCTCCCTGAGCCGTCTTGAAGCCATGCTCGCGGTCGCCAACAAGGACGCCTCCCTGATCATTACCGGCAACGGTGACGTGGTTGAACCCGAAGACGGCCTGATCGCCATGGGTTCCGGTGGCGCCTACGCCCAGGCCGCGGCCAGTGCGCTGCTGAAAAAGACCGACCTGTCAGCCCGGGAAATCGTCGAAACCGCCCTTGGCATCGCCGGCGACATCTGTGTATTCACCAACCACACCCAGACCATTGAGGAGCAGGACTGCGCCGAGTAAGTCCGTGCAGCCACCGCACCACGGCTCATTCTTGCTTGAGGTCCACTGAATATTATGTCCATGACTCCCCGTGAAATCGTCCACGAACTCAACCGCCACATCATCGGCCAGGACGATGCCAAGCGCGCCGTCGCCATTGCCCTGCGCAACCGCTGGCGCCGCATGCAGCTGCCTGAAGAGCTGCGCGTTGAAGTCACGCCAAAGAACATCCTGATGATCGGCCCGACCGGCGTCGGTAAAACCGAGATCGCCCGTCGCCTGGCAAAGCTGGCCAATGCGCCGTTCATCAAGGTCGAAGCGACCAAGTTCACCGAAGTCGGCTATGTCGGCCGCGACGTCGAATCGATCATTCGTGACCTGGCCGATGCCGCGATCAAGCTGCTGCGCGAGCAGGAAATCGTCAAGGTTCGCCACCGCGCCGAAGACGCCGCCGAAGAGCGCATCCTCGACGCCCTGCTGCCACCGGCGCGCATGGGCTTCAGCAACGACGACGCCCCGACTGCCGATTCCAACACCCGCCAGCTGTTCCGCAAGCGCCTGCGCGAAGGTCAGCTGGACGACAAGGAGATCGAAATCGAAGTCGCCGAAATGGCCGGCGTCGACATCTCCGCGCCACCGGGCATGGAAGAAATGACCAACCAGCTGCAAAGCCTCTTTGCCAACATGGGCAAGGGCAAGAAAAAAGCCCGCAAGCTCAAGGTCAAAGAAGCGCTGAAGATGGTGCGCGACGAAGAAGCCAGCCGCCTGGTCAACGATGAAGAGTTGAAGGCCAAGGCCCTGGAAGCCGTCGAGCAGCACGGTATCGTGTTCATCGACGAAATCGACAAGGTCGCCAAGCGTGGCAATTCCGGTGGCGTCGATGTATCCCGCGAAGGCGTGCAGCGCGACTTGCTGCCGCTGATCGAAGGCTGCACCGTCAACACCAAGCTGGGCATGGTCAAGACCGACCACATCCTGTTCATTGCATCCGGCGCGTTCCACCTGAGCAAGCCAAGCGATCTGGTGCCCGAGCTGCAAGGCCGTCTGCCGATCCGTGTCGAACTCAAGGCTCTGAGCCCGGAAGACTTCGAACGCATCCTCAGCGAACCGCACGCCTCGCTCACCGAGCAATACTGCGCGCTGCTGAAAACCGAAGGCCTGGGCATCGAGTTCCAGCCGAGCGGCATCAAGCGCATCGCGGAGATCGCCTGGCAGGTCAACGAAAAAACCGAAAACATCGGTGCCCGTCGCCTGCACACCCTGCTCGAGCGCCTGCTCGAAGAGGTGTCGTTCAGCGCCGGCGACCTGGCCAGCGCCCATGACGGCAAGGTGATCCAGATCGACGCCGACTACGTCAACAGCCACCTGGGCGAATTGGCGCAGAACGAAGACCTGTCCCGTTATATCCTGTAGGTCACCTACTCTCCTGTGAGAACGTGACACCTGTAGGGGCTACCGCAGGCTGCGATCTTTTGATGTTGCTTTTCAAGATCAAAAGATCGCAGCCTGCGGCAGCTCCTACGGAGCGTTCCACATAGACGGACGACCTGTCATGACCCAACTCCCCACCGACATCAAGCTGCACAAAGCCTCGAAAACCCTGTCGCTGAAATACGCGTCCGGCGAGGAATACACCCTGCCCGCCGAGTTCCTGCGCGTGCACTCTCCTTCCGCCGAGGTCCAGGGCCACGGCAAACCCATCCTGCAATTTGGCAAGATCAACGTCGGCCTGACCAAGGTAGAACCGGCCGGTCAGTACGCTCTGAAACTGACCTTCGATGACGGTCACGACAGCGGCCTGTTCACCTGGGAATACCTCTACGAACTGGCGCGACGTTATGACGCACTGTGGGAAGATTATCTGGCCGAACTCAAAGCGGCCGGAAAAACCCGCGACCCGAACGAATCCGTCGTCAAGCTGATGCTCTAATTCGAGCCTCTTGCTCTTTAGAGGGCATTTTCTAATTTCATCTGTTTGAATGCTCCGCTCCAGGGCCGTCGATTGGCCTGCTTGCGAAAAAAATTAAACTCGGGTAACCAATGGAACTGGCAAGTTCCCTGCAGTGCTCACTGCGAACAAAAGCAGCGATGCAGTATTAACGGTCACCCGAGCAGCAGTACCTGGAATTGGTTGTGTGACTGCACAGCAGGCCCCGGGTACTCGTCTCAGGACATTGGAGCGTCGTAGATGAGTAACAAGAATAACGATGACTTGAAGCAGCAAGCCTCCGAAAACACCTTGGGGCTGAATCCTGTCGTTGGATTGCGTGGAAAAGATCTACTGGCTTCTGCTCGCATGGTGCTCAGGCAGGCCATCAAACAACCGATTCACAGCGCCAAGCATGTCGCCCATTTCGGCCTTGAACTCAAGAATGTACTGCTAGGCAAATCCGAGCTTCTTCCGAATGGCGATGACCGTCGCTTCGCCGATCCGGCCTGGAGCCAGAACCCGCTCTACAAACGTTATTTGCAAACCTACCTGGCGTGGCGCAAGGAACTCCACGACTGGATCGATGACAGCAACCTGCCGGCCAAGGACGTCAGCCGCGGGCACTTCGTGATCAACCTCATGACCGAGGCCTTGGCCCCGACCAACACGGCGGCCAACCCGGCGGCGGTCAAGCGTTTCTTCGAGACCGGCGGTAAAAGCCTGCTCGACGGCCTCTCGCATCTGGCCAAGGACCTGGTACACAACGGTGGCATGCCGAGCCAGGTCAACATGGGGGCATTCGAGGTCGGCAAGACACTGGCCGTGACCGAAGGTGCAGTGGTGTTTCGCAACGACGTGCTGGAGCTGATCCAGTACAAGCCCACCACCGAACAGGTGCACGAGCGCCCTCTGCTGGTGGTGCCACCGCAAATCAACAAATTCTACGTTTTCGACCTCAGCCCGGAGAAAAGCCTGGCGCGGTTCTGCCTGCGCAGCAACGTGCAAACCTTCATCGTCAGCTGGCGCAATCCGACCAAGGAGCAGCGTGAGTGGGGCCTGTCGACTTACATTGAGGCGCTCAAGGAAGCGGTCGACGTGGTCACCGCGATCACCGGCAGCAAGGACGTGAACATGCTCGGCGCCTGCTCCGGCGGCATCACCTGCACCGCGCTGCTGGGCCATTACGCAGCGATTGGCGAGAACAAGGTCAATGCCCTCACCCTGCTGGTCAGTGTGCTCGACACCACCCTGGACAGCGATGTGGCGCTGTTCGTCGATGAACAAACCCTCGAAAGCGCCAAGCGCCACTCCTATCAGGCCGGCGTGCTGGAAGGCCGCGACATGGCGAAAGTCTTTGCCTGGATGCGCCCCAATGACCTGATCTGGAACTACTGGGTCAACAACTACCTGCTGGGCAACGAGCCACCGGTGTTCGACATCCTGTTCTGGAACAACGACACCACCCGGTTACCGGCTGCGTTCCACGGCGACCTGATTGAAATGTTCAAAAGCAATCCATTGATTCGTCCGAATGCACTGGAAGTGTGCGGCACACCGATCGACCTGAAGCAGGTTACCGCCGATATCTTTTCCCTGGCCGGGACCAGCGACCACATCACCCCGTGGCGCTCCTGCTACAAGTCGGCGCAACTGTTCGGCGGCAATGTTGAATTCGTGCTGTCCAGCAGCGGGCATATCCAGAGCATCCTGAACCCGCCGGGCAATCCGAAATCGCGCTACATGACCAGCACTGAAATGCCCGCCAATGCCGATGACTGGCAGGAAGAGTCGACCAAGCACGCCGATTCGTGGTGGCTGCATTGGCAGGCCTGGCAGGCACAGCGCTCGGGCAACCTGAAAAAAGCTCCGCTGAAACTGGGCAACAAGGCGTACCCGGCGGGCGAAGCTGCACCGGGCACTTACGTGCATGAGCGGTAACTGACACACCCGCCCCACACTGTGGGGGCGAGCTTTTGTGGCGAGGGGGCTTGCCCCCGTTGGTGCGCGAAGCGCGCCTGAAATCAATCAGCGCGGTCTGGTATCGGAGCGCGGTGACTGATTGACGACTGCTTCGCAGTCGAACGGGGGCAAGCCCCCTCGCCACAAAGCCCGCGCCCACAAGGGGATCGGGAAGAATTCGAGAGAACGACCCACAGGGCCTGAAGCATGCCGCAACCCTTCATATTCCGTACCGTCGACCTGGATGGCCAGACGCTCCGCACGGCGGTACGCCCCGGCAAGCCTCACTTGACGCCCCTGCTGATTTTCAACGGTATTGGCGCCAACCTGGAGCTGGTGTTCCCGTTCATTGCGGCGCTGGACCCGGACCTGGAAGTCATCGCCTTCGACGTCCCCGGCGTCGGCGGTTCATCGACGCCAAACCGGCCGTATCGTTTTCCGGGGCTGGCCAAGCTCACGGCGAGGATGCTCGACTATCTCGACTACGGGCAGGTCAACGTCATCGGCGTGTCCTGGGGTGGCGCCCTGGCCCAGCAGTTCGCTTATGACTATCCGGAACGTTGCAAGAAACTCGTGCTGGCCGCCACGGCGGCGGGTGCGGTGATGGTACCGGGCAAACCGAAAGTGTTGTGGATGATGGCCAGCCCGCGACGCTACATCCAGCCGTCCCACGTGATCCGCATTGCGCCGATGATCTACGGTGGTGCGTTCCGTCGCGACCCGACGCTGGCCGCCAGCCATGCGGCCAAGGTGCGCTCGGCGGGCAAGCTCGGTTACTACTGGCAACTGTTCGCCGGCCTCGGCTGGACCAGCATCCACTGGTTGCACAAGATCCGTCAGCCAACCCTGGTGCTGGCCGGCGACGATGACCCGTTGATCCCGTTGGTCAACATGCGCTTGCTGGCCTGGCGGATTCCCAACGCCCAGTTGCACATCATCGATGACGGACATCTGTTCCTGATTACCCGGGCCGAAGCGGTGGCCCCGATCATCATGAAATTTCTCGAGGAGGAGCGCCAGCGTGCGGTGATGCATCCGCGTCCGGCGCCACTGGGCAGTTAAAGCGCTGCCTCAGCGGTCGGCAGGACGCCACGCCGCGCAACAACCCGTTACAGCGTCTATGGTGTTCTGGTTCAGTGTGTTTGTTTTTGGCCTGAAGACGAAGGAGTGTTGAATCATGCGCGAGAAACCAGCGAGGGAGTCCTTGGCGACTCCCGCCGCGTTCATCAATGCACAGAGTGCGATTACCGGCCTGCGCGGCCGGGATCTGCTGTCGACCCTGCGCAGTGTGGCCGCCCATGGCTTGCGCAACCCACTGCACAGCGCCCGGCATGCCCTCAAACTCGGCGGTCAGCTTGGCCGTGTGCTGCTGGGCGAGACCCTGCACCCGACCAACCCGCAGGACGCTCGCTTCGCCGACCCGGCATGGAGCCTCAACCCGTTTTATCGCCGTAGCCTGCAGGCCTACCTGAGCTGGCAGAAGCAGGTCAAAAGTTGGATCGACGAAAGCAACATGAGCCCGGACGACCGCGCCCGCGCCCACTTCGCCTTCACCTTGCTCAACGACGCCGTATCGCCCTCCAACTCCCTGCTCAACCCACTGGCGATCAAGGAGCTGTTCAATTCCGGCGGTAACAGCCTGGTGCGGGGCATCAGCCATCTGGTGGACGATCTGCTGCATAACGACGGCCTGCCCCGGCAAGTCACCAAGCAAGCGTTCGAGGTCGGCAGGACGGTCGCCACTACCACCGGTGCCGTGGTGTTTCGCAACGAGCTGCTGGAGTTGATCCAGTACAAGCCGATGAGCGAAAAGCAGTATTCCAAGCCCCTGCTGGTGGTGCCGCCACAAATCAACAAGTACTACATTTTCGACCTGAGCCCGCACAACAGCTTCGTCCAGTACGCCCTGAAAAACGGCCTGCAAACCTTCATGATCAGCTGGCGCAACCCGGATGTGCGTCACCGCGAATGGGGGCTCTCGACCTACGTCGAAGCCGTGGAAGAAGCGATGAATGTCTGCCGGGCGATCACCGGCGCGCGCGAAGTCAATCTGATGGGCGCCTGCGCCGGCGGGCTGACCATTGCCGCGCTGCAAGGTCATCTGCAGGCCAAACGGCAGCTGCGCAGAGTGTCCAGCGCGACGTATCTGGTGAGCCTGCTCGACAGTCAGCTGGACAGCCCCGCTACGCTGTTCGCCGACGAGCAGACGCTGGAGGCTGCCAAGCGCCGCTCCTATCAGAAAGGTGTGCTGGACGGCCGTGACATGGCCAAGGTCTTCGCCTGGATGCGCCCCAACGATTTGATCTGGAGCTACTTCGTCAACAACTACCTGTTGGGCAAGGAGCCACCGGCGTTCGATATCCTCTACTGGAACAACGACAACACGCGCCTGCCGGCCGCCCTGCATGGCGACCTGCTGGACTTCTTCAAGCACAACCCGCTGACCCACCCGGGCGGACTGGAAGTGTGTGGCACGCCGATCGATTTGCAGAAGGTCACCGTCGACAGCTTCAGCGTCGCCGGCATCAACGATCACATCACACCGTGGGACGCGGTGTATCGCTCGACACTGTTGCTCGGTGGCGAACGGCGCTTCGTGCTGTCCAACAGCGGCCATGTGCAGAGCATCCTCAACCCGCCGAGCAACCCGAAAGCCAACTACGTCGAGAACGGCAAACTGAGCAGCGACCCCCGCGCCTGGTATTACGACGCCAAACATGTCGACGGCAGCTGGTGGACCCAATGGCTGGGCTGGATTCAGGAACGCTCCGGCGCGCAGAAGGAAACCCACATGGCGCTCGGCAACCAGAACTACCCACCGATGGAGGCAGCACCCGGTACTTACGTGCGCGTGCGCTGACGTTCAACGCGCCACGGCCGCTGCCGGCCGTGGCAAGACCCGATCATTAAGAAGACTGGATGAAAACCCGCGACCGGATCCTCGAATGTGCCCTGCAGTTGTTCAATCAGAAGGGCGAACCGAATGTCTCCACCATGGAAGTTGCCAATGAAATGGGCATCAGCCCGGGTAACCTCTACTACCACTTTCACGGCAAGGAACCGCTGATACTCGGGCTGTTCGAGCGCTTTCAATGTGAACTGCAACCGCTGCTCGACCCACCGTCCGACGTCGAATTGGGCCCCGAAGATTACTGGTTGTTCCTGCATCTGATCGTCGAGCGCCTGTCCCACTACCGGTTTCTGTTCCAGGACCTGTCGAACCTCGCCGGACGCCTGCCGAAACTGGCCAAGGGCATTCGCAACCTGCTCAATGCACTCAAGCGCACACTGGCGTCGTTGCTCGCACGATTGAAGGCTCAAGGGCAATTGGTCAGCGACACCCAGGCGTTAGGGCAACTGGTGGAACAGATCACCATGACCCTGCTGTTTTCACTGGATTACCAGCGGATTCTCGATCGTGAAGGCGAGGTGCGGTTGGTGGTTTACCAGATCATGATGCTGGTGGCGCCGCATCTGTTGCCACCGATCAAAGTGGCGACGGAGCAAATGGCAATGCAGTACCTGGAAGCACACGAGTAAGCCTGACACCCGCCAACCCTGTGGGAGCGAGCTTGCTCGCGATGGCGTCTGTTCAGCCAACATGGATGTCGACTGATACACCGCTATCGCGAGCAAGCTCGCTCCCACAGTGGGCTTGTGTCGCTCAGAAATTCGCGCACAAACAAAAACGCCCGACCTTGGCAGGCCGGGCGTTTTCTTGAGCCCTGAAAATCAGGACTGACTGGTTGGCGTCGATGGCGCTGGCGCGGCAGTCGGGGTGACAGCAGGGGTTGGCGCGGTCGCGGAGTTCGAGGCGCTGACCGGAGCTGCTGCCGGGGTTGCCGGGGTTGCCGGCTTGGCAGCTGCTACTGCTGGTTTTGGCGCGGCGGCTTTTGGAGCTGCCGGCTTCTTCACTGCAGGCTTTTTCGCAGCAGCAGGTTTGGCTGCCGGCTTGGCGGCGGCGGGTTTTGCTGCAGCCGTTTTAGCCGCAGGCTTGGCCGCTGCTGGCTTGGCAGCCGGTTTGGCGACAGCTTTCGCCGCAGCCGGTTTGGCCGCTGCAGGTTTGGCGGCTGCAGGTTTGGCGGCTGCAGTTTTTGCGGCAGGCTTGGCAGCAGGTTTAGCCGCAGCTTTTGCCAGTGGCTTGGCAGCCGTTTTCGCGGCTGGCTTGGCGGCGGCAGTCTTGGCAGCAGGCTTGGCCGCCGCGGTTTTCGCCGCAACAGGCGCAACCTTGGCACCGGTCAGTTTTTCGATTTGCTTGGTCAGGGTCTCGACCTTGCTGTGCAGTGCCTTGACTTCGTTGCGGCTCGGTACGCCCAGACGCGAGATGGCACTGTTCAGACGCTTGTCGAAAGCACCTTCCAGCTCATCCCACTTGCCCAGTGCACGATCTTTCACACCGCTGATGCGCGATTTTGCCGAAGAAGCGGAGTCCTTTGCGGCGTCGACTGTCTTGCCAACAGCGCTCTTGGTGAGCTTCTCGGCTTTCTCGCCATCCTTGACCAATGCATCGAAGAGTTTGCTGCCGTCAGTGTCGATCTTCGAGTACACGCCTAAACCAGCCAGCCAGATTTTTCGGGAGTAATCTTCAACCTTCCCGATCCACGAGCTGCCTTCTTTTTCGGTTTTCTTTTTAACAGCCATCCCGTTCTCCTTAAGATTTACGCGCGACACGTTCGAGCAATGCCGTCAGCTCATCGAGCTTAGCAGAGAGTGTCTCAACGTCATGTTTAGACGGAATGCCGATACGATTCAAGGCACTTGCGACACGCGTGTCGAACGCCTTCTCGACCTTGTCGAGTTGAACTTCGACCTTGCCTTTGAAAGTGCTGACTTCACTCTTGACTTCAACGATCTCGGCATTGGCCGCTTCAAGTTTCTCAGCGACTACTTTTTTGCCTTTCTTTTCAACAACCTGACCAGCCTTGATCAGCTCTTGAAAGTATTCGCTGCCCTCTTGGCCGACCTTGGCGTAGGCGCCCAGGCCTGCCAGCCAGATCTTGCGGGCATAGGATTTGACGTCGCTCAGCGTGCTGGTCGATGCGTCGATTTTTTTCTTCAAAATAACTTTGGCCATGGTGCACCTCACGCGCAAAAGGTTTGAGGAACTGCCCGGATAAGTGGCGGGCTCTGGCACAAAGTAGGGAGAAAAATTAGAAACGGCACCCTAACAAATGACATGAATGAGTGTGCCTTTTGGAAAAGATCGCAGCCTTCGGCAGCTCCTACAGGTAAACGCGAACCTGTGTAGGAGCTGCCGAAGGCTGCGATCTTTTCAGGATCACACGAGGGCCTTGTCCAGCGCCTTCTCGATTTCCGCTTTGATCATGCCGCTCATGGCCGACATCATCAGGCCCAGCTCCACGTCGACACGAATCGAATCCTCGGTGACATGCACCGCACCTTTCACACCCGAGCGCTTGAGGTTCAGGGTGTCACCGGACCACTGCGGCTCCAGGCCATACTGATCGGAAAGTTTCTGCGCCAGCTTGTCGGCCTTCTCGCGAGCCGCTTCCTTACCCAGGCCGTGGGCACGTTCAACACTAATACGGGCCATCGAATGACTCCTGCTTTATGGATGCTTTCCCGGGGCATCTTGACCTCTGCTGTGTCAAAACGTCCCGATAGTTGCCCATCTTACCTTCAGCCTTGCCAAGACAAAGCATGCCTTGGGGATTAGAATGTCGCGCATTCTCTTTTGGTGACAGCGATATGACTGATCAGCGCAAAGGCAGCGATGCCGAACCCACCACTCACTTCGGCTTCAAAAACGTTCCGGAAAGCCAGAAAGCGGAAAAAGTCGCTGAGGTTTTCCACTCGGTAGCCGCCAAGTACGACCTGATGAACGACCTTCTGTCGGGCGGCATGCACCGTCTGTGGAAGCGTTTCGCGATCGAATTGTCGGGCGTTCGTGCCGGTAATCGCGTGCTCGACATCGCCGGTGGCACCGGCGACCTGACCAGGAAGTTCTCGCACCTGGTAGGCCCGACCGGTCAGGTCGTACTGGCCGACATCAACGAGTCCATGCTCAAGGTCGGCCGTGACCGCCTGCTGGACCTGGGTGTGGCCGGCAACGTCGAATTCGTCCAGGCCGATGCGGAAAAACTGCCGTTCCCGGACAACCATTTCGACTGCGTGACCATCGCCTTCGGCCTGCGCAACGTGACCCACAAGGAAGACGCCCTGCGCTCGATGCTGCGCGTGCTCAAGCCGGGTGGCCGTTTGCTGGTGCTGGAATTCTCCAAGCCGACCAACGCGCTGATGTCCAAGGCCTACGACGCTTACTCGTTCGCCTTCATGCCGTTGATGGGCAAGCTGATCACCAACGACTCGGAAAGCTATCGCTACCTGGCCGAATCGATCCGCATGCACCCGAACCAGGAAACCCTGAAGTCGATGATGGTCGAGGCCGGTTTCGACCGCGTGACCTATCACAACATGACCGCAGGCATCGTGGCCCTGCACCGCGGCATCAAGCCCTGATGCTGCTCGCCGGCCTGCTCGCCAGCGTTGAACTCGGCCTGAACCGGGTGCTGCGCCTCGACAGCACGGCGCTGCCGCGGCTGGCGCATCTGACCGGCAAAGTGATTGCCGTCGATTGCCGCAGCCCGGCGCTGCACCTGTTCATCCTGCCCAGCGACGAAGGCCTGATGCTCGCCTCCCAGTGGGAAACCGGCGCCGACTGCACCTTGCGTGCACCGGCTTCAAGCCTGTTGAAACTGGCCATGAGCAAGGACAAGACCTCGATCCTGCACAGCCCTGAAGTCGAACTCGACGGCGACAGCGGCGTACTGCTGGAGCTGGCGGCGATCCTCCAGGACCTGGAGCTGGACTGGGAGTACGAGCTCTCGCGCTGGCTCGGCCCGGTCGCCACACAACTGGTCGGCGGCCACCTGCGCAGTCGCGCCCGCTGGTACCAGCAAGGCTTTGCCAGCCTGGGCCAGAACCTGGGCGAATACCTGGCCGAAGAATCGCGCACCCTTGTCGGTCAGCGCGAAGCCGAAGCCCGATTCAGTGAACTGGACCAGATCAAGCTCGATCTGGAACGTCTCGAGGCGCGTTTCGAGCGCCTTTCCCGATCCCTCGACCCAAGCGATAACGCATGAAGCTGCTTGCCGTCCGCCGTTTGTTGCGCATCCAGCGCGTCGTGATCCGCTACCGCCTCGATGACCTGCTGTTCGCCCTGCCGTTGCCCTGGTTTCTGCGGGCGCTGCGCTACGCCTTGCCGTGGCGCTGGTTCCCGCGCAAGACCCTGGATCTGAGCCGTGGCGCGCGCCTGCGCCTGGCATTGCAGGACCTGGGGCCGATTTTCATCAAGTTCGGGCAGATCCTGTCCACACGCCGCGACCTGTTGCCAGAAGACATCGCCGATGAGCTGATGAAACTGCAGGACCGCGTGCCGCCGTTCGACTCGCAAGTGTCGGTCAAGCTGATCGAAGAACAGCTGGGCAAGAAAATCAGCGACGTGTTCAGCCGTTTCGATGTCGAGCCGCTGGCCTCCGCTTCGGTGGCGCAGGTGCATGCCGCGCAACTGAAAACCGGCGAAGAAGTGGTGGTCAAGGTGATCCGCCCCGGTCTCAAACCGGTGATCGCCCAGGACCTGGCGTGGCTGTTCATCCTCGCCCGCGCCGCCGAAAAACTCTCCGCCGATGCGCGCCTGCTGCACCCGGTGGACGTGGTCAGCGATTACGAAAAAACCATCTACGACGAACTCGACCTGCTGCGCGAGGCGGCCAATGCCAGCCAGTTGAAGCGCAACTTCGATGGCTCGCCGCTGCTGTACGTGCCGCAAGTCTATTGGGACTGGTGCCGGCCGAAAGTACTGGTGATGGAGCGCATCTACGGCATTCAGGTCACCGATCTGGCGACCCTGGCCGACCAGCGCACCGACATGAAAATGCTCGCCGAGCGTGGCGTGGAGATTTTCTTCACCCAGGTGTTCCGCGACAGCTTCTTCCACGCCGACATGCACCCCGGCAACATCTTCGTCAGCACCGTGAATCCGTGGAGCCCGCAGTACATTGCGATCGACTGCGGCATCGTCGGCAGCCTGACCCCGGAAGACCAGGATTACCTGGCGCGCAACCTGTTCGCCTTCTTCAAGCGCGATTACCGTCGCGTGGCGCAGTTGCACATCGATTCGGGCTGGGTGCCGGCGGAAACCAAGCTCAACGAATTCGAAGCGGCGATCCGTACCGTGTGCGAGCCGATCTTCGAAAAACCGTTAAAAGATATTTCCTTCGGTCAGGTGCTGATGCGCCTGTTCCAGACCGCTCGGCGCTTCAACATGGAGGTTCAACCGCAGTTGGTTCTGCTGCAAAAAACCTTGTTGAACATCGAAGGCCTGGGCCGTCAGCTGTACCCGGACCTCGACCTGTGGAACACCGCGCAGCCGTTCCTCGAACGCTGGATGCGCGAGCGGGTCAGCCCCAAAGCCTTGCTCGGCAACGTGCACAGTCAGTTCGAGCAGATCCCGCACCTGGCGAACATGGCCCGCGACCTGCTCGAACGCATGTCTCAGCCCCACGCCTACGATCCGCCGCCCGCGTGGCATCGACGCCGGGACGACTGGTTCCTGCGCCTGCTCGGTACGGCCCATCTGGCCGGTGGCGCCATCCTTGCCGCTGGCGGGCCATTGAATGAGTTGGACTATTGGCCAGCCGGCATCATGATGGCGGTCGGTTTGTATCTGGTCGTGCGCCGATAGCCAGTTGTGCTGCGCACTGGCACACTGTTTCAACGCCTGAGCTCGACTATTGAAGTGTCGAGCCCGCTGTCGGAGTCGAAGATGAAAAACTGGCTGGACGAGATCAAGTGGGACGCCGATGGCCTCGTGCCGGCGATTGCCCAGGATCACAAGACCGGGCGCGTCCTGATGATGGCCTGGATGAACCGCGAAGCACTGGAACTGACCGCTGCCGAGAACCGCGCCATTTACTGGTCGCGCTCCCGTGGCAAGCTGTGGCGCAAGGGCGAAGAGTCCGGCCACGTGCAAACACTGCACGAGATGCGCCTGGACTGCGACGCCGACGTCATCATCCTGATGGTCGAGCAGATCGGCGACATCGCCTGCCATACCGGCCGCCAGAGCTGCTTCTACCGCGTCTATGAGAACGGCGACTGGACAACGGTCGACCCGGTCCTGAAAGATCCGCACGCCATCTATTCCGCAGGGCACAAACATGAGTGACACTCTCACCCGCCTCGCCGAGGTACTCGAAGAGCGCAAAGGCGCCGCCGCCGACAGTTCGTATGTCGCCAGCCTGTACCACAAGGGCTTGAACAAGATTCTGGAAAAAGTCGGCGAAGAGTCGGTCGAGACCATCATTGCCGCCAAGGACGCCGCCGTCAGCGGCGACTGCAGCGATGTGATCTACGAAACCGCCGATTTGTGGTTCCACAGCATGGTCATGCTCGCCCAATTGGGGCAGCATCCACAGGCTGTACTCGATGAACTGGACCGTCGTTTCGGTCTCTCCGGACACGCCGAGAAAGCCTCGCGCCCGTCCGCCTGAATAACTATTAGAGAGGAGCAGCAGCATGGGCATTTTTGACTGGAAACACTGGATCGTCATCCTGGTTGTCGTGGTACTGGTATTCGGCACCAAGAAACTGAAAAACCTCGGTACTGACGTCGGCGAATCGATCAAGGGCTTCAAGAAAGCCATGAACGACGACGAAAAACCGGCCGACCCGAATGCGACCCCGGCCCAACCGGTTCCACCGGTCCAGCCACAGACCACTGTGAACCAGCCGCACACCATCGACGTGCAGGCACAGAAAGTCGAAGAGCCGATCCGCAAAGACGTGTGAGCACTGACTAATGTTTGGTATCAGCTTCTCTGAACTGCTGCTCGTCGGCCTCGTTGCCCTGCTGGTGCTGGGCCCCGAACGCTTGCCGGGCGCTGCGCGTACCGCGGGCCTGTGGGTCGGGCGCCTGAAGCGCAGCTTCAACGCGATCAAACAGGAAGTTGAACGTGAAATCGGTGCCGACGAGATTCGTCGGCAACTGCACAACGAACACATCCTGTCGCTTGAGCAGGAGGCGCGGAAAATCTTCACGCCGACCCAGCAGGAGCCGACGCCGGTCGAGCATGTGGGTGCGCAGACGATTCAAGCACCTGCCGCTACTGTCGACTCAACACCTGCTGCCGTTGTAGCGCCTGTCGAACCTGCGCCCGTTGTTGCAGCCGCTCCGGTTGAACCCGCTGCGCCTGTTGCGCCAGCCCCTCATGACCCAACACTGCCGCCGCGAGCCCCATGAGCGATCTCCCAGAAAACGACCAGCACATGCCGCTGGTTTCGCACCTCACCGAGTTGCGTACCCGACTGCTGCGCTGCGTAGCGGCGATTTTCATCATCTTCGCCGGCCTGTTTGCCTTTACCCAGCAGATCTACACCTTTGTCTCCACGCCGCTGCGTGCGTACCTGCCCGCCGGCGCGACGATGATTGCCACCGACGTGTCGTCGCCATTCCTGACGCCGCTGAAGCTGACGATGATGGTCTCGCTGTTCCTGGCGATTCCGGTGATCCTGCACCAGATCTGGGGTTTCATCGCCCCCGGCCTGTACAAGCATGAAAAGCGTATTGCCGTGCCCTTGCTGGTCTCCAGCATCTTTCTGTTCTACGCCGGCATGGCCTTCGCCTACTTCCTGGTGTTCCCGCTGATCTTCAAGTTCTTCGCCGCCGCCACACCGGCCGGTGTGGAAATGATGACCGACATCACCAGCTACCTCGATTTCGTCATGACGCTGTTCTTCGCCTTTGGCGTGGCATTCGAAATCCCGGTGGCCGTGGTGCTGCTGGTGTGGATCGGCGTGGTCGACGTCAAATACCTGAAGAAGATCCGCCCGTACGTGATCATCGGCTGTTTCGTGGTCGGCATGATCCTGACACCGCCGGACATCTTCTCGCAGACCTTGCTGGCCGTGCCGATGTGGCTGTTGTTTGAAATCGGCATCCTTTTCGGCAGCCTGATCAGCAAGCGAGGCGACCATCCGGAAGACCAACCGGCTGACGATCACAACGACCAGCCGCCAGCGACCCAAGCGTGAACCTGTTGCTCCTGGAAGAGGCCGACTTCATTGCGGCCGACCGAGCGATCCTGCGTGATCGCCGGCTGACCCACATGCAGGAAGTCCACCGCTGCGAAGTGGGTGACAGCATGCGCGTCGGGCGGATCGGCGGGCTGATGGGCTCGGCCGAAGTACTGCGCCTGGACGCCGACGAAGCAGAATTGCGCGTCAACCTCGACCAGCCGCCACCGGCCAAGCTGCCATTGACCCTGGTATTGGCCCTGCCACGCCCCAAGATGCTGCGCAGGGTGTTCCAGACTGTGGCGGCCATGGGTGTGCCACGTATCGTGCTGGTCAACAGCTATCGCGTCGAGAAGAGCTTCTGGCAGACCCCCTTCCTGGAGCCCGAGGCCATTCGCGAGCAATTGATCCTCGGCCTCGAACAGGCCCGGGACAGCGTGCTGCCGGAAGTCGTCATCGAGAAGCGTTTCAAGCCGTTCGTCGAGGACCGTTTGCCGGCGATCACCGACGGCACCCTCGGCCTGGTGGGGCATCCCGGCAATTACCCGCCCTGCCCTCGCGCACTCAGCGAACCGGTGACCCTGGCCATCGGCCCCGAGGGTGGCTGGATTCCCTACGAGATCGACCTGCTGGGCAAATCCGGCCTGCAACCGGTGCAACTGGGCGAGCGCATCCTGCGCGTCGAAACCGCCGTGACCGCTCTGCTGGCCCGCCTTTTCTAAATCCCTACGCGATCACTGTGGCGAGGGGGCTTGCCCCCGTTTGGTCGCGCAGCGGCCACTGCTGTTACTCCAGCCAAACCGCATGCACCTTTTTTACGGCTGCTGCGCACCCGAGCGGGGGCAAGCCCCCTCGCCACAGATCACCACACATCTGAAAAATCCTGTGCACCTATAGATCCACACAGCTCTGCCGATACAACCCCCATAAAACCAAATTGTGGTCCGGGGAGATTCAGCATGTACCAATGGCTAGCCGAGAATCTGGGAAACGTCAGCGTCAAACGCAAACTGGGGATCGGCTTCGGTCTGGTGCTGTTACTGACCCTGCTGATTACCTTCACCGGCTGGACCGGCCTGAGCGGCGTCACCAGCCGTGGCGATAAACTGGGGTTCATCGCCAGCCTCAACGACCTGACCAAGGATCTGCGCATTGCACGCCTGGATTACGAGATGCGTCGCGGGGAACAAGGCCCCGGTGCCGTCAACGATCTGCTGGGCAAACTCGAAAGCGGCCTGCAGACCGCCCGCGGTCTGATCGAACAGCCAGCCGACACGGCCATGGTCGATCAACAACTGGCCGCTGTCGCCGAATACCGTCGTGCCTTCAACGACATGACCCAGGCGGGTGCCCAGCGTGAAGATGCCCGCAGCAAACTCGGCGCCACCGCCGACAACGCCGTGGCCCGCGTCGCCGAAGTGGAAAAATCCATGCTGCAAGGTGACAGCGTCGCAGCATTCAATAGCGTGATCGACCTGAGCAAACTGATCCAGCAGGCGCGCTTCCAGGTTCGCGGCTATACCTACAGCGGCAAGAGCGAAGCCGAACAGCCAGCCCTCGACGCGATCGACAACGCCCTGAAGAACCTCGAGAGCCTGCCGGCCAAACTGCCTGATGAACACATCGCCAACCTGCAACAGGCGACTGACTCACTGAAGGCCTATCGTGCCGCCGTCAGCCAGTTCCGCGACTCCCAAGTGGCCAGCGCCAAGGCCCTGGTACGCATGTCCGCCCAAGGCGACATCCTGTTGGACATGAGCCAGAAACTCACCGTCTCGCAAACCGTCGTGCGCGACAGCGACGCCGCCCACGCCAAGAACATGCTGACCCTCGCCACCGTTCTGGCCATCGCCTTCGGCCTGCTGGCCGCGTGGGCGATCACCCGGCAGATCATCATTCCGTTGAACCAGACCCTGGCCGTGGCTGAGCGCGTTGCCAGCGGCGACCTGACCCACAACCTGACGTCGCAGCGTCGCGACGAACTCGGCCAGTTGCAACGCGCCATGCAGAGCATGACCCAAGGCCTGCGCGAACTGATCGGCGGCATCAGCGATGGCGTCACACAGATCGCCAGCGCCGCTGAAGAGCTGTCCGCGGTCACCGAGCAGACCAGCGCCGGGGTCAACAGCCAGAAAGTCGAGACCGATCAGGTCGCCACCGCCATGAATGAAATGGCCGCCACCGTGCAGGAAGTGGCGCGCAACGCCGAAGAGGCATCCGAAGCGGCCGTCGCCGCCGACCAGCAGGCCCGTGAGGGCGACAAAGTGGTGGCTGAAGCCATTGCCCAGATCGAGCGCCTGGCCGCGGAAGTCGGCCACTCCACCGAGGCCATGGGCGAGCTCAAGCGCGAAAGCGACAAGATCGGCAGCGTGCTCGACGTGATCAAGTCCGTGGCCCAGCAAACCAACCTGCTGGCGCTCAACGCCGCGATTGAAGCTGCCCGAGCCGGTGAAGCCGGTCGTGGGTTTGCCGTGGTCGCAGACGAAGTTCGCAGCCTGGCCCAGCGCACCCAGAAATCCACCGAAGAGATCGAAGAGCTGATCGTCGGCCTGCAAAGCGGCACGCAGCAAGTGGCGACCATCATGGACAACAGCCGCACCCTGACCGACAGCAGTGTCGAACTGACCCGTCGCGCCGGTGGCTCACTGGAAAGCATCACCCGCACCGTCTCGGCGATTCAGGCGATGAACCAGCAGATCGCCGCTGCCGCCGAACAGCAAAGTGCCGTGGCCGAAGAGATCAACCGCAGCGTGCTGAACGTGCGGGATGTGTCGGATCAGACCTCGGCAGCCAGTGAAGAGACCGCAGCCTCCAGCGTTGAGCTGGCACGACTGGGGACGCATTTGCAGATGCTGGTGGGCAAGTTCAGGGTTTGAGGTGATCTGCATACCTCGGTTCACTCAGGACCGAGGTGATGCCTTCGCGGGCAAGCCCGCTCCCACAGGTATTTTCGGTGTTCACACAATGTGTGCCTCACCTTGAACCCTGTGGGAGCGGGCTTGCCCGCGAAAGCGATCGACCAGACACTGCTGTTACAAAGTCGGGTGCAAGCTCAAGAACCAACTTCAAGCCATAAAAAAACCCGCTTTCGCGGGTTTTTTTATCATGCCAACTGAGGCTGCTCGCTCATCGGCTTGAGCGGCAGCAACGGTGCATGGGGGTCGGCCTGGACCGACTTGCGCCATGCGCCCAGCCACTCGGCATGCCCTTCGCTCCAGACCTGCTCGTGCAAGCGGGCCAAGGCTACCGGGTCGCTCAACAACTGCACTCGCTCGTTGTTGGTCAAGCCTTCAGGACCCACCTTCATCGCGTGCCGCACCCGCTCGATCCGCAACCACTCGATCGGCTCGGCCTGATTGTGCCGCGAGGTCGCCAGCGAGCACGCCAGGGCGTTCTGCTGTGGATCGACCACCGAACGGACGAAGCCGTCGTTCAGCGCGTGCCAGCGGTTCTCATGGGTGTACTGGTCGGTGGCCAGCAAGGCCTGCGGCGGATTGTATTCCTCAGGGATAAGGAACAGGCTCTCGTCACGGGACTTCAGGCCCAGGCCGACGCGGCTGGAGATCACCGACACCGGGATCGACAGCATCAACGAACCGACGATCGGCACCAGCCACCACAGGAAGCTCGGGTTCAGCCAGATCACCAGCATGGCCCAGAAGAAGCCCAGCAGGGTTTGCGGACCATGGCGCTTGATCGCTTCGCTCCACGGGGTGGAGTCGTCGTCACGCTGCGGCGAGTTCCAGGTCGCGGCCCAGCCGAGGAACGCGGCGAGGACGAAACGGGTGTGGAAAATCATCCGCACCGGTGCCAGCAGCATGGAGAACAGCATCTCCAGCAGCATCGACAGGGTCACCTTGAACTTGCCACCGAACTCTTTCGCGCCCTTGGCCCAGATCAGGATGATGCTCAGCAACTTCGGCAGGAACAGCAGCACGATGGTGGTCGAGAACAGCGCAATCGCCTTGTCCGGGTGCCATTGTGGCCACAGCGGATAGAGTTGGCGCGGCTCAAGGAAGTACTGCGGCTCCATCAGCGTGTTGACCGCCAGCAGCGCGGTCGACAGCACCAGGAAGAAGAACCACAACGGCGCCGACAGGTAGGACATCACGCCGGTCAGGAACACCGCGCGGTGCACCGGGTGCATGCCTTTTACCAAGAACAGGCGGAAGTTCATCAGGTTGCCGTGACACCAGCGACGGTCACGCTTGAGTTCGTCCAGCAGGTTCGGCGGCAGTTCTTCATAGCTGCCCGGCAAGTCGTAGGCAATCCACACACCCCAACCGGCACGGCGCATCAGCGCGGCTTCAACGAAGTCGTGGGACAGGATCGAGCCGGAGAACGCACCTTTACCGGGCAACGGCGCCAGGGCGCAGTGATCGATGAACGGCTTCATGCGGATGATCGCGTTGTGACCCCAGTAGTGCGACTCGCCCAGTTGCCAGAAGTGCAGGCCGGCGGTAAACAGCGGGCCATACACGCGAGTGGCGAACTGCTGCATGCGCGCATACAGGGTGTCCATGCCCGACGCCCGTGGCGCGGTCTGGATGATCCCGGCATCCGGCGTGGCTTCCATCAGGCGCACCAGACTGGTCAGGCACTCACCGCTCATCACCGAGTCGGCGTCGAGTACGACCATGTACTTGTAGTCACCGCCCCAACGACGGCAGAAATCGTCGAGGTTGCCGCTCTTGCGTTTTACACGACGACGGCGGCGGCGATAGAAGATCTTGCCGAAGCCACCGGCTTCGCGGCAGACGTCCAGCCAGGCCTGTTGCTCGGCCACACAGATATCGGCGTCGTTACTGTCGCTGAGGACGAAGAAATCGAAACGGTCCAGGTCACCCGTGGCCGCAACCGACTCGAAGGTCGCCCGCAGGCCGGCAAACACCCGAGGCACGTCTTCGTTGCAGATCGGCATCACCAGTGCGGTGCGCGCATCCTTTGGAATCGGCTCGTTACCGGCACTTTTACCGGAGATACGGTATTTATCGTGGCCGGTCAGCAATTCGAGGAAG
Organism: Pseudomonas sp. PDM32; assembly: GCF_019219225.1. Taxonomy (NCBI): domain Bacteria; kingdom Pseudomonadati; phylum Pseudomonadota; class Gammaproteobacteria; order Pseudomonadales; family Pseudomonadaceae; genus Pseudomonas; species Pseudomonas sp. PDM32. The sequence continues at coordinate 375,786 of NZ_JAHUWE010000007.1, forward strand.
CCCATCAGCGCGGTCCAGAAACCGGCCGATACCCAGCAGAACAGAATCCCGAACAGGATCAGGATGCTGGTCTGCAAGGCGTACGGCAGCACTTGCGTGGCGGTTTGCAGCAGCGGTTGGTGCAGCACTTCGTTGAGGTCGACGAACGACCAGCCCTGGTACGGCATGATGCCTTTCATGTACCAGCCGGCGACGATGGTCTGGCCGAGCATCAGCAGCAACAGAATGTAGCGACGGATCGAACCGACGGTCCGCCAGCGCGCAGCCGGCAGCACACGCTCGTCCTTCGGCGGCTTCGGCGGGTTGGTACGACCGGTCATTCGCCGCCAGCCACGCACCAGAATGTTGGTGCGCCACGGCTCCGGCACGACCTTGGTCCGCCGGATCGGCGGGGTCGCCTTGAGGCAGACCCGGCCGTTGGCGTCGAGCACCAGCATTTCCGCGTCCTGCAGCTCTTCGGCAGTACTCAGGGTCAGGCGTTTGCCGACCGAAGCCTGGGCGGCTTCGGTCGGGGCGTCGAACGTCGAAGACGACAGGCGTTCGTGCAATTCGCTGAAAGACTGGCAGCCCGCGAGTTCCGCGCGCTGCTCGTCGGTCATCGGCAGATGCGCCAGATACTCGGAAAGAGTTTCTGGCCGTACTTGAGAGTTACTCATCGGCAGGCAACTGATAGCTCCAGGTCTCGGTCAGGACTTCTTCAGTCGGCGCCGATTCCGGTGTGGCTGGGGCCGCGTCGGCAGCAACAGGCTGCTTGGCGTCTTTATTGGCCTTGTCCTTGGCATCTGCAACAGGCTTAGCTTCAGCCTGCTTGGCCTCCGCTTGCTTGGCTTCCTTGTCCGCTTTCTCTTGTTGCTTGGCGGCAACCTTGTCGGCCTTGGCAACCGACGAGTTGGACGACGGGATCGACGTCTTGGCCAGGTCCGCCGGCACGATGTTCTGCACCAGCGCGGCACGCATCTCGGTAGCCTTGCCCGGATCCTTGATTTTCATCCGCAGGGTCAGGCGCCAGCCCTTGGTTTCAGGGTTGTAGCGAACGCTGTTTTCCACCAGTTCGGCGTTGTCGCCGACGCTGACCTGGCTGCGAACCTCGGCATCGGCCGGCAACGCTGCCAGGGACGGGCCTTCGAAGTCCACCAGGTAGGCAACGCTGCCGTCCGGCTGACGAATCAGGTTGGACTGCTTGACGTCACCGGTCGAACGCAGGGTCTGCTTGACCCAGGCGCTGTCCGGCGCGTGAATCGCCGCTTCGTCCATGGTCCAATGCATACGATAAGCGACATCGAGCGGCTGGCCAGGTTCCGGCAATTTTTCCGGGTTCCAGAAGGCGACGATGTTGTCGTTGGTTTCGTCGGCGGTCGGAATCTCGACCAGGTCGACGGTGCCCTTGCCCCAGTCACCCTTCGGCTCGATCCAGGCGCTTGGGCGCTTGTCGTAGCGGTCGTCGAGGTCTTCGTAGTGGCTGAAGTCGCGGCCACGTTGCAGCAGACCGAACCCGCGCGGGTTTTCCACGCTGAAGTTGCTCACCGCCAGGTGTTTGGGATTGTTCAGCGGACGCCAGATCCACTCGCCGTTACCGGCATGGATCGCCAGGCCGCTGGAGTCGTGCAGTTCGCGGCGGTAGTTCAGTACTTTCGACGGCTGGTTGGCGCCGAACAGGAACATGCTGGTCAACGGGGCGATGCCCAGCTTGCCGACCTTGTCACGCAGGAACATCTGCGCCTTGACGTCGACGATGGTGTCGCTGCCCGGACGCAGGGTCAGGCGATAGGCGCCGGTGGCACGCGGAGAGTCCAGCAGGGCGAAGATCACCAGGTGCTTGTCGCCCGGCTTGGGCTGTTGAATCCAGAACTCGCGAAAACGCGGGAATTCTTCGCCGGACGGCAAGGCGGTATCGATGGCCATGCCGCGAGCGGACAAGCCATAGACGTGACCCTTGCCGACGACGCGGAAGTAGCTCGCGCCGAGCATGGTCATGATTTCGTCTTGCTTGTCGGCCTTGTTGATCGGGTACAGCACACGGAAACCGGCATAACCCAGCTGTTCGGTGGCCTTCGGATCGAACTGCATGTCGCCGAAGTCGAAACGACTCGGGTCGTATTTGATCTCTTCGACGGTGTTCGCGGTGATTTCGTTGATTTTCACCGGCGTATCGAAATGCATGCCCTGGTGATAGAAGGACAGCTTGAACGGCGTCTTCTGATCCGCCCATTCGGCTTTTTCCGTCAGAAAACGAATTTTCTGATAGTCCGCGAACTTCATGTCGCGGAACTCGTTCGGCAGGTTACTGCGCGGCGCTTCGTATTTCTGCGCGGCCAGCTCTTTTGCCTTGGCCGACACATCATCCAGATTGAATGCCCAAAGCTGGCCGGCGCTGAGCAGGCAGAGCAGTGCAGAGCCCGCTACCAGGGCGCTGCGTAACCGTTTGGCAGACAATTTTGGTGCGTTACAGGGACTAACAATCACGAGCAACCCTCGCCGAAAACAGATCAAAAAACCAACGGCCAGTTAAAGGGTCTGCACGGTGTACGGTATGAAAAAACCGCCCTTGCAAACCACTCTTGCCAAGTTGGCGAGCATTGTTCCGACTCCGCTGGGGCGAAATGATTCCCCAATCGGATCCAGACAAGTCTCTACCTAAGTCAAAATGGACCAACGAACGCTGATCCCCGTAGCGCGCGATTATCTAGTAGGCCGCGTTACAACGCATCAGGGGTAACAAAGTATTTATCGCGATAAAGTCCTGTTTTCAGTCGAAATGAGCTTAAAAACTTGTTTCAAGCGCTTTCAGGTCTGTAACAGGAAGGTGACCGGGCCATCATTGACCAGGTGCACCTGCATATCCGCGCCGAATCTACCTGATGCCACAGTGCCATGCACCTGTTTCGCTTTGCTTAATAGATAGTCGAACAATTCCTCTCCCAACGCCGGAGGGGCCGCAGTCGAGAAACCCGGACGCAGCCCGCTTCTGGTATCGGCAGCCAGGGTGAACTGAGAGACCAGCAGCAGCCCGCCGCCCACATCCGCCAGGGACAGATTCATTTTGCCCTCAGCGTCACTGAACACCCGATAGTTAAGCAGCTTATTAAGAAGTTTGTCGGCGCTGGCCCGCGTATCGTCTGGCTCAACGGCCACCAGGACCAGCAGTCCCTGATCAACGGCGCCCACGACTTCGCCGGCAACCTCGACTCGTGCGCCACGCACCCGTTGCAGCAGGCCCTTCATGCCTCGTCAGGCGCCAGGTCGAGCAGACGCCGGGCCATCTGATCGGCGGCACGGACCAGCGCGTCGGTGATGCCCGGTTCGGAAGCGGCATGACCGGCATCGCGGATGACCTGCAGTTCGCTGTTCGGCCAGGCTTGATGCAATTCCCAGGCGTTATCCAGCGGGCAGATCACGTCATAGCGGCCATGGATGATCACGCCGGGCAAATGGGCGATCTTGCCCATGTCGCGGATCAACTGGTTCGGTTCCAGGAAGGCGTGGTTGCTGAAGTAGTGGCATTCGATGCGGGCAATCGACAATGCACGCTGTGGCTCGGAGAAGCGATCGACCACCAGCGGGTTCGGACGCAGGGTCGCAGTACGGCCCTCCCAGGTGGACCAGGCCTTGGCCGCGTGCATCTGGGCAATCTGGTCGTTGCCGACCAGACGCTTGTGGAACGCGGTGAGCAAATCGCCGCGCTCGTCCAGCGGGATCGGCGCGATGTAGTCCTGCCAGTAATCGGGGAACAAACGGCTCGCGCCAGCCTGGTAGAACCATTCGATTTCCTGCGGGCGGCACAGAAAAATCCCGCGCAGGATCAGACCGTGCACGCGCTCAGGATGGGTTTGCGCATAGGCCAGCGCCAGGGTCGAACCCCAGGAGCCGCCAAACAGCACCCATTTGTCGATGCCCAGGTGCTGGCGAATCCGCTCCAGGTCGGCGACCAGATCCCAGGTCGTGTTGTTTTCCAGGCTGGCGTGGGGAGTGGAGCGACCGCAACCGCGCTGGTCGAAGGTAACAATGCGGTACAGATTGGGATCGAAGAAGCAACGACTCTGGGCATCACATCCGGCACCAGGGCCGCCGTGGATGAACACCACCGGCAAACCTTCCGGTGAACCGCTTTCGTCGACATACAGCGTGTGGGTCTCGTCGACGGCCAGATCGTGCCGGGCGTAGGGTTTGATCTGCGGGTACAAAGTCTGCATTGCGCACTCCGTAAGGGGTCGAGGTCATCCCTGGGGGGACTTCTATTATTCTGCCGTCCGGCATCATAAACCCGAATTACGTCAATGAGCATGCCCGTGCGGAGTCAGATTCTTGCCGCCAGGTATCCGAACAGGGCCTGGTACAGCTCATCGACCTCGGCTACCTGCCCCCGGGCCCGCAAACAACCATGAACCAGCCCCTCGCCGACATACAGCGTGGCAGCCCCGCCCGCAGCGTTCAGTCGCTCGGCATACCGCACGCCGTCATCACGCAACGGGTCGAACTGCGCCACGGCGATCCAGGCCGGTGGCAATCCCCTGAAATCCGTGGCGAGCAATGGCATGGCGTAGGCGCTCGGCTGGCGGGTGCCCCGCAGGTAAAGGGCGTGATAGCAATCGACATCACTGCTGCTGAGTAACGGCGCGTCGACGCACTCACTGCGCGATGGCAGCCGGTGATCGCCGCCCAGCCCCGGATAGATCAGAACCTGCGCGCACGGCAACGGCTCGCCGGCATCGCGCAGTGCCAGGCACAACGCTGCTGCGAGATTGCCGCCGGCACTGTCACCGGCCACCAGCATGCGCTCCGGATCGAGTTGAAACGGTCCGGTGCGCAGCGCCCGCCAGACCTTCAGGCAATCATCGAACGCAGCGGGAAACGGATGCTCCGGTGCCCGGCGATAATCGACGGCGATCACCAGCACACCGAGGGTCGATGCCAATTCGGCGCAGATGAAATCGTGGGAGTCCAGGTCCCCCACCACCCAGCCGCCGCCATGCAGGTAAACGATGCATGACGTACTGCTGGTCGGTGGCTGATAGGAACGGACAGCAACACCGGACAACACGAAGTCGACCACATACAACCCGGCGGGACGTGCCGGAGTGAACGCCCGGCACATCTCGCTGTAGGCCTGGCGCAATCCGGCGAGACTGCTGTCGGTGCTGTTGAAACTGACGGTTTTCTCGACGAATGCCGTCATCTCTTTGGAAAGCGGGTAAGAAGCCATGAGCCGGGTGTCAGCCTTTTCAGAGGTGCACGGGAGACCAGGTTCCTGTGGGAGCGGGCTTGCTCGCGAAGAGGCCGGCACATTCAACCTCTATGTCGACTGTCAATCCGCCTTCGCGAGCAAGCCCGCTCCCACAGGTTTTGGGGTCAGTTCTTCAGGCTGGCCTGAACCGTCGCTACGCCGTCCTTGCCATCGAAACTGCTGACCCCCGCCAACCAGCGCTGCAAGTCTTCGGGATGCTCGCGCAGCCATTTTCTGGCGACATCCTGAGCCGTCTGGCGTTCCATGATCGGCACCATCAGCTGACTTTCCTGAGCAGCGGTGAACGTCAGGTTCTCCAGCAATCGATTGACGTTCGGGCAGCGCTCGGCGTAATCCGGGGCGGTGACGGTGGATACGGTCGCCGCACCTTCGTTCGGCCCATAGACGTCTTCGCTGCCGGTCAGGTAGTCGATCTTCATGTTGATGTTCATCGGGTGCGGGGTCCAGCCGACGAATACCACGAACTCCTTGCGATTCACCGCCCGCTGCACGGCCGCCAGCATCCCGGCCTCACCGGACTCGATCAGTTTGAAGTCCTTGAGGCCGAAGTGATTGGTCTCGATCATCGTCTTGATCGTGGTGTTGGCACCGCTGCCCGGCTCGATGCCGTAGATCTTGCCGCCGAGCTGGTCTTTGAACCTGGCAATATCGGCGAAGGTTTTCAGGCCCGCCGCTGCGACGTAGTCTGGCACTGCGAGAGTCGCCTGCGCATCGGCCAGACTCGGCTTATCCATGACCTTGACCTGATTGGCTGCCACGAACGGCGCGATGTTCTTATCCATCGCCGGTTTCCAGTAACCGAGGAAGATGTCGAGGCGCTTGTCACGGATGCCGGCGAAAATAATTTGCTGCACGGCGCTGGTTTGCCTGCTTTCGTAGCCCAGACCATTGAGCAGCACATCGGCCATGCCACTGGTGGCAATCACATCGGTCCAGTTGACCACACCCATGCGCACGGTCTTGCAGGAGGCGTCGTCCGCCGCCAGGACGCTGGTGCTCAGGAGAGCGGTGCCGCAGAGGATTGAGAGACAGCGGGCGAACAGACCTTTGGGGCTTGTCATAGAGAGCATTCTCGTGCGGCAGCGGATTATTGTCGGGCCGGTGTCTTTGTGCACCGTGGCCAGAACAATACGCAGCAGACGAGCGGTAAAAGCGACCTGTGGCGACCGTGTTTTGCACGGTGGCGACAAAAAAGATCGCAGCCTTCGGTGTAGTGGTTCATTTTTTTTGAACCGCTCTGTAGGAGCATTAAGCCGCCTGTTGCTCATACAGCGCAGGCGGCAAGTTGTTCGAGGCAGAGTGGCAACGACGATGGTTGTAATGGGAGATGAAG
>NZ_JAHUWE010000080.1:0-225 GCF_019219225.1 Pseudomonas sp. PDM32
GCAGGCTACCACGTCTTTCATCGCCTCTGACTGCCAAGGCATCCACCGTATGCGCTTCTTCACTTGACCATATAACCCCAAGCAATCTGGTTATACTGTGAAGACGACATTCGCCGAAAATTCGATTCTTGCTCATAAAGAGCAACTCACAAATTTTACCTTAGCCTGATCCGTTACCAGTGAAAGTAACGTTCAGTCTATCTTTCTATCACATACCCAAATTTT
>NZ_JAHUWE010000081.1:0-225 GCF_019219225.1 Pseudomonas sp. PDM32
AGGTGTCGTCTACCGCGCCGTGATGCAGGCGCTGCAGCAGATTGCCCGCTTCATCGTAATAATAGGTCTCTGTGTAATTGCACCAGCGACTGGCGTCCGGCGGGCCGAATCCCTGCCACTCGGGCAACGCCGGCCCCAACGACGGCTTGGCGGTTTCCCAGCCGGTGGCGCTGATTAGCTGGTAGAGCGTGTCGTAGGCGAAGCGCCGCACCGGCTCGATGCGCT
>NZ_JAHUWE010000082.1:0-225 GCF_019219225.1 Pseudomonas sp. PDM32
ACCTCGAGTCCATCAACCCGATCAAGAGCCCGGTGGAAACCACGGTCAACGACGTCAACGACACCACCACGGTAACCCTGACCGCGACCCCGAGCGTGGACGAGAACGGCACCATCACCTACACCGCCACGCTGACCGATGCCCAGGGCAAACCGGTCACCGCGCAGAACGGTCCGGTCACCGTGACGTTGGACAGCGGCAAGGTCATCACCATTGCCGAAGGTC
>NZ_JAHUWE010000083.1:0-222 GCF_019219225.1 Pseudomonas sp. PDM32
GTATGCGCTTCTTCACTTGACCATATAACCCCAAGCAATCTGGTTATACTGTGAAGACGACATTCGCCGAAAATTCGATTGAGCTCCTAAGAGCCACTCACAAATTTTACCTTAGCCTGATCCGTTACCAGTGAAAGTAACGTTCAGTCTATCTTTCTATCACATACCCAAATTTTTAAAGAACGATCTAATCAAAAGACTAGAAATCAATATTCATTGCAG
>NZ_JAHUWE010000084.1:0-213 GCF_019219225.1 Pseudomonas sp. PDM32
TCACGGTGGTGGTGTCGTTGACGTCGGTAACCGTGGTGCTGACCGGAGTCTTGATCGGGTTGATGGACTCGAGGTTGCCACCCACCGCGTCCTTGATGGATTCAGTGACGGTGGTTGGACCGGTGTAGACGTCGTTGCCGACAGTGACCGGCAGGCTACCGGAGCTCTGACCTTCGGCAATGGTGATGACCTTGCCGCTGTCCAACGTCACGG
>NZ_JAHUWE010000085.1:0-207 GCF_019219225.1 Pseudomonas sp. PDM32
CGCCGAGCGTCGACGAGAACGGCACCATCACCTACACCGCCACGCTGACCGATGCCCAGGGCAAACCGGTCACCGCGCAGAACGGTCCGGTCACCGTGACGTTGGACAGCGGCAAGGTCATCACCATCGCCGAAGGTCAGAGCTCTGGCAGCCTGCCGGTCAGCGTCGGCAACGACGTCTACACCGGCCCGACCACCGTCACCGAGT